>JBFFFS010000011.1:0-22451 GCA_041557855.1 Roseobacter sp. | reverse complement strand
GTTCTTTAACAAAAATTCATATATTGCAATGATACGTTCTATTTATTGGAACGAAATCTGCCGCGCTCTGCACGGAGCGGTCTTTTATGCGCAGTACACTTCGATATTCCTCCTGCAAAACGTGACGGACATTACCCGGAGAAACACACCCAAGGCGGAAGATGCATTAATGCGGCAGCCCCCCCAGGCACGCGCACATGCATTGAAAGCTGCCGGGGAACGCGCTAGGTCTGCACATGCAGCATTTAAAGGTGGTGGTACCAGTTCCACCGAAACCGAGTTGAAACTGCAAGCCGATACATGCGGTCTGCGACCGGCTTACAGAACGGGCCAGTCGCTGGACACGGAACAGTTGCGACATAATTCATCATACTTCCGAATTTTGAAACGGTGATCTTGCCTGAATTAAGGCAATGGTTGCCTTATTTGATGCTTGCAGTGCCCCGTTCTCCAACTCCGATTCGCCTCCGCAGGTCGCAAATACAACCAGTTCGGGAATTTATCCTGCCACAATTCAGAATTTCAATATAATTTAATAAATTCAATTATTTGTAATGGATTTTTCGCATATTTTCGGCATCTTGAACCGTATTGGTTGCGATCAATGAGAGCGGCGCACAGCAGAATGTTTCGCCAGCGGCAACGAAAATCGATTGAAATTGAATTGCAGCGAAAATGTGGCATAACTTTGCGTAAGCGAACACAGATTGATGTCTGTGCGCCTGTACAAAACCTGGGTGGGGCAAACTTGGGAATTTGTATATGGACGCCAAATTCGGAATTTACGCGACGACCTGCTCGGCAGTGCTTGCCCTTGTTTTGGGCTGCGCACCGGCTCCGGATCAGGTCGCTCGGAATGCCGGATTAGACCCATTAGACCCTCTGACGCTTCCTCTCCAATCTCACCACTGCCCGACGCGGTCAGCCCCCTGCGATGTGGACCGTTTCGCGCTGCTGAGCAGCCCGAACAACGTCGTTTACACCACCCGCGCCGAAATCACACCTGGGCAGCCAGAGACCAAGGATACCCATCAGGAAGTAATGCCGAGGTCCACCGCACGGGACGCAACCGGCATCTACTCCAACCCTGTTTTGAATGAGTAAAAGTACGGGCTGTTACGCCCACCAATTTGTTAACGAGTACGGCGGTTTACCGCAAAAGTCACGAAGTGAGGAAACGATATGACACTCGAACTGGCCAAAAACAGACGTCTTGAAGCGTTGAACGGTAGAAGCGCAGATAGAATGCTTGTCAGACCAGCGCATCCCTCGAAGGTGGTTTTGCCAAATGAGGCCACTGTCGCGGGCTTCCTGCTGGATGCTTTGGGTCGCGGGTGCGATGTCGAACAGCTTGTGCGCGAGACCGGATGGTCCCGCGCACAGGTCCTCGTCAATCTTTTCAAGGTCGCCAAGAGATCTGGCATCGGCATTCGCCGTAAAGCGGGTAGGATGCATCTGATCCTGCCGGAAGGTGCCAAGCACATGTACCCGCGCAACGGCACAATCGATGCGAAAGCACAGCCGGTCAGGGAAATGGCGGACAACGTTATCCAACTCGCCTGACAGGCATCGAGATTTCTACAGACCATCGCGCGTGTGTGTGCGCAACTGGTTTCCGGTCTGTACAAAATGGTCAGAAGGCTTCGGGTCTTCTGGCCATTTTTGTATGCGTTTCGCGGTCAGACGACCACCTCCAACGCCGTCTGGTGGCCCACCGAAAAAACACGCTTATATCGCTCGATCTCTTCTTTCGGCCCCATCGCCTTGTTGGGATTGTCCGAAAGTTTCACAGTCGGTCGACCGTTGGCCTGAACGGCCTTGCAAACCAGCGAGAACGGCGCCAACCGGTCGCCCGGCACCAGCCCGCGAAAATCATTCGTCAGAAGTGTACCCCAGCCAAAGGAGACATTGACACGCCCGGAGAATGCCTTGTGCAGACTACGGATCTTGTCCACGTCCAGACCGTCGCTGAAGATCACGCGTTTTTGCTTGGGGTCTTCGCCGCGATCCTTCCACCAGGCGATGGCCTCCTCGGCGGCGATCATCGGGTCGCCACTATCCACGCGGATACCTGTCCAGCCCGCCAGCCAGTCCGGCGCGTTCTTGAGAAAACCGGTGGTGCCGAATGTATCGGGCAGAATGATGCGCAGATTACCTTCGTGCTCTTCGTGCCAGTCCGACAGAACCTCATAGGGCGCGCGCGCAAGCGCCTCGTCGTCCTGGGCGAGTGCCGCATAGACCATCGGCAGTTCATGGGCGTTCGTGCCGATCGCTTCGAGTTCACGGGTCATCGCGATCTTGCAGTTCGACGTACCGGTAAAGGCCGGACCCAGCCCTTCCTGCATGGCTTGCACGCACCAGTCCTGCCACAGGAAACTATGACGCCGCCGGGTACCGAAATCGGCGATGGACAAACCAGTCATGTCGCGCATCGCTTCAATCTTTTCCCAGACGCGTGTCATCGCGCGGGCGTAAAGGACCTGCAATTCAAACCGCCCCATGGTGTCGAGAACCGCACGGCTGCGCAGTTCCATGAGTACCGCGAGTGCGGGAATTTCCCACAGCATAACCTCGGGCCAACTGCCTTCGAACGTCAGCTCATACTGATCGCCTTTGCGCTCGAGGTGATACGGCGGCAGGCGCAACTTTTCGAACCATTCCATGAAATCCGGGCGGAACATCTGTCGCTTGCCGTAGAACGTATTGCCGCGCAGCCATGTGCTTTCGCCACGCGACAGCGAGAGCGAGCGGATGTGGTCGAGCTGTTCGCGTAGCTCTCCCTCGTCGATCAGCTCAGCCAGCGGCACGTGCCGCGACCGGTTGATGAGACTGAAGGTCACCCGCGTATCGGGCTTGTTGCGAAACACCGACTGGCACATCAGAAGCTTGTAGAAATCCGTATCGATCAGAGACCGCACGATCGGATCGATCTTCCACTTGTGGTTCCAGACGCGGGTGGCGATATCAACCATGGCAGGCCTCGGGATCTTTTCTCTGTCGGTCGGTGCAGCGCAAAAGATGCAGCGCCGCTGGGCTGGCCGCTATCTTCGCCCGTGGCGCATCAAACGGCAAGGTTGTTGCGAGTTCAGCTCTCAGCTACCGCCTCAAGCCCCTAAAATCGACCCATACGGGACCGATCTACGATTTATTCAGCCAATGCGACACCTGCCGTCGTCATGCCCTCCCGGGCAGCAGCAAGAGAGCCATTCAGGTCGATGGCGCGGCACAGGTCCTGGCGCACGGTGACCGAAAACCCGAGTTTCGCCGCATCGACGGCTGAGAAGTTGACGCAGAAATCGAGAGCCAGCCCAACCATCACCAGATCGGTAATGCCGCGCGTGTGCAGATACCCCTCCAGCCCGGTGGGCGTGGTGTGATCGTTCTCGAAGAAAGCCGAGTAACTGTCGATCTGCGGATTGTATCCCTTGCGGACGATGAGATCGGCCCGGTCCGTCTGCAGGTCTTCGTGAAACTGGGCGCCGAGGCTGCCCTGAATGCAATGGTCCGGCCAGAGCACCTGCGGACCATATGGCATGTCGGTCATGTCATAAGGTTGCTTGCCTTCATGTGACGAGGCGAAGGACGAATGCCCCGCCGGATGCCAGTCCTGGGTGAGCAGAACCGTCTTATATTCGGCCATCAATGCATTGATTCCGGCAACGATGTTGTCCCCTTCCGGCACGGCAAGGGCGCCGCCGGGACAAAAATCTTTCTGCATATCGATTACGATCAGGGCCTGGGACATCGAAAATACTCCTTTTGCCGCCATTGGCTAAGGGGCGGATGCGTTCAGGTCAATGCCAGTAGCGGTGATCCGCCAAACCCCTCTTGCCTGATGCGCCGCCCAGGCGTATCTGAGCGCCCATGTTCATCATTGCGGCTCTTTACCATTTCACACGGTTCGACGATCCGGCAGCTCTAAAGCCGGATCTTCTGAACCTGTGTCTGCGCTCGCAGGTGCGCGGTACGCTCCTGCTTGCCCGGGAGGGCGTGAACGGCACCATCGCCGGCCCTCGCGCCGGCATCGACGCGGTGCTGGCGCATATTCGCGCGCTGCCCGGTTGCGCGGACCTGGAGTGGAAAGAGGCAACGAGCGACCGCGCGCCCTTCGGCAAGATGAAAGTGCGCCTAAAGCGTGAGATCGTGACCATGGGTCAGCCCGATGTCGACCCACGTGCGAAGGTCGGTCATTACGTGGCTCCCGAGGACTGGAATGAATTGATCGCGCAGCCCGATGTCGCCGTGATTGATACGCGCAATGACTACGAGGTCGCCATTGGAACCTTCGAAGGGGCCATCGACCCCGAGACACAGAGTTTCGGCGAATTCCCGGCTTGGTGGGAAGCCAATAAGCACCGATTCCACAACAAGAAGATCGCGATGTTCTGCACCGGTGGCATCCGCTGCGAAAAATCGACGAACTACCTTCTGGGGCAAGGGATCGAGGACGTTTACCATCTCAAGGGCGGTATCCTGAAATACCTCGAAGAAGTACCCGAGGCCGAAAGCGCCTGGAAAGGTGATTGCTTTGTCTTCGACAACAGAGTGAGCGTCGGGCATGGCCTGCGCGAAGGCCCGCATCTTCTGTGCCACGGTTGCCGCCAGCCTATCCAGCCCGAAGACCGCAATCGCCCGGAGTTCGAACAGGGCGTCAGTTGCCATCAGTGTTTCGACAAGACCACCGATGCCGACAAAGCGCGTTTCCGTGAGCGCCAGAAACAACTCGACCTTGCCCGCAAGCGCGGCGATCTTCTTGGTTAGTTAGACGGCCGTGCGCAGATCGCGCCGGGGGCGGCTGCGCGCCAGCAGCCACAGAATTATAGCGATGTTCAAGCCATTCCACGCGATGCCGTTGATGAAGGCCAGTCTGTACGAACCACTGAGGTCATAAATCCACCCCGAGAGCCACCCGCCCAGAGCCATACCCAGAACCGTGGCCATCATCACGAAACCCACGCGCCCGCCGGCTTCCCGCGCTGGCAGGTATTCCCGCACAATTAACGCGTAGCTCGGCACAATCCCGCCCTGACTGAGGCCAAAGACGAGACTGACAATGTACAGCGATACGAGGCTGCCGGACGGCAGGTAAAGAAACAGTGCAAGGCATTGCAGGGCTGAGCCCAGCAGCAGCGTGCGCACCCCGCCCAGCCTGTCTGCGATCAGGCCCGAAACGATCCGCGAACCGACGCCGCCCATAAGCATCAGTGCCAGCATTTCAGCCCCCACGGCAGGACCGAAGCCGAGATCGACAGAGTATGACACAAGATGCACCTGTGGCATCGACATCGCCACGCAACAGCCGATCCCCGCCAATCCCAGCAGATACTGCAGCGCGCGCGGCGACAGCCCCGAAGACTGCACATTCGCAAGCGATGTCGCCTGCGCGGTCGCCTGCACATGGTCCGGCACGCGGGTGCGTAATGCCAGCGCCAGCGGGATCACTCCGACGATCGTGACCACGGCCATGAAAAGGTAAACGGTTCGCCATCCGCTGGTCTCCAGCATCCCGGCCAGAACCATCGGCCAGAACGCGCCCGAAAGGTAGTTGCCGCTTGCCACCAGCGCTACGGCAATGCCGCGCCGCTTGACGAACCAATGCGAGATATCCGCGATCAGAGGGCCAAACCCCATGGCAGAGGCCAGCCCAACGAGCAGTTGCGCCAGCGACAGCAGGGCAACCGAGCCGCTCAGCGTCGCCAGACTGAAACCAGCGGCGACACCGGCGGCGGCCGCAATAAGCGAAAAGGTCACGCCAAACCGGTCCACCGCCCGGCCCAGAACGTAGTTGCCAATAGCGAACCCGATCATCGTCATCGTGTAGGGCATTGCCGCCTCCGCCCGTCCGACACCGAACTCCGCTTCGACGGCGGGCATGATGACGATGATCGCCCACATGCCGACGTTGACGATCACCGATACCGCAAGCGTCAGACCCAGCCTGCACCAGGCATATCTGCTGTCAGTAATTGCGTCGTCCTGCATTGGACCCTCCTGCTGCGGCCATCTGTGCCGATCCCGGTAGCAGGCGCAAGGCAAACAAGTCCGACTCCGATAATCTTGCTGAAAGGCTTGTGAGATAAGGCTGGTGCCGGGTGAATGAAAGAGTGGTTAAGACACCGGTCCGGAGGGCGTTCCTCTCCCGAATGTGACCTACACCTTTTCCGTCGAGAACCAGGCCGCCGGGAACGTCACCGTTACTTCGGTCGCTGAAAGCTACGCTCGTATTGCCGAGGCGCGCAGACAAGGAAGTGAGACCGTATTTGCCCTTTTCGGAGAAGCATTGGTGCGCTCGAACGAAATATCGGCGCTGCGCGAGCCGCGGGGATGATGCATCAAGTCCCGAGGTCGGCAAGCCTGAGCCCGGCATAAAGCGGCGGCATCAACAGCCGACGCAGCGCGCCAAAGGGAAAGGTGGCAAGCGGCTGGCGCATAATGACCGGGCAAGCTTCCGTATCCCCGGTGCGGAGCATGTCCGCGACCAGTTTGCCGCAATAGCTACCCATGGCGACACCGTTGCCGTGATAGCACATCGCCGTCCAGAGGCCCTGATGGTGCGGCATCTCGCCGACGAAGGGAACCTTGTTGCGCGCAAGCGAGACGAAACCGGACCAGGTGTGAGTAGTCTCTACCCCTGCCCACGCAGGAAACATGCGTTCGAAATGCCTTCGATTGGCGCCGCGGGCACGGGCCTCGGCTTTAGGTCCGGTCAGAACTGCGCCGCGCATGCCGAACAAAAACCTGCGATCCGGCATCAGCCGAAAATAATGCAGTAAATTGCGGCTGTCATAGCTCATCTGATCGCTGGTCCATCCCTGCGCTTCGAGTTCGGCTCGCAACATCGGGCGAGTCACCAGAACCGTCGATTGCGCGGGCATGAACCGGGCACGCAGCCAGCCCGGCAGATCTTCGGACGAGTATCCATTGGTCGCGACGATGACCTTATCGACACTGACCGGGGCCGTACTGCCGGACAGATGCCAGTTCCCGTTCACAAGCTGTAGCCGCTGCACAGCGGTATTTTCGAAAATCCGCGCGCCGGCAGCTTCGGCTGCCGCCGCCAGTCCCCGCAGGTACTTGCGCGGATTGAGCGCGAACCCGATCGGGATCGTTACGGCACCGTGGAACGGGCCACCGCCCATGCCCGCCGTCGCGAGATCCCCAGGCTCGATCACTGTCGGAGCCACACCGTAATTTTCCGCCACTCTCCCGGCGTGGGCGCGCAACTCTGCCATTGCGCCCGGCGAATGCGCTAGTTCGGTCTCACCTGTCGAGTGGCGGTCCACGTCGAGGCCAAGCTCGTTCACCACCTGTTCCACGTGTTCCACGGCCGCTCTTTCAGCCATCCGAAAGGCCCGTCGAGCCTGCGATCCGTACCGTGCATCCAATTCCGCATCGCTTGCCTTACCGCCGCCAAGACAACAAAAACCGCCATTGCGGCCTGACGCTCCCCAGCCGATCCGGTCCATTTCCAGAACCGCGACAGACAGACCGGCCCGTGCCAACTCCCGCGCCGCCGTCAGCCCGGTAAACCCGGCACCGATAATGGCGACATCAACCCGCAAAGCGTCCGACAACTCCGGACGTGGCGCGATTTCGCAGGTTTCGTCCCACCAGCATCCCGTACGCGGACCGGGTCCATAGGCAAAGTCACCGAATATTCGCCGCATCACGCACGTTCGGCGGCGCGCTCTTCCTGCCGCTGGCGGATCATGCTGCGCTTGTTCACGAAGGACGCGGTCAGCACGCCCACCGTGACCAGCGCGATCATCAGCGTCGAAAGCGCATTGATCTCCGGCGAAACACCCAGCCTGACGGCAGAGAATATCTTGATCGGAAGAGTCGTTGCGGACGGGCCTGCAGTAAAGGATGCAATCACCAGATCATCGAGACTGAGCGTGAAGGCCAGTAGCCAGCCGGAGATCACGGCGGGCGCGATGATCGGCAGAGTAATCAGACGAAACGCCTCGAAGGCGGAACAGCCAAGATCAAGCGCGGCTTCTTCCAGTGACCGGTCGAAGGTCATAAGCCGCGACGAGACGACGACGGAAACATAGCACATCGCAAAGGTCGTATGCGCCAGCACGATTGTCAGCACACCGCGATCGAGGCCAATCCCGATGAAGAGCAACAGCAGGGACAGGCCGGTAATGACTTCGGGCATCACCAGCGGCGCATAGATCATGCCGGAAAACAGCGTGCGCCCGATAAAGCGCCCGGCCCGCACCAATACATAGGCCGCCATCGTCCCCAGTACCGTCGCCAGCGTCGAGGACAGCACGGCAACCTTGATCGTAACCCATGCCGCATCGAGAAAAGCGTCATTCTGAACAAGCTCTCCGTACCATTTGGTCGAAAACCCAGCCCATACGGTTACCAGTTTGCTCTCGTTGAACGAAAAGATGATGAGGATCACCATCGGCAGGTACAAGAACGCGAATCCAAGGGTCAGCGAAGTGACGTTGAACCAGCTCAATCTGTTCATTGCTCCGCCTCCGCCTGCCGCTGCTGGTTCCGCTGAAACAGCACGATGGGAATAATGAGGATCAGCAGCAGGATCACAGCCACGGCGCTTGCAACCGGCCAGTCGCGGTTGTTGAAGAACTCTTCCCAAAGCACCTTGCCGATCATCAGTGTCCCCGAGCCGCCAAGCAGCGACGGGATCACGAATTCACCTAGCGCCGGAATGAAGACGAGAAAACTTCCCGCGATGATCCCGTTCCGGGACAGCGGGATCGTCACCAGCCAGAAGGCCTGCAAACGCGAGCACCCCAGATCCTCCGCCGCTTCTATCAATGATCCGTCAAGCCGGTCGAGCGCGGCGTAGATCGGCAGGATCATGAAGGGCAGATAGGTATAGACGATGCCGATGTAGACCGCCGTATTCGTATTAAGGATCGTTAGCGGCTCGGAGATGATTCCTGTCCAGAGGAGGAACTGGTTCAGAAATCCTTCCTGGCTGAGAATGCCCATCCACGCGTAGACCCGGATCAGGAAGGACGTCCAGAAAGGCAGGATCACCATCATCATGAGCGTGGCGCGCCATTCCTCTGGCGCGCGCGCCATCGCGTAGGCCATCGGGTAACCCACCATAAGCGTCATCAGCGTCGACAGAACCGCAATCTTGAGAGAACTGAGATACGCTTTCCAATAGAGATCGTCAGTGGTCAGAAAGACGAAGTTTTCGAAATCCAGCGCCGCGAAGAAGTTGCGCAACCCGTCATCAAGCGTCGGCGTATACGGCGGAATCGACAGTTCGATGTCCGACAACGAAATCTTGAAGACGATAATGAAGGGCACTAGGAACAAGGCGAGGAGCCAAGCATAGGGCACCGCGATCAAGAAGAAGCGTTGCATCAGGCGCGGGCCTCCCGGTGTATGCGGGGTCGTTGCATCATTTGTCGAGCAGCACCCCGGCGGTCGGAGTCCAGCTCAGCCAAACCGTGTCGTCCCACGTGAAGGACCGGCGAGAGACACGCCGCGTGTTCGCGGTTTGCGCCTTGATGATCTTCCCTCCGGCGAGTTCCACGTGATAGGTCGAGAGATTGCCGAGATAGGCGATGTCGTGAATTTTACCCTGCACGGCGTTCTCCGCCTCTGCCGGTCGCTCCGCGCTGATCGAAATCTTTTCGGGCCGCAAAGCGATATGGCAATTTTGCCCATCGCTGAACGCGCGGTCGCTTTTCGCGAAGAAAGGTTTTTGACCTTCCGCCCAGTGAATGTGGTACGCGCCCTCGCCCGCAGACCGCGCCATGCCCGAGATGATGTTCACGTCACCAATGAAGTCTGCAACATAGAGACAGTTCGGCGCTTCATAGATACGCTCGGGCGTCTCAACCTGGATCACCCGGCCTTCGTCCATCACGGCAACGCGACTGGCCACAGTCATCGCTTCTTCCTGATCGTGGGTCACAATAACGAAGGTCGTTCCCGTCTTTTCCTGAATATCCATCAGTTCGAACTGTGTAGCCTGCCGCAGCTTGGCATCCAGCGCACCAAGGGGCTCATCCAGCAAAAGCAGCTTTGGCGCCTTCGCAAGACTGCGCGCCAGCGCCACGCGCTGACGCTGACCGCCCGAGATCTGATGCGGTTTGCGGCGCGCGAATTTCTCCAGCCGCGTCAGCTTGAGCATCTCGCCGACGCGATCGTCGATATCGTTTTTCGGCATCTTGCCCCGGCGCAAACCAAAGGCGATGTTCTCATAGACGGTCAGATGCGGGAACAGCGCGTAAGACTGGAACATCATGTTGACCGCGCGCTTGTTCGGTGGGATCGGCGCGATGTCCTGCCCGGCAAGTTCGATCACACCGGATGTCGGCGTCTCGAATCCGGCCAGCATCCGCATCATCGTCGTCTTTCCGCAGCCTGACGGACCCAGCAGGGCAAAAAATTCCTTTTCGAAGATATCGAGGGTCAGATCGTCGATCGCCGTGAAATCACCGAAGCGTTTCGTCACGGACTTGAAGCGGATCAACGGTTTCTGGCTGGGATCATCCCAAGGGGCAAACACGGCCTGGTTCACGTCATGTCCTTTTCGCGCCCTATGGCCGGGCGAAAGTGAAAGGGCAGCGCCTGACAGCGCTGCCCAATTCGTTGTTCAGATCAGGTGCCGGACTTGATCTTGGTCCAGAGCCGGGTCACCGCGCGCTGCGTGCGCGCCGGGTAAGGCGTCGTCGTGAACAGATTGTCCAGCGTCGCCTCGTCCGGATAGATGGCCGTATCGCCGATCACATCTTCGACAAGAAACTCTTTGGAGGCTTCGTTGCCGTTCGCATAATAGACATAGTTCGATGCCTGCGCCATGTTTTCCGCGTCCATGATGAAGTTCAGGAACACATGCGCGCCGTCTGGGTTCGGCGCGTCCGTCGGAATCGCCATTTGGTCGAACCACATCTGCGCGCCCTCGTTCGGCGCGTGATAGGCAATCTCTACACCGTTATCCGCTTCAGCCGCGCGGTCACGCGCCTGAAGAATATCACCGGACCAGCCCACTGCCACGCAGATGTCGCCGTTCGCCAGCGCGTTGATATACTCGGAAGAGTGGAATTTCTGGATGTAGGGCCTGATCGCCATGAACACCGACTCCGCCTTCTCGATGACTTCCGGGTCGTGGCTGTCCGGGTTTTCGCCGATATAGTTCAGCGCCGCAGGGATCATTTCTGCCGGAGCATCCAGGAAGTGCACGCCGCACTCCGCCAGTTTCTCCATGTTTTCAGGCTTGAACACGAGATCCCAGCTTGCGATCGGCGCGTCCGACCCAAGGATTTCCTGCACCTTCGGCACGTTCACGCCGATGCCTGTCGTTCCCCACATGTAGTTGATCGAATACTCGTTGCCGGGGTCGTATTGGGCGGTCCGCTTGGACACGACGTCCCACATGTTCTTGATGTTCGGCAACTTGGATTGGTCCAGTTTCTGGAATGCGCCGGCAGCAATCTGACGCTGCAGGAACGTACCGGACGGCACAACGACGTCGTAACCAGATCCACCGGCGAGCATCTTGGTTTCGAGTACTTCGTTGCTGTCGAAGACGTCATAGACGAGTTCCAACCCCGTTTCCGCTTCGAATTTCTCGAGCAGCGCTTCGTCAATATAGTCTGACCAGTTATAGACCCGCACTTCTTCTGCGAAGGCGGCGGTCGTGGCAAGCACGGCAGCGGCGCTGCTCAGCATGAGCTTTCTCATTGTAAACTCCCTAAGTGATCCGGGTTTATCCCGGCTTTCGTGAATTTGATCAAGTTTTGCACGTTTTGGCAAGATGCATTATGCTTTCACGCCAAATCAGGCTGTGCAAGAGATACAGAGACGCTGCCAGACAAAGGAAACGACCGCCGATGCAAGTGCTCAATAATTCAGCGAAGACAGGCGATGCTCAGCAAGGCAAGCGCACGGCCCACCAAGTGGTTTACGAAACGCTCCGCGACCGCGTGCTTTTCGGGGAACTCGCGCCGGGACAGGCGGTCACCATCCAAGGGCTGACCGAAGAACTCGATGCCGGCATGACCCCTGTGCGCGAAGCGATCAGACGCCTGATATCCGAAGGCGCGCTCGAAATGATGGGCAACCGTCGGGTGATTGTGCCCAGCCTGACCTTGGATGATGTCGAACAGCTTCATTTCATTAGACAAACGCTGGAACCCGATCTTACTGAAAGAGCCACGAAAAACGTGGATGAGACGCTTCTTTCACAACTGAACGAGGTGGATGACGCGTTGAACAAAGCCATCGCGCGGGGCGATATTCCGGCTTACCTGATGCACAATTACCGATTCCATGCGATCCTATACGCTGCGGCGCAGGCGCCAATTCTCGCCGAAACGGTAGACCGGATGTGGCTGCGCTTCGGCCCCTCCCTGCGCGTAGTGTGCGGGCGCTACGGCACGCTCAACCTTCCCGACAAGCACGCCGACCTGCTCAATGCTTTAGCAAGAGCGGATGGAAAAGCTGCCGCGCGTGCGATGATGGAAGACGTTCAGCAAGGGATGGTTCAAATCCGCGAGGCCCTCTGATCCGGCATCCCGGGCAAGTGATTCGATTGACATGGCATAATTTGATCATATTCTCGGCAAAACGCGTTCGCGCGATTCCTCCCATGCTGTCAGGTGCCCTATGAACACGCTCACAAACCACATGCCCACGGCCGAACTCCAGAAGCTGGATGCCGCCCATCACATGCATCCCTTCACCACCAACGACGAGTTGGCAATGAAAGGTGCACGCGTCATTACACGGGCCAAGGGGGTCTTTCTGACCGACAGCGACGGCAACGAGATACTCGATGCGATGGCGGGTCTTTGGTGCGTCAATATCGGGTATGGCCGCAGCGAGATGGCCGAAGTCGCGGCGCGGCAGATGCAGGAGCTTCCCTACTACAACACCTTCTTCATGACGACGCATGTGCCTGCACTCTCGCTCGCGCAGGAAATCGCCAGTCTCGCTCCGGAGGGAATGAACCACGTCTTCTTTGCCGGTTCCGGATCGGAGGCCAACGACACAAACATCCGCATGGTGCGAACTTATTGGGCGGAAAAGGGTAAACCGACCAAGTCCCATATCATCAGCCGAAAGAACGCATACCACGGGTCCTCGGTCGGATCGGGGTCGCTGGGCGGCATGACCTACATGCACGAACAGGGCGGTCTGCCGATTCCGGGCATCCACCATATCGGGCAGCCCGACTGGTGGACCGAGGGCGGCGACATGACGCCGGAGGAATTCGGCCTTACCCGCGCCCAAGAGCTTGAAGACAAGATCAAGGAACTGGGCGAGGACAACGTGGCCGCCTTCATCGCAGAGCCGGTGCAGGGTGCGGGCGGCGTCATCATACCGCCCGAGACCTACTGGCCGGAAATTCAGCGCATCTGCGACGCATATGACATCCTTCTGATCGCCGATGAGGTGATCTGCGGCTTCGGGCGGACGGGCAACTGGTTCGGAAGCCAGACAATGAACATCCGCCCGCACATCATGACCGTCGCCAAAGGACTGTCCTCAGGATACCAGCCGATTGGCGGCTCAATCGTCTGCGACGAGGTGGCCAGGGTGATCGGCGCAACGGAGTTCAACCACGGCTACACCTACTCCGGTCATCCTGTTGCGGCAGCGGTCGCGCTTGAGAACCTGCGTATTCTGCAGGAGGAAAACATCCTCGAACACGTGCGCACGGTCGGCGCGCCCGGCCTAAAGGCGGTTCTGGACGATCTGGCGGACCATCCGCTGGTGGGCTGCGTCAATATCAAGGGCATGATGGCATCCATGCCGCTGACCCCCCACAAGGAAAGCCGCGCGAAATTCGCGGGCCAGGCAGGTCAGATCGGGTTTATGTGCCGCGAACGCTGCTTTGCCAACAATCTGGTCATGCGCCACGTAGGCGACCGCATGATCATTTCGCCCCCGCTCGTCATCCAGCCCGACGAGCTTGAGATTTTCGGCGAGCGTGCCCGCAAGGCGTTGGATGAGACCTATTCGGAGGCGAAGAAACAGGGGCTGCTTAAAGCGGCCTCCTGATCGCAGGCAGAATCATCGCCCGACCGGTTTTGCCGTATGATAATCCTACAAAAACAATAACTCCCGTCATAGGTGAGCAGGTTTTTTTCTCGAATCTGCGTATTTTTGCAGTCATTCGGCCTTAAATATCGGCGGATTCGGTAAAAATCGTCAAATCGAGCCTTGAAATGCGTTGGCGATAGTTAACTGCTTGCACCAAGGGCAAGGTCTAGTGTTACCTTGCTGCAGTCAGACGCGGTAGACCGCGCGAAGTAATAACGGGGAGCCACAAGTGGCTGATACAAGCAATTCTGACGCGTTCGTAGAGTTCGACCGCGTTCAAAAAAGCTATGACGGCGAGAATCTTGTCGTCAAGGACCTTAACCTCTTCATGCCTAAAGGTGAGTTTCTGACGATGCTCGGGCCCTCGGGGTCGGGCAAGACCACCTGCCTGATGATGCTGGCCGGCTTCGAGACCGCCACCCATGGCGACATCCGTCTCGACGGAAAGTCCATCAACAACATTCCGCCGCATAAACGCGGCATTGGCATGGTTTTTCAGAACTACGCGCTGTTCCCGCACATGACGGTGGCGGAGAACCTGTCGTTCCCGCTGGAAGTGCGCAAGATTGGCAAGTCTGAGCGCGAGAAGAAAGTCAAACGCGCGCTCGACATGGTTCAGATGGGCGCCTTTGGAGGCCGCCGTCCCGCGCAGATGTCCGGTGGTCAGCAACAGAGGGTCGCCCTGGCACGCGCGCTGGTTTTCGAGCCAGAACTGGTCCTGATGGACGAACCGCTGGGCGCACTCGACAAGCAGCTGCGAGAAACGCTGCAGTTCGAAATCACCAAGCTGGCGCATGATCTCGGGATCACGACGGTTTACGTGACACATGACCAGACCGAAGCGCTGACCATGTCAGACCGTGTCGCGGTATTCGATGACGGTCGCATCCAGCAGCTCGCGCCGCCCGACAAGCTCTACGAAGAGCCGGAAAACAGCTTCGTTGCGCAGTTCATTGGCGAAAACAACACGCTGGAAGGTGTGGTCAAGGAAATCAGCGGTGACCGCTGCACGGTGGAAATCGATGGTGGCGAAATCATCGACGCGAAACCCATCAACGTCAGCAAGGTCGGCGAACGCACTCGCGTGTCGATCCGCCCAGAGCGCGTCGAGTACAACAAGGACCGGCTGAGCGAGGATGCACACACCCTTAAGGCCGAAGTACTGGAATTCATCTACATGGGTGACATCTTCCGTACGCGCCTCAAGGTGGCGGGTACGAGTGAATTCGTCATCAAGACCCGGAACGCTCCTGATGTCGAGCGTCTAAAACCCGGTCAGACCATCGAAATCGGATGGCTGCCGGAAGATTGCCGCGCATTGGACGCCTGACGTCCTCGCGCGCGACTTGTCGTGCGCCCTGGACGGGCGCGCGCACATGCTGAAGCGGTGGTCAAGCCCGTTGCCATCTCTTCGAAGTTAAAACGGGCATATAATTGGGAGACTATTTATGAAACTGACCAAAACGCTTCTGGCCTCCACCGCGCTGACTGTCGCGGCGGGTATGGCCGCAGCCGACGGCCACATGGCCGACGAGATGACAATCGTCAGCTGGGGTGGCGCTTACTCCAACTCGCAGCAGCAAGCCTACCATAACCCCTACATGGAGAAGACTGGCGTTGAGATCATCAACGACGAATCTTCCGCTGAAGCGGTAGCGAAGCTGCGCGCGATGAACGAAGCGGGCAACATCACCTGGGACGTGGTTGACGTCGTTGCCGCGGACGCGATCCGCCTGTGCGACGAAGGCCTGGCGATGGAAATCGACCCGGACGAGCAACTGGCCCCTGCCCCCGATGGCACCTCCGCCGAAGATGATTTCGGTGATCTTCTGGTGTCCGACTGCTTCATTCCGCAAATCGTGTACTCCACGACGTTCGGCTACCGCACGGACATGGTGCCGGAAGGTGTAGAACCGCCCAGCGACATCTGCTCCGTCTTCGATCTGGAGACATACCCGGGCAAGCGCGCGCTTGAAAAGCGGGCGATCAACAACATGGAATGGGCGCTGCTTTGCGACGGTGTTGCGAAGGACGAAGTGTATGACGTGCTGGAAACCGACGAAGGTCAACAGCAGGCTCTGGACAAGCTGGCGACCATCAAGGACGACGTGATCTGGTGGTCTGCCGGTGCCGATACGCCGCAGCTTCTCGCGGATGGCGAAATCTTCATGGGTTCGACCTACAACGGCCGCCTATTCTCGGTGATCGAAGAGCAGAACCAGCCCGTTGCCATGATGTGGGACGCGCAAATCTTCGACCTGGACGGCTGGATTATCCCGGCAGGTCTGAGCGAAGAGCGTCAAGCACGCGCGCTGGACTACATCTACTTCGCGACAGACACGCAGCGCCTCGCGGATCAGGCCAAGTACATCAGCTATGGCCCGGCACGCGCTTCTTCCGCACCGCTGGTCAGCACGCATGCTGAGCTGGGTATCGATATGGCGCCGCATATGCCAACCGATCCGGAAAACGCCAAGAACACTTTCCTCTACAACTACGAGTTCTGGGCAGACTACCGCGACGACATTGAAGCCAAGTTCCAAGCCTGGCTCGCACAATAATCCCGTTCAGGGACTGAGATCGGGAAGGGCGGCGCAAGATCGCCCTCCCACCCACAGGGACCAAAGGACTGACAATGCCCAAAGGCTACATCATCGCACATGTAACGGTGAAGAACCCCGAAGCCTACAAAGAATACGTCGAACGCGACACGCCGATCCTCAAAGGACTAGGCGGCAATTTTGTGATCCGGGGCGGGCGATCTCAGGTGCCAGAGGGCACCTCGCATGATCGCCACGTCGTCATTGAGTTTCCATCCTACGATGCGGCCTTGGCCGCTTATAACGACCCAGATTACCAGGAAGTGGCGGATATCCGACGCCGTAACGCAGACAGCACGATCATCATCGTGGAGGGCGCATAAATGACTGAGAACACAGCTACCGGACCGGACCAGATCGACGGGGCCACCCCGGACAACGCGTTGCGCAATGCCGAGCGTGCGGAAAAAGGGCCGATGCTGGCCGCAGATGGCCGCCCGCTCAAGGCAAGCCTGAACCGCGCCCTGCGGCGCGAGAAACTGCGCGCTCTGATGCTCATCGCGCCGCTGCTGATCTTCGTACTAGTCACATTCATAGCACCCATCGCCGACATGCTGTTCCGCTCGATCGAGAACCAGATCGTCTCCGAAACACTGCCGCGCACCACCGCAGAGCTTGCCGACTGGGATGCCGAGAGTGGAGAGATACCACCGCCCCCCGTGTTTGAGGCCCTCTACAAGGACATGTTCGTCGCGCAGGAGCGCAAGCTGCACACCCGCCTCGGGTCGCGTCTGAACTACGAATTGACAGGTGTGTCCTCACTGTTTCGCAAATCCGGTCGCCGCGTCGATGACATGGGCGAGGTCTACCAGGACCAGTTCGAGGACCTGAACGAATATTGGGAAGATGCTGAAAACTGGAACACTCTGATGGGCAGCGAAAGCTGGCTGTCTGCGCAAAGCGCTTGGGACGAAGACAGCGGCACGAAGCAACCCGCCTACGAGCCACGCGACGGCATCGCCGACTTGCTGCCCGAAACAGCTGCGACGTTCCAAATTTTCGCAGACTTCGTTCAGAAGGAGGAAGAGGATAATCTCGCCGGGGAAGACCCTTGGGGGCTCGTCTATTCCGCTCTTTATGAAGACCTGAACAACGGCGCGGACGTGGCGAGCTACAGCGGCCCCGGCGCAACCGAGCTTCAGGAAGCCGCCGGAGCGGTCTCTGGCTTTGCCACTGTCAATTTCACCGAGGCCTTTGAGGAGATCGACGAGGACTGGCATAGCATCGAAGTCTGGCAGACCATTCAAATTTACAGCCCTGACTTCACCTCCGGCTATTTTCTCAACGCGATCGACATGAAGAAGGGTCTGGACGGGGCCGAAATGCGCCCCGAAAACGAGCAGCTCTACATCAAGCTGTTCATCCGCACATTCATCATGTCACTGGTCATCACCGGCAGTTGCATTCTGCTGGGCTATCCCGTGGCTTGGATTCTTGCGAACCTGCCGGCGCGTACTGCCAACCTGCTGATGATCCTCGTGCTGCTGCCGTTCTGGACATCGCTGCTGGTACGAACCTCCGCCTGGAAGGTGATGCTGCAGCAACAGGGTGTCATCAACGACACGCTCGTCTGGCTCGGTGTCGTATCCGATGACAGCCGTCTGGTACTCATAAACAATCAGACCGGTACGATCATCGCAATGACGCATATATTGCTGCCATTCATGATCCTGCCGCTCTACTCGGTGATGAAGACAATCCCGCCGAGCTATCTACGCGCGGCCAAGTCGCTGGGGGCAACGAACTGGACGGCTTTCTGGCGGGTCTATTTCCCACAGTCTGTGCCGGGCATCGGCGCGGGGTCAATCCTCGTGTTCATCCTGTCGATCGGCTACTACATTACACCGGAACTGGTCGGTGGTACGACAGGTACCTTCATCTCCAACCGGATTGCCTATCACATCTCCAGCTCGCTCAACTGGGGCCTCGCGGCCGCACTTGGAGCGATCCTTCTCGCCGTCGTGCTTGGGCTCTACTACGCCTACGACAAGATCGTCGGCATTGATAACGTGAAACTGGGAGGCTGAACCATGGTCGCTCTTACACCGATCTCGCGCACACCTGTTTCCTTCTATGTGCCGGTGGTTGCCATCGCCGGTGCGGTTGCGGGCCTCTTTGTCGGCACGGCGCAGGGCAGCTCGCTGCTCGGCATCGTGCTCGGCGCGGCGCTGATGGCTGCCGCTGCTTTCTTGCTCACTCAGGTGGTCAAGAATGAGCAGGCAGGCCGCTGGGCGCTGGTCGCGCTTCTGGCCATTGTCGGGTTCCTGATGGGCGGACTACCCGCAGGGATCATCGGCGCGCTCTTCGGCTGGTTCTTCGGCTGGTTCAGCTTCTGGCTCTTCGAGGGCCGCTACCGTGCGACGCTGGTGCCGTATCTCACCCCGGGGCAGGTCTTGTGGCACTATGCCTTCCGCGTGATCTGCGGGGCAATCCTTGTGTTTCTAATCACCCCGATCCTTGTCGTCATGCCTCTCAGCTTCAACGCGGAGGACTTCTTTACCTTCACGCCAGAGATGCTGCGGTTCGATCCTGCAGGCTATTCGCTGAAGCACTACGAGGACTTCTTCACCAATTCCGACTGGCAGGGCGCCCTGGCGAACTCCGTCAAGATCGCCCCGGTGGCCACGCTGCTGTCCGTCAGCTTCGGCACCCTTGCCGCGATTGGCCTCAGCCAGCAGCACGTGCCGTTCCGCCGCGCCATCATGGCGATCCTGATCTCACCGATGATCGTGCCGCTCATCATCTCCGCGGCAGGCATGTACTTCTTCTACAGCCGCATCGGCCTGCAGGGCACCTACATGGGCGTGGTTCTGGCACACGCGGCGCTCGGAATTCCCTTTGTCATCATCACCGTGACGGCAACGCTCGTCGGCTTTGACAACTCGCTGACACGGGCGGCCGCTAATATGGGGGCCAACCCGGTGACAACCTTCTTCCGCGTACAGATGCCCTTGATCCTGCCGGGCGTGATCTCGGGCGGGCTTTTCGCCTTCATCACGTCCTTCGACGAAGTGGTGGTCGTGCTTTTCGTTGGCTCTGCCGGACAGAAAACGCTGCCGTGGCAGATGTTCACCGGCCTGCGCGAACAGATCAGCCCGACTATTCTGGCCGTGGCGACGATCCTCGTCATCATCTCCATCGCGCTTCTTACGGTGGTGGAACTGTTGCGGCGCCGGTCGGAGCGTCTGCGGGGCATGAGCCCGGGCTAATGCGCGCCGGGGCTGCGGTTGTCTGGGTACTCGCACTTGGTTTACCCGCCGTGACACAGGCCGATCCGTCGCTGGAGTGCAGCCTCGGGTCGGGCAGCCAGGTCGAGACGGGAAACTGTCTTGCACAAGTCGAAAAGACCGTTGCCGAGGCCATGACCGTGGCCTTGGGCTTTGTCAGGTCCAGCGCCGAAGAACTCGATCAGATCACCGGTCGTACCGTCGCCGTCCCTGCGCTGGAGGCCTCACAGGCTGCGTGGGAAGCCTACCGCGATGCGGAATGCGCCTACGCGGGCGCACTTTTCGGAGGAGGCTCAGGAACTGGCATTGAAATCACCTCCTGCCGGATCGAACTGACCCGCGCACGCACCGACGCGCTTTTTGAGCGGCTGCCCTAATCAGCGCAGCCGGTTTAATAGCCCCAGCGACGCATAGCCATCCGGCGTCAGCCCCTTGGCGCGCTGGTAGGAGCGCACCGCATCGATCGTGTTGGGGCCGATACGCCCATCCACACCGTTCGTGCTGAACCCCGCCCGCGTCAGGCGCTGCTGCAACTCCTTGCGTTCTGCAAACGTCAGCGCCCGGCCATCGCTGGGCCAACCGGATTGGATCGCAGGCCCCCCCGCGATCCGGTCGCTGAGGTGCCCTACCCCGATCACATAGGCATCGGCAGCAATATAGCGTTCGATGGCGCGGAAGTTGTCAAAGATCATGAAGGCCGCACCTTCGGCACCCGCTGGCACCAGAATGGAAGCGCGCCCGTAATTGGGAACTGCGCGTCCCCTTATATCGGTCACGCCCAGACGCGCCCACGATCCGGGGCTCTTCTTGTTCTTGCGGTTGGCCTGTGCGTAGTCGAAACCGCGCGGCAGTTTCACCTCGACACCCCAGGGCTGTCCCTTCGTCCAACCTGAGCGCTGCAGATAGGCCGCTGTCGAGGCCAGCGCGTCCGTAGGATCGTCAGCCCAGATATCGCGCCGTCCATCACCGTCGAAATCCACCGCGTATGCGAGGTAGGAAGTCGGGATGAACTGCGTATGACCCATCGCACCGGCCCAGCTACCGGTCATGTTGCGTGGGCTGGTATCGCCGTTCTGCAGGATTTCGAGTGCCGCGATCAATTGCTGTTCGAAGAACGCACCGCGCCGGCCCTCATAGGCCAGCGTGGCCAGAGATTGCACGATATCGTTGGAGCCGCGATATTCACCATAGGCGCTTTCGAGGCCCCAGACGGCCACGACCACCTCCTTTTCCACCCCGTAGCGGCGCTCGATCGCCTCAAGCGTTCTGTGGTGCTCGCGCAGGGCGGCCTTGCCGTTGCGGATTCGCGTGTCGGAGGCGGCGCTTGCGAGGTACTGCCAGATGGTCTTGGTGAATTCGGACTGGCTGCGGTCCCGCCTGATAACCTCCGCGTCGAAGGTGACGCTCTGGAAGGCGGCGTTGAGGGTACGCTCGCTGATGCCCTGCGCCCGCGCGCGGCGCTTGAATCCGTCTATCCAGCGGTCGAAGCCCGCGTTATTGGCGACCACGTCGATCTTGTTTTGAGGCGGCGCATCCGGGCGCAGGGTGCGCATTTTGGGCCGAATGGCCGATTCCACCATTGGTACCTTTGCCGCCACCTGCACAAGATTCACTGATAGCTCCGGCGATGGCCGGATAACGGGGCGAAGCGATTGGCCTGTATTTTGTGCGGAGACTGCGCCCGCGCCCACGGTGGCGAGGGCGGCTCCCAAACAGATGATCATGGGTCTCATGATGGTGTCCTGCTGCTGCTGCGATTTTTATTATTGCTTCAAGTGTAGCGCGAGATTGCTTTTCGCAAAAGGAGTCAATCATATCGTCGCTTCCGGCCAACGGTTTTTCGCTCATGAGGCGGGTAAATGGCCTTCAAGTCAGCGAGAAGCCTGTTGTCAGCGGCGGCTGCGCTTGACCTTGCGCTTGATCTTGTCGGCTTTGCGCTTTGCCTTGACGTTGCGACGGCGCGGCGCGCGGCCAGCGGGGGAGGGCCGTCCGCGTGGCAGGGTGTCACCTTCCAGAGAAAGCAGTTCCAGTTCAATCCCGCCGGTCACGGGTACGGTCTCTGCCAGACGCACGGTCACGCGTTGCCCCAGCGAGATGATGCGGCCTGAATCCGCGCCCATCAGCGTATTGGCCTCCGGGTCAAAGTGGAAATACTCGTTGCCGATGGAGCGCATGGGCACCAGCCCGTCGGCCCCGGTCTCGTCCAGCTTCACGAAAATGCCGAAACGCGCGATGCCACTGATCCGCCCGGTAAATTCATTGCCAACCCGTTCGCTCAGGTAGGCTGCGAGGTAGCGGTCGGTTGTGTCTCGCTCGGCCACCATCGAACGGCGCTCGGTATCGGATATGTGCTGTCCGATCTCGTCGAGCGCCTCGTAATCCTCTGGCTTCAGCCCTTCCTTGCCCCACCCGTGCGCCGATATCAGCGCGCGATGCACGATAAGATCGGCATATCGCCGGATCGGCGAGGTGAAATGCGCATAGCGTGCAAGCGCCAGCCCGAAATGGCCGAGATTATTCGGGCCGTAATAGGCCTGCGTCATGGATCTCAGCGTCGACATGTTGATGAGTTCCGCTT
>JBFFFS010000010.1:0-22480 GCA_041557855.1 Roseobacter sp. | reverse complement strand
GCGGCATTTGTCGGGCGAACGCAACGACGTCACTGTCGTCGACAACAACCCCGATCTCATACGCCGCGCTACCGATAGTCTCGATGTCCAGGGGATCGCCGGGTTCGCGAGTTATCCTGACGTTCTTGACAGGGCAGGCGCGCGCGATGCGGAGATGATCATCGCGGCAACCCATTCCGACGAAGTGAACATGGTGACCTGTCAGGTCGCGCACTCGGTTTTCGGGGTCAATCGCAAGATCGCGCGGCTGCGCAGTCAGTCCTATCTCGACGCCATTTATTCCGATCTCTACCGGCGCGACCACATGCCGATCGACGTGGTCATCAGCCCCGAGCGCGAGGTGGCCGCGGCGGCGCTGCAACGCCTGTCTGCACCGGCGGCCTTCGATACCGAAGTTTTCATGGATGGGCGTGCGCATCTTCTGGGCATTACCCTCGAAGAGGAATGCCCGGTGGTGAACACGCCGCTGCGGCAGTTGACGGACCTGTTTTCGACACTGCGCGCAACCGTGGTCGCAGTGCGCCGTGAAGGAACCCTGTTCGCGCCGGAGGCGAAGGACCAGTTGTTCGTTGGCGACGATTGCTATGTTTTCTGCCACGTGGAAGATATCCCCCGCACAATGGAGATTTTCGGCAAGAAACAGTCCAAGCAGGACCGTCTTGTCCTTGTCGGTGGCGGCAACGTGGGGCTGGCCGTGGCGCAATCCCTGGAAAAACGCGTCAAACGCGTGCGCACGAAGATCATCGAGAAAAACCGGCTGTGCGCGGAACGTGCCGCCGAGGCGCTGGAGCGGACGATCGTGCTTAACGGCGACGGGCTGGATGCGGGTCTTCTGTCGGAGGCGGGTATATCACGCGCCGATGCAATGCTGGCGATCACCGATGACGACAAGACCAACATGCTCGCTTGCGTGCGGGCGAAATCGGAAGGCTGCGATTACGTGATCGCGCTCATCAACGACCCCACGCTGGTGCCCCTGATGGGCCCGCTCGGGATCGATGCCTACATCAATCCACGCGCAACGACCGTCAGTTCAATCCTGCGCCATATCCGCCACGGGCGGGTGCGTGCCGTCTATTCCATCGGCGATGCTGAGGCCGAGGTGATCGAGGCGGAGGTGCTTTCCACCTCACCGCTGGCGGGGCGACGCATCTCCGAGATTGATTTCCCCGAAGGTGTGCTCGTCGGAGCTGTTCGCAAGGGTGACGAGGTGATCCGACCGATGGGCAGCACCCGGATCGACGAGGGCGATATTGTTGCTCTCTTCGCTCTGGCGACCGATGTCCCCGAAGTGGAGCGCCTGATGCAGGTCTCGATCGATTTTTTCTGACCCATGGGGCGAACACCGCAGATCAGAAAGCCCAAGTCGGCGCTCGAGCAGTTGATGGAATTGCCGCTGTTTCTGCTGATCTTCGGGGTGGCATCGGTGATGATGCTGATCCCTGCGCTGCACGGCGGGGCGACACGGTCGCTGGATACGGCGCGGGTGTTTTTTTACAGCGGTTTGCTGGGGCTTATCGTTTTCGGGCTGATCGCGACGGCTCATGCAGGCCGTCGCCCCCGCCACGGCGCGCTCGGCACGCTGATGTCGTTGTTTTCGACTTTCGTATTCCTGCCCATTTTCCTTGCGGTTCCCTTTCACGAAAGTTTTGCCACGGCCCGGTTCTTCGATGCCTACGTCGAAATGGTCAGCGCCATCACCACCACCGGCGCAACCCAGTTCGACGCACCGGAACTGATCGACAATACCCAGCATCTGTGGCGTGCGCAGGTAGGCTGGATGGGCGGAATCACCATGTGGATTGCCGCCTCGGCCATTCTTGCGCCGCTCAATCTGGGTGGTTTCGAAGTGACGGCGCAAGCCGAACCCGGCCAGCGCGAAAGCCGCTTCAGCGGTGTCGCCCGTACCGACCCGCGCGAGCGGTTGCTGCGTGTGATCGTGGCGCTTGTTCCGATTTACACCGGATTGACGGTACTTCTGTGGATTTTGCTGATGATAAGCGGTGACAGTTCGATCGTTGCCGTCAGCCACGCGATGTCGGTGATGTCGACCTCTGGCATCTCACCCGTCGGCGGGGTCGAGGCAAGCCGCTCGGGGATCACCGGCGAAGCGCTTATGCTGTTGTTCATGTTGTTCGCGCTGTCCCGCCTGACGTTTTCGTCGGATACCGTGACGGCCACGCAGGGCAGGTTGCGCACCGATCCGGAGTTCCGGCTGGGCGTAGGCATTGTGATCTTCGTGCCGCTGATCCTGTTTTTCCGGCACTGGCTCGGGTCCTTCGAGGTCGCAGCGGAAAGTGAAGCCGGTCAGGCCATCGGAGCGCTCTGGGGATCATTTTTCACGGTCATGTCCTTTCTGACCACCACTGGTTTTGCCAGCGAGGAGTGGGTGCAGGCACAGACATGGTCGGGGCTGGATACCCCGGGGCTGATACTGATGGGCCTTGCGCTGATTGGCGGTGGCGTGGCGACCACCGCCGGCGGCGTCAAGCTGTTGCGGGTTTTTGCGCTCTATCTCAACGGGAGGCGCGAGTTGGAGCGCCTTGTACATCCTTCTTCTGTCAGCGGTGCGGGTACGGACAGCCGCCGTTTGCAGCGCAACGGCGCTTTCATCGCATGGATTTTCTTCATGCTTTTTGCGCTGTCCCTGGCGCTTTTGACGATATTGCTGGCGTTTACGGGGGTCTCTTTCGAGAATGCCATCGTGCTCAGCATTGCTGGGCTGTCGACGACGGGTCCGCTGACCGAATTTGCAACCGAAAACCCGATTTCTCTGTCCGATCTTGGTACTGCTGCAAAGGCGATCTTCTGTGCGGCAATGGTGCTCGGACGCCTTGAAACACTGGCGATTATTGCTTTGTTGACACCCGATCTGTGGCGAAGTTGACGTAACGTCGCATTTAGGTCCGCAACGGACATTTTTTTGGGGTGGAATCTCTTTCCCGAGACCTCCATACTCACGGCGAGGGATACGCCCGGTCCGCGGGCTCCAGCAAGAAAAAAGGCGAGACCATAATGGCTTCGGACAGACAGAACCTTCAGGACGCATTCCTGAATCACGTGCGCAAGACCAAAGTGCCTGTGACCATTTTCCTGATAAACGGTGTTAAACTGCAGGGCGTGATCACTTGGTTTGACAACTTTTGTGTGCTGCTGCGTCGCGATGGTCAGTCGCAGCTCGTTTACAAGCACGCCATTTCCACCATCATGCCGAGCCAACCCATCAGCCTTTACGAGGGCGAAGACGCTTCTTGAGCCGTCCGCCGTTCCAGATTGACGAAACCGACACGCCACGCGTGACGCGGGCGTGGGTTTTGCACCCAGACATCAAGTCCGACCCCGAGCGCCGGGACCCCGAGAACGCGCTCGCAGAAGCGGTGTCGCTGGCCCATGCGCTGCCGGATCTCGAGGTCATCGGCTCAGAAATCGTACCGCTCAAGACGGTACGGGCTGGCATGCTGTTTGGTTCGGGCAAGATCGAAGAAATCGGGGCGGCAATGAAAGCCGCCGAAGTCGAACTGGTGCTTGTGGACGGACCGGTGAGCCCCGTGCAGCAACGCAACCTCGAAAAGGCCTGGGGCGTGAAGCTGCTCGACCGTACAGGGCTCATTCTCGAGATTTTCAGTGATCGCGCCGCGACCCGCGAAGGGGTGTTGCAGGTTGAAATGGCGGCCCTCAGTTACCAGCGGACGCGTCTGGTACGGGCATGGACCCACCTGGAACGGCAGCGTGGCGGACTGGGGTTCGTTGGCGGTCCAGGTGAAACTCAGATCGAGGCCGACCGCCGTGCCATCGACGAACAACTCACCCGCCTGCGCCGTCAACTCGACAAGGTTGTAAAAACGCGGGCGTTGCACCGCGCCGCAAGGGCGAAGGTTCCTTATCCGATCGTTGCTCTCGTGGGCTATACCAACGCGGGGAAATCGACACTGTTCAACCGTCTGACAGGTGCTGAGGTCATGGCAAAGGACATGCTCTTTGCGACGCTCGACCCGACCATGCGGCGGTTGCATCTGCCGGACGGACCTGAAGTGATCCTATCCGACACGGTCGGTTTCATCTCCGATCTGCCCACCGAACTCGTGGCCGCCTTCCGGGCCACGCTGGAAGAGGTACTGGCCGCAGATGTAATTTGCCATGTGCGTGATATTTCACATCCCGAAACGGAACCGCAGGCAGAGGATGTCAGCGAAATCATGGCGTCGCTTGGCGTCGCGGAAGACCGGCCAACTTTCGAGGTTTGGAACAAGCTGGACTTGCTGCCGGTCGATGAGGCAGAGGCGATGCGGGCGCGGGCCGATCGTGACGATGAGGTTTTTGCCATTTCGGCTCTGACCGGCGAGGGGGTCGAGCAGTTGCTTTCCGCGATCACGCGGACGCTGCAGGGAACCAAGCGCGAGACGACCCTGTCGCTTGGTTTTGCAGAAGGCAAAAAGCGGGCGTGGCTCTTCGACCACGATCTTGTCACCTCCGAAGTTCAGACCGATTCAGGATTTGACATCACTGTGCGCTGGACCGCCGAACAGGAGGCACGCTTCGAGCGGCTGTGATCAGCGCCCCGTGGCTGCAGCGTAGCGCCAGGCGCCGCAAGCCAGATCGTTGAGCCGCCAGTCGCCGATTTGCAGTCGCACAAGGCGCAGACAGGGCAGCCCCACATGTGCGGTCATGCGCCTGACCTGACGGTTGCGGCCCTCCGAAATGGTGATCTCCAGCCATGCATCGGGAACGGTCTTGCGATACCGTACCGGCGGGATGCGCGGCCAGAGCCAGTCCGGCTCAGGAACGGTGGCGGCCTTAGCTGGCTTCGTGGGGCCGTCCTTGAGGCTGACCCCACGCCGCAGCGCATCCAGCTGACTTTCCGTTGGCGCCCCTTCGACCTGAACGAGGTAGGTCTTCGGCGTCTTGTGTTTCGGGTTGGCGATGCGCGCCTGCAGCTTGCCGTCGTCGGTCAGCACAAGCAGCCCCTCGCTGTCGCGGTCCAGCCGACCTGCGGGGTAGAACCCGGACACGTCAATGTAGCGCGACAGGGTGGGACGCGGCGAGCCTTCGGTGCCTTTGTCCGTGAATTGCGACAGCACGCCGTAGGGCTTGTTGAACAGGATAACGTGGGCCATTTAGCGGGACGGGCGCAATGTGGTGATCCCCACCGAGCCTGCGCGGGCGAGCTCCTCGTCAAGCGACATCGGGATGTACTCGCCACGCCGCCACAACTGCGCCATATCGTCGTAGTGGCGCGACAGGAAATGTCCGGATTGTCCGGTGGATGTGATGAAAACCGAACTGTCCGGATCGGCGAAGTCATAGACACCGCGGTAACCCGCACCATGCACATTCTGGAAGGGATCGGGCCCTTCGCCGCGCGTCAGGCCGCGTTGCAGGGTATTGTCGCCGCCATTTGTCGACTGGCGGATATTCACGAAGTATCGCAGCAGCGGGACCTCCCCGAACACCTCGTGATCATGGGTCGCCTGATGCGCATCGCCCCATCGGAGGCTCTCAAGCGCTGGTCCCCAGTTTTCCTCGATCCATACCAGCGCATCGTCCAACGCGAGCCGTGCCATGTCGGCGCAGGTTTCTTGAGGGGCCGACTGGATCACGTCACACCAGACTGCCGCCCCCTCGATATCGCGGAACGCACGCTCGATGAAAAGTGGCTCTACGTGGGTCAGTTCCCGCGACAGCGGGCCAAGCTCGTCCTGGATCATCCGAGCTTGCAGGCTACGCAGCCAGGCGGCGTAGATCAGAGGCTCCGGCATGTGCTCGTTCATCTCGCCCGACCAGTCCGCCAGCAGACTGAGCGCGCGCTGGCGCTGGCGCAAGGCGGTGCCCTCCGGTGCCGCCTCGCCGGTGAACCACAGTTCTGCTCCGATCAGGGGCAACAGAGACCGCGCGGTGAAGCTCACCGTATCCAGTTGCGCTTCGATAAAGCTGTCGCGCGTGTGAACCTGCCGCGCCTGCATCAGCCGCGTCCAGCGCTGGATGCGTTGTGTGTCACCCCATTCGAAGGACACGTGATTGGGAAAGGGGCGATCCACCACCTTGTTGTTCGTATTGCCGATAATCCCGCCGGAGGGGGCGATGAATTCTGGGTTCGAGGCATAGGGCAGGCGACCTTGCCAGCGGTTGGTCTCTATCCAGCCGGGGCTGGGCAGGCGGCCCTTGCTCTGGTGGCGGGCATCGCGGCGTGGCATCGCGCCGATCATCTTCATGCCGATGTTCTCGCGGTCCACCAGCATCAAATTTTGCGCCGGGGCGACGAAATCCTCGATCGCCGCAAAGCCCTCGCTAACGGATTTTGCCTCCATGAGCCGCAAGGCCGCTGTCATCGATGTGTCTTTGCCGCTCAGCACCGTCCAGGAGAGCGCGGCCACATGTCCGGGCGGCGTGATGCTGGCAAGATTGTAGTGGGTGCCGGGCAGTACCGGGCCGTTGTCCGTCCATCGCAGCGTTATGGTGATAGGCGCTTCGTCCTTGATGTTGATGATCGATTTTCGGGTTTCGAAGGCTTTGAACCCGTCGGGCGTACGGTATTCTTCCTTGTTGTCGGGGTTGAGTTCCTCGATGAAGAGGTCCTGGTCATCCATACCTGCAGAGGTCAGCCCCCAGCCCAGATCGGCGCTGCGCCCGGTCAGAACCACGGGCATGCCTGGAATAGTTCCCCCGATCACACTGCCCGATTGCAAATTGAGCCGCGCCAGGTACCAGATCGACGGGGCCGAAAACCCAAGATGGGGATCGTTGGCCAGAAGCGTGCCGCCCGACGCCGAGCGCGTCGGAGCCGCTGCCCAGGTGTTTGAAGCACCAGCCATCACGCTTCGGGAGAAGGGTGAAAGCGGATGCGGATCTTGCGGGATGGTTTCGGAGTAGCGCGGTAAATCGGGAAAAAGAGACGCATATTCAGGCAGGGCGGCGACGCCGTTACCGGGGGCGTCGGGCAGGATATCACGCAGCCTGTCGGGGTCCGGCAGTGCGAGGGACATGCGCGCACGGAGAACCTCGTGATCAAGATGTCCCGACAGCCGTAACCCCATCAGCTTGACGATTGCCAGGGTATCCGCCGGACGCCAAGGAGCGACCGGCGCATTGAAAAGGAACATCTCCGGCGCCCCCCGGCCAAGCGCTTGCGCATTGACCTGATCCAGCCGCACGTTCACGCCCGTGGCATAGGCCCGCAGGATTCGCATTGTGCGTTCGTCCTGCGCATCCACGGAAGCGGTCGCCAGGGTGTAGAGATCGAGCCGCCGCATCAGCTTGTCAATGTTTACCGTCGCCGTGCCGAAGACCTCTGACAACCGGCCCTGCACGGTGCGACGTAGCATCGTCATCTGCCACAGGCGGTCCTGTGCATGGGCAAATCCGAGTGCGTAGAACACATCCTCGTCAGTACTGCCGAAAATATGCGGGACGTCGGCATTGTCGCGCACGATCTCGACCGGTGCGTTCAGGTATGGCACTTCCAGCACTGCGTCATAATCGGGCAGCGAACGCGCGGCGAGGTAATAGACCAGCATGACGCAGATCACCACCAGCGCGATCATCGCACCGGCAATCCGCAACAGCCATCGAAAGAGCAGCTCCATCCTGTCTCCGCGTTTAAATTAGCTTGAGTTGTTTGATCCTTGGCTTTTGACTGTTAGGTAGGTGTTCAACGTAAGGCAACACCCAAAAGGGAGCATAAAATGGCCAAACTGGCATTTCTGGGACTGGGCGTCATGGGCGCGCCCATGGCGGGACATCTGCAAAAAGCAGGTCATGACGTGACGGTGTATAACCGTACCGCTTCCAAGGCGGAAGACTGGGTGAAAACCTACGGCGGCGCCATGGGGCAAACCCCGGCGCAGGCGGCGGCGGGCGCCGATTTCGTGATGGCCTGCGTGGGTAATGACGATGATCTGCGCAGCGTCTGCCTGGGAGAAAAGGGCGCTTTTGCCGGTATGCTGCCGGGATCTGTTTTCGTCGATCACACAACGGTATCGGCGGCAGTGACGCGCGAGCTGTATGCAGCGGCGAATGAAAAACAGATCAGCTTCGTAGATGCGCCGATTTCAGGCGGTCAGGCCGGGGCCGAGAACGGGGTCTTGTCGATCATGTGCGGCGGCGACGAAGGCGCCTTTGACCGCGCGTTGCCGGTGATGGAGGTCTATTCCAAGATCTGCCGCCGTATCGGTGAGAGCGGTGCAGGCCAGATGACGAAGATGTGTAACCAGATTGCCATCGCCGGACTCGTGCAGGGCCTCAGTGAGGCGCTGCATTTCGCGGACAAGGCGGGGCTCGATGGCCGCGCTGTGGTCGAGGTCATCAGCCAGGGTGCTGCGGGCAGTTGGCAGATGTCAAACCGTTACGAGACCATGCTTGACGACCATTTTGACCACGGTTTTGCCACGGACTGGATGCGCAAGGATCTGGGCATCTGTCTCGCGACTGCAAATGAAACCGGTGCGAGCCTGCCCGTAACCGCACTGGTTGATCAGTTCTACAAGGATGTACAGAACATGGGCGGCGGGCGCTGGGATACATCCAGCCTTTTCAAAAGGTTGCAAGCCAAAGGTTAAGCCGCTCAATAACTTCTTCAGCCGCCAGCAAATGTCATCCTACTCAAGCGTAAGTGAGTGGCTGGCGGCAAATGGTCCTCATTCGATCAGTGAGAGCTACGGTGCCAATGCACATAGGCCCGGGAGTTCTGCCCCGGGCCAAGTGTCGGACCATACGTTCTGTCAACCGAATGACTGTGCTGCAGTCATCTGCATACCAGAGCGAGTGCAATCCTCTAAGGAATGATGCGGGTATATTTGTTGCCCTGCAGCGACGCGCCGACGAACAGACCGCCGCGGTTGAAGACCGCCGCAAGTACCGGGCTGAGCGCCGTTGTCGTGCTGGCGGCTGCTCCGTCGCCCTGATCGGAAATGACGTATTGCACGTCGCCGCCGACCGCCCAACCGGGGGAGCGTCTGAATTTGGTCAAGGCTTCTTCGGTCATGAAGAAAAGCACATGCGCATATTGCTGCGCGCCGATCTGAAAGCCACCGGAGACCTCGGCGAGCGAGTAGTAGTCAACGGTTACCCCGTCAATGCGCAGCGCGCCCTGGCCATAGGCGCCGCCCAACCCAAAGCTGGCTTCGGTGACCAGAGGCATCACCAGCATGCCATTGGCCTTTTCGGCAAGACCCTTGGTGTTGGGATAAACGCGGTACATTTGCGTGAGGGTCGCATCGACCCGCGCGTCGATGATGTCGCCACCGTTCGAGCCGACGCCGTTGCCGCAGGCTGCCGTGACGCTGAGACCCGCCAAGGCACCGAGGGCAAAGACCCGGCGCGAGATTCCTGTACGTTCCATGTGTGTGTGCCTGTAATTTGTTGCTCGGATGCCGGTTTGCCCGACTTGTGCGCAACACTACGCTCATTGGGGTCTCATGTCACCCCAAACCACAGCATTTAGGCGGCATTTCGCTATTTTGACAGCAAGCGCGCGGCGGCGGGGGCGAAATAGGTCAGGATGCCATCGCAGCCAGCGCGCTTGAAAGCAATCAGACTCTCCATCATGACCTTTTCGCCGTCTATCCATCCGTTTGCCGCAGCGCCCTGGATCATCGCGAACTCGCCGGAGACTTGGTAGGCGTAAGTCGGAGCGCCGAATGTTTCCTTCACCCGCCGGCAGATGTCGAGGTAGGGCAGGCCGGGCTTGACCATGACCATATCGGCCCCCTCGCGCAGGTCACGTTCGATCAGGCGTAGTGCCTCATCCGAATTGCCGGGATCCATCTGGTAGGTTTTCTTGTCACCCGTCAAAGCACCTGAGGCGCCGACGGCATCGCGGAACGGTCCGTAAAAGGCAGAGGCATACTTGGCGGAGTAGCTCAGGATCATGACATTCTGGTGTCCGGCCTGTTCGAGCGCGTTGCGCATCGCCCCGATCCGCCCGTCCATCATGTCGGACGGTCCAATGATGTCGGCGCCGGCCTCCGCCTGGGCCAGGGTCATTTTGACCAGCGCCTCGACCGTGCGGTCGTTGACGATTTCGCCGTTTTCGACAAAGCCGTCGTGGCCGTTGATGTTGTAGGTGTCGAGGGCGACATCCGTCATTACCGCCATCTGCGGCACGGCCTTCTTGATGGCGCGGATCGCGCGGTTGGCGTGATTGTCCGGATCCCATGCGCCGGCACAGTCCTCCGTGCGCTCTTCGATGCCGGTATAGGGAAAGATGCACATCGCCGGAATGCCGAGATCTGCCGCCTCGCGCGCAGCCTGCACGATCTTGTCCACAGAGCGGCGGAACACACCGGGCATGGACGGGATCGGCTCTTCGATCCCTTCGCCCGCGCGCACGAAAACCGGCCATATGAAATCATCCACCGTTACCGTGTTCTCGCGGGTCAGCGCCCTAATCGACGGGCTCTGTCGCTGCCGGCGCAGACGGGTGGCGGGAAAGGCGGCTTGGGTCGGTCGCATCGGGCACTTGTCCGTTTTTTGTTACAGTTCATGACTGCCATTTATTTTTCAGCAAGCCAAGGCTAGGAATTGCCACAATGGCTCGCTAAGAGGGTCGAGCGAAGCAGAATAAGCACGTCACAGTGGACCTATACAGCGATATTTTCGAACTCATCGACATGCGGTCGTTTTCCAACCTCTGGTTCTGGATTGCGCTGGCCGTCATGTGGTCCACCGCCAGCCATTGGGTTCTTGGTGTGCCCTACGATCTGGTGCTTCGAGCCAGGCGTCATGGCGGTCAGACTGAAGCGGACCTCGAAGACCTCGTGCGTATCAATGTAAACCGAATGCTCTATATCGCGCGGGTCTCGGGTTTGTGGATTCTGGGCCTTGGGTGTTTCCTTCTGTCGGCACTGGTTCTGCTTGGATTTGTCTATCATATCGAATTCGCTCAGGCGCTCTTTCTGCTGGGCTTTCCGATGTCGATCGTGACGCTCATCTCGCTCTCGACCGCGCGACTGATCCATCAGGAAAGGTCCTCTGGTGAATTGCTGCGTAAGCGGCTGACCCGCAACAGGCTTTACATTCAGTTGACCGGTCTTGTCTCGATTTTCTTCACCGCCCTCTGGGGAATGTATCAAAACATGTCTATCGGGGTTCTGGGCGGTTGACACCGGGTGCGCATCGCCCCAATTGAGGCGTTCCATGGCTGACCAGTCCCTCATCACCGTCTCCGGCGTGCCCGAAGGCTACGACGCGCGCTACTTGCTCGATGAAGTGGCGCGTCAGGGCGGACCCGTGCTCCACATCGCGCGGGACGACAAGCGGTTGGCGTCACTGCGCGCAGCTCTGCGGTTTTTTGCTCCGGATATGCCGGTGATGGTGTTTCCGGGTTGGGATTGTCTGCCATACGACCGGGTTTCGCCCAACGCGGATATCTCGGCGCAACGCATGGCGACGCTGGCCGCTCTCTTACACGGTATGCCGGAGCGCTATATCCTGCTCACCACCCTGAACGCTGCCACTCAGAAACTGCCCGCGCGCGATGTCCTGAAAGACGCAGCCTTCAGCGCGCGTGTGGGCTCCCGTATCGATGAAAAGGCCTTGCGGGCATTTCTGGTGCGCATGGGCTTCGTTCAAAGTCCTACCGTCACCGAACCGGGCGACTACGCGGTACGCGGCGGCATTATCGATATCTATCCTCCCGGTGATCTGGGTCCGGTACGGCTAGACCTTTTTGGGGACGTGCTGGATGGCGCGCGCCGTTTCGATGCCGCGTCTCAGCGCACCACGGAAAAGCTTGATGTGGTGGAACTGGCCCCGGTTTCCGAGATCATCCTCGACGAGGCCGCCGTCACCCGGTTCCGACAGAACTACCGTATCGAGTTCGGTGCGGCGGGCACTGATGACCCCCTCTACGAGGCGATCAGCGCAGGGCGTAAGCATCAGGGTGCGGAACATTGGCTGCCCTTCTTTCATGAGCGCCTCGAGACACTCTTTGATTACGTGCCGGACGCGACGATCTCGCTTGACGATCAGGCGACGCCGGCGCGGCTGGCACGCTGGGAAAGTATCGCGGACCAGTATGAGACACGGCGTCTGTCGATGGCCAACCGGTCCCGGATCGACACCGTTTATAAACCGTCACCGCCCCACGGGCTTTACCTGGACGATTCCGCTTGGCAGGCGCAGATGGCTGGGCGGAGATTGTTGCAGCTTACCGCCCTGCCGCAGCCCACGGGCGCGCGAAGTATCGATGCCAGGGCCCGGATCGGTCGGAATTTCGCTCCGGAACGACAGCAGGAGCAACTAAGCCTTTTCGGTGCCTTGGCGGATCATATCCGCAGCAAGCTGGAGACCGGCCCGGTGCTGGTGGCAAGCTATTCCGAGGGCGCGCGAGAACGGTTGTCCGGCCTGATCGAAGACGAGGGGCTGGCCGAGGCGATTACGGTGCCCAACGCGGCGCGCATCGGCAAGCGCGGGCTTTATCTGGCGGTCTGGGCATTGGAACACGGGTTCGAAGCGCCCGGCCTGACGGTGATTTCCGAACAGGATGTGCTGGGTGACAGACTGATCCGAAGTACCCGCAAAAAACGCCGCGCCGAAAATTTCCTGACCGAGACGCAGTCGCTTAATCCCGGCGATCTGATTGTTCACGTGGATCACGGCATCGGGCGGTATCAGGGGCTTGAGGTCATTACCGCCGCCGGTGCAGCGCATGAATGCCTGCTGCTTGAATATGCCGAGAACGCCAAGCTGTACCTGCCGGTCGAGAATATCGAGCTGTTGTCGATATACGGGCACGAAGAAGGGCTGCTCGACCGTCTTGGCGGGGGAGCATGGCAGGCCAAGAAGGCGCGTCTCAAGGAGCGTATCCGAGAGATGGCCGACAAGCTGATCCGTGTGGCGGCGGAAAGGGCGCTCCGCAAAGCGCCTGTGCTCGAGCCGCCGCCGGGCATGTGGGACGCCTTCAGCGCGCGGTTTCCCTACAGTGAAACAGACGATCAGCTTCGGGCCATCGGTGACGTGATCGACGACATGACCAGCGGTAGCCCGATGGACCGTCTTGTTTGTGGTGACGTGGGTTTTGGCAAGACCGAAGTGGCGATGCGCGCTGCTTTCGTCGCTGCCATGTCGGGCGTTCAGGTTGCGGTAATCGCGCCGACGACGCTGCTTGCGCGCCAGCATTACAAAAGCTTTGCTGAGCGATTTCGTGGTTTTCCGATCAACGTGCGTCAACTCAGCCGTTTTGTCAGCGCCAAGGAGGCTGCCGCCACGCGCGACGGCATGGCGCGGGGCACGGTGGATATCGTCATCGGCACCCATGCTCTGCTGGCCAAGGGGGTACGCTTCCAGAATCTCGGGCTGCTCATCATCGATGAAGAGCAGCACTTCGGTGTAACGCACAAGGAGCGGCTGAAACAACTGCGCTCGGACATCCATGTGTTGACGCTGACAGCGACGCCGATTCCGCGCACCCTGCAACTCAGCCTTACAGGGGTACGCGATCTGTCGATTATCGGGACGCCGCCGGTGGACCGCCTTGCGATCCGAACCTACGTCAGCGAATTCGACAGCGTGACTATCCGCGAAGCGCTGCTGCGGGAACATTACCGCGGCGGGCAGTCTTTCTACGTGGTGCCGCGCATTTCGGATCTACCGGAGATCGAGGAGTTTCTCAATGAGCAACTGCCGGAACTGACTTACGTCGTGGCGCATGGTCAAATGGCTGCGGGCGAACTTGATGACCGCATGAACGCCTTTTACGACGGAAAGTTCGACATTCTGCTGGCCACCACTATCGTCGAATCCGGCCTCGATATTCCGACCGCCAACACGATGATCGTGCATCGCGCGGATATGTTCGGACTTGCGCAGCTTTATCAGATCCGAGGGCGGGTCGGGCGCTCCAAGGCGCGGGCCTATGCCTACCTGACCACAAAACCGCGGGCGCGGCTAACGGCGACCGCCGAAAAGCGTCTGCGCGTACTCTCCAGCCTCGATACGCTGGGGGCCGGGTTTACACTTGCCAGCCAGGATCTCGACATACGCGGCGCGGGCAATCTGCTGGGCGAAGAGCAGTCTGGCCAGATGCGCGATGTTGGCTTCGAACTTTACCAATCGATGCTAGAAGAGGCGATTGCCAAGATCCGCGCAGGCGAGATGGAAGGCTTGTCCGAGGCTGACGACCAATGGGCGCCGCAGATCAATCTCGGCGTGCCGGTGCTGATCCCGGAAGATTATGTCCCTGATCTCGACGTGCGGCTGGGGCTATACCGTCGTTTGAGCAGCCTGACCACGAAGGTGGAACTGGAAGGCTTCGCCGCTGAACTCATCGACCGCTTTGGCAAACTGCCGCGTGAGGTCAATATATTGATGCTGGTGGTCCGGATCAAGGCAATGTGCAAGAAGGCCGGGATCGCCAAGCTCGACGGCGGGCCGAAAGGCGCGACTATTCAGTTCCACAACGACAAATTCGCCTCTCCCCAAGGACTCGTCGAATTCATCCAGGATCAGCGCGGACGGGCCAAGGTCAAGGACAACAAGATCGTCGTCCGCCGCGACTGGAAGGTGGATGCGGACAAGATCAAGGGCGCTTTTGCGATCGCGCGCGACCTTGCTGAAAAAGTCGTTGCCGAGAAGAAGCGGAAGAAGGCCAAGGCGGGCTAGGGCGATTAGGCCGCCTGCAGGCGATTTTCGACCCGTCCCATGTAGAGCATTATCGAAAATGCGAGGCAGGCCATGATTAGTACTGCCGTCAGCAGTGGCCGGATGGTCCCGTCGAACAAAAGGCCGATGGGCGAGGCGATGGCAGCAGCCAGCACCGTGGAAAACCCGCCGATGACACTTGCCGCCATACCGGCGATATGCCCCATGGGTTCCATCGCGATGGCGTTGAGATTGCCAATTGTCAGCCCGGCCTGAAAGAATACGAAAGCTTGCCAGATCGCAAAAATCGCAAAAGACGGTGCTGTCGCCTCAAAGCTGGAAAGCAGCACGGTACCGGACAGTAGAATTTGCGCGGCAAGGGCTATTGTGATGAGGCGGCGCATCCCGAAACGCACCACCAGCAGCGCGTTGAGAAAGCTGGATGCGGCCGAAAACAGCGCGATGGCGCCAAACCAATAGGGAAAACTCTCAAGCTTGTCGAAGACGTGGTTGTAGATCGGCTGGATCAGCATCAGCAGAGAAAACAGAATCGCCATGGCGAGGGTCTGCACCACAATTGACAGACGCACGACCGGATGCGTGAACATCTCGCGGATAGCGCTGAACATAAGTCTGACCTTCAGGGGGCGACGCTCTTCTACCGGGAGGGTCTCGGGCAGACGGAACCCGAGCCAAAGTGCCGACGTGACCGAAAAGATCACGAAAGAGGCAAAAATCGCCCGCCACCCCGCAAGTTCGATGATGATGACGCCCATCGTCGGTGCAATGGCAGGCACCAGAACGAAGATCATCATCACGATGGACAGAATGCGCGCCATTTCCCGGCCCGAAAAGAGATCCCGGATGATCGCCACGCTGACCACGCGCGGTGCCGAGGCGCCGATCCCCTGCAGGACTCGCGCAGCCAGCATGATTTCAAGCGACGTGCTCCACCATGCGAGCGAGGCTGCGGAGATATACAGCACCGCCCCCGCGAACATCATGTTGCGCCGCCCAAGCGCATCCGACAGAGGCCCGGAGATGAAGGTGCCAATGCCCATGCCCAGCACGAAGGTGGTGAGTATCAGCGGCGCCCGTGTTGGATCTTCCGGGGTCAGTTCCTGCGCGATGTCCGGCAGCGCGGGCAGCATCGCGTCGATGGAGAAGGCAATTGTCGCGAACATCATTGCCATCAGGGCGATGAACTCGACCCGTCCCATGGGAAGCTCGCTGAAGGATCGTGTCAAATTACAAATCTTTTCAAAGGCATGGTACGAAACCACTTGGTGCTAATGAGCGTCAGGCATAACCTAGAGTTGCAGCCCATTCAATCGCACAATCACTTTACCTTGGGTCAAGCATCGGCTGTCAGTTCGGCGATTACCTTGTGCCATAACTCCGGCGGTTGCGCGCCCGGCACGGCGTGCTTGCCAGCTACGATGAAAGTCGGAACCGAGTTCACGCCCATCTGTCGGCTGTGCGCGTCGCGCTGCCGGATGGCCTCCACATCCGCATCCGAGGCCAGTAGTTTCTGCACAACGGCCGCGTCCATCTCGATGCCGTCGGCGATATCGGCCAAAACTTCTGGATCGCCGATGTCGCGACCCTCTTCGAAATAGGCCTTGAACAGCGCGGAGACGGCGGCGGTCTGACGTCCCTCGATACCGGCCCAGTGGATCAGGCGATGCGCATTCAGCGTGTTGGGCGTGCGCTTCATGGCTTCGAAATCAATGGATAGCCCGGCGGCCTTTGCATGTTCGACCACCGGTGCGTAGGCACGCACGGCTCCTTCCTTGCCGCCGAACTTGCCTTCGAGATAAGCGCGGCGGTCCATTCCTTCGGCCGGCATATCAGGATTGAGCTGGAAAGGATGCCACTCGATCGCAAAGGGGTGATCTGGGTGTTCGGCCAGTGCACGGTCAAGGTTGGCCTTGCCGATGTAGCACCATGGGCAGATCGGATCGGAGAGAATGTCGAGTTTGATTTGGTCAGTCATGCTGGCTTTCGAACTGGTCGCGCAACGCGCTACGAAGGATTTTACCATTGGCGCCCTGTGGCAGGGCGTCGAGGTGAATATAAAGGCGCGGCTGCTTGTAGCACGCCAGCTTGTCAGACACATAGGCGTGAAGCGAGGTCTCGTCCAGTGCCGCGGGTCCGGTGTAGAAGGCGGCGATCACCCGTGTGTCCGCCTTGATTTCCACATCTGTGACCGCGACCGCCGTCACGCCCGGCAGTTCTGAAAGCACAGTTTCGACCTCGATGGGAGAGACGCGAAATCCGCCCGCATTCATCATGTCGTCTCGGCGCCCGAGGTAGCGAACGGTTCCGTCTTGAGTGATGATCCCCTGATCGCCAGTCTCGAACCAGCCATCGCTGAGCGCGCGGTCAAGGCGTCCATCCGCGTCCAGATAACCCAGCATCAGCCCCGGATCATCTGCAGCGACAGCGATCGTGCCTTCCTCGCCGACAGGAACGGGCCGACCCTCCCGGCGCAAGGTGATCTGACGGCCCCGCTGTGGTCGTCCGAGGGTGCCGGGATCGCCGCGTTTAACTGCCGGCTGAGAGATGAAAGTCGAACACTCCGACATGCCGTAGGCTTCGAATATCGACAGCCCCGTGGCGGCGTGCCACCGTTCGGCGGTTCTGCGCGGTAGCTTTTCTCCGGCGCTGAGCCCGTGTCGCAGTTCGGGCAGCCGCATGTCTTGTGCCTGATCGAGCATCTGTCGGTACACGCCGGGGGCGGCTGCGAAGATCGTTGCCTTGTGCTTTCGGATCAAGCCGGGCAGTTGGCCTGGGGCGACGCCGGAGGCCGGGATGATCGCCGTCGCCCCAACCGTCCAGGGATCCATCAGCCCGGTGCCCAGCGTATAGGTCCAGTTGAAGGCTCCCGCATGCAGCACGCGGTCGTCGGAGCCGAGACCGTACCAGTCGTGAAACATCATCTGCCGCGCCCAGATGGCGCGATGCGCATGCAGCACCGCGCGGGGACGGCGGGAGGTGCCCGAGGTAAAGACGATATATCCGGGGCGGTCGGCGCTGCCCATGTGGAACTCAGCCGGAGGCAGGCCGCGCATCTGCTGCAATTGGGTCAAGGACAGCCTTCCGGGGTGTGGCGCACAGTCAATACCGGGCGCGTGCAGCACAGTGGCCGGGCGCAAGAGATCGAGGATTGTTTCGGTTTCGCGTCGGGTCAATGCTGCGGCTGTCGGCACCGGCACGAGCCCGGCGGCCAGGGCACCCAGATAGGCGAGCGGGAAATCGACGGTGTTGCCGAGGCGCAAAAGCACTTTGGCACCCGGTTTCAGCCCCTCGCTCAGCAGTCCGGTAGCGGTTCCGAGAACAGCGCGACGCAATTCGGCATGGCTCCAGCGGCGAGCCTCATCGGCTCCAACGACCAGCAATGCTTCCTTTTCGGGGCAGGTCTCGCCTGCGGCGAGAACATGCGCCGCCAGATTGAAGGGCGAGGGGCAGGATCTGAGCGTTGCGATGTCATCCGGAGCGATCATGACGGCGGTGCTAGCCATTCCCACGTGACGTTGCAAGCGCCTGCTATAATAGCCTATAGAACGCGGCATGAGCGAAACCGACCCCAGAACCCTGATCCGCATCGCGCGAGAGAATGGCACCGAACAGAGTGCGGCCCCTCTCGATCTCGGGGTTAGGGTGCGTGAGTTGCGCAAGGCGCGCTCCTGGACGCTCGAGCAGGCGGCCAGTCAGGCGGGTTTGGCCCGCTCGACCCTCAGCAAGATCGAAAACGGACAGATGTCGCCGACCTATGACGCGCTGAAGAAGCTTGCCGTGGGGCTGGAGATTTCGATTCCGCAGCTTTTCACGCCCCCCAAGGCGGGGCAGGTCAACGGGCGTCTCGCGGTGACGAAGGCCGGGCAGGGCGCGGCACAGGCCACTGTCACCTACGAACACGAGCTCTTGGCCGATACGCTGTCGCAAAAGCAGATGCTGCCGTACCGGGCGCGTGTCAGAGCGCGGGACATGGCGGAATTCGATGGATGGGTACGCCATGATGGCGAAGAGTTTCTTTACGTTCTCACCGGCGTCATCAGGTTCTATACCGAATTTTACGAACCCATCGAGATGCGCCGGGGCGACAGCGCCTATTATGATGCGACCATGGGCCATAACGTCATTTCGGTAAGCGCCGAAGACGCGATGATCCTTTGGGTTACCTCGTTGAGCTGACGCGTTCAGAGGGCGCCACGGTAGCGGTCCGGGCGTCACATGTCGCGCGCGTAGCACCGACATGCGTATCTGCCGCCTTAACCGGCGCCGGGCTCAGCGGGGTTCGTACCACCAGACTTCGGGCATGAATTCAGGACCGTCTCCGTAGATCGGGAGCGTGTCGAGATATTTCATCTCTGCCTTGTGAGCGATGCGCCCGGTTGTGTATTGCCAGAAAGGGATCACGTAGCGGCCTGCGGTCAGGATACGATCGAGCGCGCGCACGGCAGCAGTGAAATCGGCCGGGTCGCGCGCAGTGAGCATTGCGTCGATCATGGCGTCTGCGGCCGGTGACGCAATACCCATCAGATTGCGCGAGCCTTCCTGATCGGCAGCCTCCGACCCCCAGTAAAAGCGCTGTTCGTTGCCGGGCGACAATGACAGCGCTCGCCTGTAGGTGGTCATGTCAAAATCAAAGGCATTTGTCCGCGCGACGTATTGTGCGCTGTCTGTCGTCTCTACGCGGACCTCGACACCCAGTCGCGTGAGTGCGGCGAGATACAGGTCGGCGATCGCCTTGTTTTCGCTGCTGTCCTGCGACAGCAGGATGGTAAAACGCAAGGGCGTGCCATCAGCGGACTGCATAACGCCGTCCTTGGCGCTGTAGCCGGCATCTTTCAACAGGCTTAACGCGCGCCGGATACCCTTGCGGTTGCGCGCTGAGCCATCGCCCTTCGGCAGCACATATCCTTCAAACGTGCCGGGCAGCAGGTCTTCGGCGAAAGGGGAAAGCAGGCGGGCGACGTTCCCCTCGGCAGGGCCGGGCAGGAATGCGAGTTCGGAATTTGAGAAATATGAAGTGATGCGGGGCTGTGCGCCGCCCGTCAGGGTGTCGTTGATGAATTCGAAGTTGAATGCCTGGATCATGGCTTCGCGGACGCGCCAGTCGTCGAAGGGCGCGCGCCGGGAATTCATCACCAATCCGGTCATGCCCGAGGGTTTGCGGTGAGGAATTTCCGACTTGATCACCTCGCCGCGCTGAACGGCGGGAAAGTCGTACTGGCTGGCCCATTTCTCGGCATTGAATTCACGTAAGGCAGAGATTTCGCCCGCCTTGAACGCCTCGAAAAGAACCGAGGCGTCTCCGTAGAAATCCAGTTTGACGCGGTCGAAGTTGTGGGTGCCGCGCCGGAATGGAAGCTCGGCGCCCCAATACTCGGGATTGCGTTCCAGCTGCACGAACCGGCCTGGTTCGTAATCGGTGACGATGTAGGGCCCGGACCCGATCGGTATTTCATCAAGCGATGCATTAGCGAAATCCTTGCCTTCCCATTGCGCGCGGCTGAGGATTGGTCGCATGCCGGCCAGCAGGGCCAGTTCGCGATTGTCCGAGTTGAATTCGATGAGCAGGCTCGAAGGTCCGGTCCGGGTGATCGCGGCGATCTGCGCGTGGAGGCTGTGATATTTCGGATGCCCCTCGGTTCCGAGTAGTTCGTAGGAAAAGATCACGTCCTCGACCGTGACCGGCGTACCATCTGAAAAGCGCGCATCCGGGCGCAGCGTAAATTCGACCCAGGACCGGTCGTCAGGAACCTCGACCGATTCGGCCAGAACCCCATAAAGCGTGAATGGTTCGTCCCAGGATCGCCCCATCAGTGCCTCGTGGGTGAAAAAACTCAGCTGCCAGGGAACGGTGCCTTTGCGCACGAAAGGATTGAGGCTGTCGAAGCCGCCGGTATTGCCCAGCGTGATGCTGCCGCCTTTGGGCGCATCGGGCCGTGCATAGGGAAGAGACACAAAATCAGGTGGAAGCGCGGGAGAGCCATACATAGATATCCCATGTTGTGGTTCTGCGTGTGCATATGCCCCTGTCAGAATCGCCGCGCCGAGCGCCAGAATCCGCTGCATCCGGCGGAAAAAAACAATACCCATTTTGGAGACAATCTCCCGCTGCCCTTGTTTTATTGCCCGTGAGCCTACCGGGGTATTTACGTCTTATCAAACTTTTAGCTTGGATCACGGCGCTAAGTTGCTTATAAAGAACTCACTGCTCGATAGGTTTCTTGCCTGTATGAAACCTGCCTCAATAACTTAACGCCTGCCTTGTGCAGGCGTTTTTTTTGGACAGTTGAACGGATCTTTTGCTGATTGCGTGAAGCGAGTTGGCAGATTTGGCGTTTCCTTTGCTGTTGCAGCACGGCATGATTGGTGCAACGCAGCATGATACGGTGCAGGACAAGGAACACGACGATGAGCTACGAAATTTCCCTCACAGGTAAGACAGCCGTTATCACCGGGTCGAATTCGGGGATCGGTCTCGGCATTGCCTGGGCGGTGGCCCGCGCCGGGGGCGATGTGGTGCTGAACTCGTTCACGGACCGCGACGAGGACCATGCGCTGGCGGAACAAATCGCACAGGAAACAGGGGTCTCCGCGCGCTATATTCAGGCGGATATGTTAAAAGGCGACGATTGCCGGATGCTGATCGAGAAGGCCGGCACCTGCGATATTCTGGTCAACAACGCCGGCATTCAGCATGTTGCCCCGATCGACGAATTCCCGGTGGACAAGTGGGATGCGATCATTGCCATCAACATGAGTTCGGCGTTTCACACCACGGCGGTGGCATTGCCGATGATGCGCAAGGCGGGATGGGGCCGGGTGGTCAACATCGCGTCAGCACACGGGCTGACCGCCTCTCCGTACAAATCCGCCTATATCGCGGCCAAGCATGGCATCGTGGGCATGACCAAGACCGTAGCGCTGGAGACCGCCCAAGAACAGATTACCGCCAACGCCATTTGTCCCGGCTACGTGCTAACGCCCTTGGTTGAAGCGCAGATTCCCGACACGGCGAAGAAATACGACATGTCCGAAGAGGAAGTGAAAAAGAAGGTCATTCTGGAACGGCAACCTTCCAAGGAATTCGCGACGGTCGAGCAACTGGGTAATACAACGGTGTTCCTTTGTTCCGACGCGGCGGCGCAAATCACCGGCACCACCCTCAGCGTTGACGGCGGTTGGACAGCGCTCTGAGGATTTTCCGCCTCCGGCGGGGATATTTCCGGTCCAAAGAAGCGACGCAGGGAATTGGATGACAAAACGTATCAATCTGGCGCTGCAAGGGGGCGGCGCGCATGGCGCCTTTACCTGGGGTGTTCTGGATCGGATCTTGTCCGATGAGGATATCGAGATTGCGGCGATCTCGGGGACCAGTGCCGGTGCCCTGAACGGCGCGGCGCTGAAAGCCGGCATGATCGATGGCGGACACGCAGGCGCGCGGGCGCGGCTGGACTGGCTGTGGGGCGAGATCGGGGCGTCGCGGGAGTTGAACCTGCCGCAGTGGATGATACCGTTTTCTTTATCCGACGTCAGCCAGGCGCTGGAGGTGTCGCCGGGTTACCTTGCTGCGGATATCTGGTCGCTGGTGCTGTCTTCTTACGCGGCGGGACCGTTTTACCGCAACCCGCTGGAGCCGATCGTCGCGCAGTTCAATTTCGACGATGTCTGTGCCGAAGGCGGGAATGGGCCCTGTCTTTTCATCTGTGCGACGCGCGTGCGCAGCGGTAAGATCAAGGTATTCAGGGACAGCGAAATAAGCACCGATGTGATCCTGGCTTCGGCCTGCCTGCCTACGTTGTTCCAGGCCGTGACGGTGGAAGATCCGAAAACCGGCATTGCCGAGGATTACTGGGACGGCGGATATACCGGTAACCCGGCGCTCTTCCCG
>JBFFFS010000009.1:0-23332 GCA_041557855.1 Roseobacter sp. | reverse complement strand
GGTGTGGCGCTGGTCAAGACCCTGCGCGGAGCCATGAACCAGACACCGGTGCTGTTCCTGACGTCACTGGGCGGGGTCGATGACCGCATCGAAGGCCTGAACGCCGGTGGCGACGATTACCTGGTCAAACCATTCGCCTTTGGAGAGCTTTCGGCGCGGGTCGCAGCGCTGGCCCGGCGGCCACGCACAACCCAGGAAGAGGTCGTCTTGCGCGCCGGGGATTTGGAAATGGACCTGGTTCGACGCAGGGTTACCAGAGCGGATCAGATCATTGACCTTCTGCCCCGCGAGTTCGCACTGTTGGAGCACCTGTTGCGGCGCAAGGGCAGGGTGCAGACGCGAACCATGCTGCTCGAGGCGGTCTGGGACATCAGCTTCGATCCACAGACAAATGTGGTCGAAACCCATATCAGCCGGTTGCGCGCGAAGGTGGACAAACCCTTTGAGAAGGATTTGATCAAGACGGTCAGAGGATCAGGCTACCGGATCGAAGAATGAAACCCCTGAAGGCCAGAACCCGCGTGCTGCTGCACTCCACTCCGCTGCGTCTGGCTGTGGCATTGGTGGTGCTCTTCGCGATCGTCAGTCTTGCCAGTCTCGGTGCGTCCTATCTGGTGATCCGGGATTCCCTGAACCAGACGATGGAGTCCGATCTCAGGCAGGAACTCGCCGGATTTCAGGCGGCGCCATCGGCAGGAGCCGTGGCGCAGCTCATCAACGCCGAAGCCGCCGTGACTGACCCCGAGCGGCGCATTCTCAGTTATTTGACCGCCTCCGGCAAGCACTTCGGCAATGGTCTGGTGGCGCAATCCCGCGAAGGCTTCCGTGTGATTTCTTTGCCTGACGGTCAGGATCTCTCGGAAGGGAAGTACCTGGCGCTGACGACCCGGCTGCACGGCGGTCTGCTAACCATTGCCAATAGCCGAGCGCAGATCGAGGATCTGGGCGAGCTTTTCCTCAGTATCCTGTTTCTCAGCCTCCTGCCCACGACCGTGATCGCCCTTGCCGCCGGGCTTCTTTTTGCACGGCGCAGCGGGCGGCGCATCGAAGCGCTGGGGCGGACACTGGAGAGACTGACCGAAGGAGATCTGTCCGCGCGGGTGCGGAAGATGGACGGGCGTACCGACGATTTGTCGATCATCGCGGCACAGGTGGACCGCATGGCCGCCGCGCAACAGTCGTCGGTCAACGCGCTGAGACAGGTCTCGGCGGATATCGCCCATGATCTGAAAACTCCGATCCAGCGGGTCGCGGTCTTGCTGAACCGGGCGCGGGAGTGGCCGGACCTGCCCGATCAGCTCGGCACCATCCTTGACGAAGCGGGGCGCGAAACCACCGGTATCGTCGCCACGTTTCAGTCTTTGCTACAGATCGCGCAGATTGAAGGAGGCAGTCCCAAGAACAGGTTCGGGCCTGTCGATCTCGGTGCGCTTGCAGCCACATTTGTCGAGGTTTACGAGCCCGCTGCCGATGAGTCCGGGCACAGCCTCGTCTCTGACCTGCCGAGGGAGGGGGCCGCTACGGTGTCCGGCGACAAGGGGCTTCTGGGTCAGGTTCTCGCCAATCTGATCGAGAATGCCCTGCGCCATACCCCGGCCGGCACATCGATTTGCGTCGCCGTAAGAGCCGACGCCCGAGCCGTGGAACTGACGGTCTCAGATACCGGCCCCGGCATCCCTCCGGAAGAGCGCGAGAACGTATTGCGAAGGCTCTACCGGCTGGAATCGAGCAGAACCACGCCGGGCAACGGTCTGGGTCTCAGCCTTGTCGCCGTCATCGCAGACCTGCACGACGCGCGGCTTGAATTGGCATCAAATGATCCTGGGCTTATCGTGCGGCTGACCTTTCCGGCAGATGCTCAAAAGACCGACTAAGGCACACGGAAACTCAAAATACTGAATTGAATTCAGTAGTTTGTAAATTCGCTACCGTAGGGTTGTGCCTCTTAAAAACCCATGAGGCCGCAATGCCGCAGATGTGACGGCACGAAGCGCCAATTTGTGTTATACTTGAAGCTGTAAGACCAATCCCGGCCATCCGGGGCATCACGCATGGTTCCCGAATGTGGCCGGACACATCGGAGGATGCTTTATGGTCAAGACAATCGGAAATCCACTTACATGGACCGCGCGCAATCTTGCGGGCGCCGCCGAACATTTCACCCACACTGTCGAGAATATCGGCGGGGAAGAGCACGCAACTCCTGTTGTTCAAACCCTGACCACCGCCGATATCCGCGGGGCACTCAGGAAAGGGTATGCGGATTTCGCGGCAGTGCGTGCCGACGTGATGTTCATCTGCGTGATCTATCCGGTCATCGGATTGCTGCTGGCAGGGGTCGGTTTCAACATGAACCTGCTGCCGCTCGTCTTCCCCGTGGCCGCCGGTTTCGCCCTGATTGGACCGCTCGCGGCGGTCGGACTTTACGAGGTCAGCCGCCGGCGCGAAAAAGGCGAGGACGTGTCATGGCTCGCAGCCCTCGATGTCGTACGCTCTCCGAATTTCGGAGCCATATTGGTTCTGGGTCTCTACCTTGCCACCACTTTCCTTGTTTGGCTCGGCGTCGCTCACGGTATCTGGTACCTGACGCTCGGCCCGGAACAACCCGTTTCCGTATCGGCATTCCTGTCGCAACTTGTCGGAACGGAAGCAGGTTGGACGATGATCTTGGTCGGCATCGCGGTGGGCTTTTGTTTCGCTGTCGCGGTGCTTGCCACAAGCGTTGTCAGCTTCCCGCTTCTGCTGGACCACAATATCGGGGTGCCTGCGGCTGTACACACCTCTTACGAGGTCTTTCGCAAAAATCCGCGTGTCGTGCTGTCCTGGGGTGTTGTGATCACCGCGCTTCTCATTCTTGGGTCGATCCCGGCTTTCGTGGGGCTTGTCATCGTGTTGCCCTTGCTGGGCCACGCGACCTGGCACTTCTACAGAGCCGCCGTTAGGTTCTGAAACCAGCGACGCAGATCAGCGCGGTCGGCATGACAATGCCGGTCGCCGTTACCAGCCGAAAAGGGGGTGGTCACTCCCTGGTCCATGCCTTGGCGTCATCAAGTTCGGACAGCCCGAAAATTATGACCTCGGTTGGCATCAGGACACTGAAGAGCCGGGCAGAGTGCCTGATCCATTCCTGATCGGTCACTAGCGCCAGCTTGGAAAAGGTTGTCAAGTGGGAAAAGCCAAACCGCAGATCATCCCACATGGCACCCGGAGAATACCCGTCAAAATAATTTCCCAGGACGCAGATCATCTTGAGCTTTTTGTGCTCTCGCGCCCGCTCTTCAATCAGGGGCACCGGGGTGGTCTTCCTTCGTCTGAGCCCAGGAAATCGCATCGTCTATGGCGTCTTCATTGAAACGCCGCACCTTCGCCGATACGAAGTTCTCAACGACCGATTTACCAAGCCAAAGCAGCTTGCTGTCGCTGACGATGGCAACTTTCCCAACAAGATTGTGGTGACCTTTGACAAAGTTCAGATGCTTTCTCAACGCATCAAAATTCGCCCAGTAGGGCACGCTTCTGGTATGAATAACGAGGTTCGGGACACGGTCGGTCTCATTGATATAGCCGTTTATCTCAGCCGAAAGCGCATCCATGTCCTCGGCACGGATCAGGCCGTCAGGCTCGATCACGGCGATGTTTTCCCTGGGCGAATATCGATCCTGAACACGCGGCCATCCTCCTTATGCGGCGGGTGAAGTCAGGCGCACCCGGTAGTTCGGGTTATGCAACAGACGCGTGACCAACCCGGGCGAGATCGCGCAGAACATTGATCTCGAGCGCATCATTTTCGTGGATGCGGGTCAGCAACTCCTTGCTGCTTATCACGGTTTTGGGCCGGGCACAGTCCATAACGACGAGATGGCGGATACCTTTTCCGGCCATCATGTTCAGCGCCGTGCTCAGCTTTGTTTCCTCGGTGCAGGTAACCACTTTTTCGGTCATCCAGCTGCGCACGATCTGGCTATGGAATTCGGCTCCGGTATCGGCCAGGCAGCGAATGATGTCATGATCGGTTATGATCCCGACCAGTTGCCCATCTTCGACAACGGCCAGCGCATTGACGTCGATCGCGGCAATCTTGACGGCGGCATCGAAGACGGTCATCGCCGGCTCACAGAACGGCGGATGCTTGAGCTTTTGTTGCTCGGTGAGGGTGGAAATAGCCATTCTGTTTCCTTTCTCGCAGGTTGCCAATGTTCAGATCATCGGAAGGACAAACTCGGATTTGAGCGCGGTAGTCGAAAAAGCTCCCAAAGCCAGTCTCAGCAAATTCGTTTTGATCTTCCTGAGACAGGAGGTCAGCACATCGATTTCCTCACGCCCCAGTCCGTGCAGGACATCCATCCTGATCGCACCGCTCAGCGGCTCCAGTTCCGCAAGCAGCGCACGCGATTTAGGCGTTGCATAGAGCCGGTGTGCGCGCCGGTCGGTGGGATCCGGATGACGGTCTGCCAGCCCGCGCTCGACAAGGCGGTCGACCAGTTTCCCCGTCGCGGCGCCCTTCAGTTCCAAACGATTGGCCAGCGCCGACTGCGAGAGCCCTTCATTATCTGCGATGATGCCGATGGCAAGCCACTTCAACCGGGTAAGGCCGTAAGGGCGAAGCATGTCATCGATCTTGAGACGGATGAAATGCGCGATGTCATGAAACATCGACCCGACGGGATCATCTTGCTTCTTAATCATATCTTCAGGAAAGCATGTTTACATATAATATGCTTGCATATTATTTATGGGTAAATTTCAAGCCTGACGTGCGCCCTATCCATGGTTAATGGGACGCCTTGCGGAATGAGGCGACGACGAAACTCGTCCTCCGTAGCGGTATTTTTACATGGCAATTTTTTAACATAATTATCATTATCATCGCCGCGTCAAGACAACGATCGATAGGCTCGAGGCCTGTATCAGCTGTGATACGGCGGCTTAGGGATTTGGCATTGTCGGCAATTGAGCCACCAGGCGCTTTCCTGCACCCTGAGCCACGTGCGGCAAACCGGCAAAACCGGCCCCTGTTCAGCTGGATTCCACCTTGGCCTTGAAATCGTCAAAGAACTTCGACGCGAGCTTCTTGGCCGTGCCCTGCACGAGCCGATTGCCCAGTTGCGCCAGTTTTCCACCGATGTCGGCTCTGGCGTCATAGCGCAACAGCGTTCCTTCGGGGTGATCTTCGAGCATCACATCCGCGCCGCCCTTGGCAAAGCCGGCGGCCCCACCGTTACCTTCGCCCTTCAGCGAGAATTTCTCCGGCGGGTTCTCCGGATTCAGTGTCACGTTGCCTTTGAACTTGGCCTTGACCGGGCCGATCTTCAGCACGACGCGCGCCTCCAGTTCGGTATCGGAGTGTTTCTCAAGCTCTTCGCAGCCGGGAATACACTCCTTGAGTACTTCAGCATCGTTCAGCGCCTCGTACACCGTCGCCCGCGGTGCAGCGATCACAATCTCGTCCTTGAGTTCCATCTGTCTCTTTCCTGAAAACCCCGGCCCTAGCGGACCACGTACACGGATGTCTTGGAATGCCGCACGATCCGCGCCGCGTTGGGTCCGAGCAGAAAATCCGACACCTCTGACTTATGCGCGCCCACCACGATGATCCAGGGCTCGGTCTGCTCGGCCAGCTTCAACACTTCTGCATAGGCGCTGCCGGTGGCCACGATGTGGCGCACCTTGGCGTTTTCGTCCGCACCTACCGTCTCCGTCACCAGCTCGTTCAAACGGGCCTTGGCGTCCGCTACCATTTCGTCGTGATGTTCTTTGCTGAAGTAAGTACCGACCGGGCTCATGCCGTAATCCGGCACGACCGCGATAACGTCAAGCTGCGAGCCTTCCAGCGCCGCCAACCGAGCGGCGACCAGCAGGGTCTTCGCATCGTCCTTGCCGTTGGCGAGGTCCACGGCACAAAGTACTGAGTTGCTCATGCAGCGATCTCCTGTCCACCTTCTTTGCGCATCCGTCCGCGCTGCAACATCACCACACCGAAGAGCAGCACGAGCGCCGGGATGAAGATCAGCTCCTTGGGCATCTGATCTGCCGGCGCCTTGACCGATTTGATGGTCACGGGCTGGTCTCCGTAGAAGTCATAGCTCTGGAATGTATCCGCATAAGGCGTGCCGAACATCGGCTCCTCAAGCGCCACCGTGTCGCCCTCCTCCAGCGTCAGCAGACCAAGCGAATCCATGCGCCCTCCCGACGGCTCATCCGGAACCACAACCAGAAGCGTAGTATCGGTCATCGCACCGGTATCAAAATCGGGCCCGTTCACTACCACCCGGAATTCGCGCCCGGGATCAACGGCCTCGACACGCTCGGCAAACTGCGCCGGCGCCACATCACGGAACGGCGGCTGCAGACGGTCCATGAAGAAATCCGGCCGGAACAGCGCAAAGGCGACCAGCACCAGCACAACGCTCTCGTAGATACGCGACTTAGTCAGGAAGTAGCCCATAGTTCCTGCCGTAAAGACAAGAATCGCAATACTGGCGACCACGAAGACGAGTATTCCCTGCGCCCATCCCACATCGATCAACAGCAGATCGGTGTTGAAAATGAACACGAAGGGCAGCGCCACGGTCCGCAAGCTGTAAAAGAACGCGGTAAAGCCCGTGCGGATTGCATCACCCCCCGACACGGCCGCGGCGGCGAAACTCGCCAGCCCCACAGGCGGTGTCACATCCGCCATGATGCCGAAGTAGAAGACAAAGAGGTGCACGGCGATCAGCGGCACAATCAGCCCGGACTGCGCACCCAGCTCCACCACGACCCCTGCCATCAGCGAGGAAACCACGATGTAGTTGGCCGTTGTCGGCAGACCCATGCCAAGGATCAGCGACAGCAGGCCCACCATCACCAGCATCAGAATCAGGTTGCCACCCGAGAGGAACTCCACCAAGTCGGCCATCACCTGGCCCACGCCCGTCAGCGTCACCGTACCGACGATCACGCCGGCGGTTGCCGTTGCGAGGCCGATACCGATCATGTTGCGTGCACCGTCGATCAGGCCTGCGACAAGGTCGGCGATCCCGGCGCGGAAGCTCGCCGCCATATCACCTCCCTGCCCCCGGAAGATCGCTTTCAGCGGGCGCTGCGTGAGCAGGATGACAAAAAGCAGCATCGTCGCCCAGTAGGCTGAAAGGCCTGGCGATTTCTGTTCGATCATCAGGAAATAGACCAGCACTATGATCGGCAGCAGGAAGTACAAACCGGCCTTGTAGATTTCACCCACCACCGGCAGCTTGACCTCTTCCGCGTTCGGATCGTCCGGCTCCAGATCAGGCACGCCAGCCGCCATCCACAGCAGACCCACATAGGCCAAGAAGATCAGCACCGAGAGGATCAAACCAGAGTTGGAGGTCGCCGCCACGATCCATTTGACCGGGTACTGTACACCGTAGCACAGCGCCGCAAACCCAACGAAGAAAGCCGCCATGCCGCCGATGGTCTTGCCCATCGACACGACCCGGTCGCCCAGCGTCGGCATGTTATTCTTCACCGCTTCGAGGTGCACAATATAGACCAACGCGATGTAGGAGATCGCCGCCGGCAAGAACGCATGGGTGATGACCTCTACATAGGAGATGCCAACGTATTCCACCATGAGGAAGGCCGCGGCCCCCATCACAGGCGGCATGATCTGACCGTTGACCGAAGAGGCTACCTCAACCGCACCTGCCTTCTCGGAGGTAAAGCCCACCCGCTTCATCAGCGGGATGGTGAAGGTGCCCGTGGTCACCACGTTGGCAATCGAAGACCCGGAGATTAGCCCGGTGGCAGCGGAGCCAACCACCGCGGCTTTCGCCGGACCGCCCTTGAGGTGCCCCAATGCCCCGAAGGCCATCTTGATGAAATAGTTGCCCGCACCCGCCTTATCGAGTAGCGCGCCAAAGAGCACGAAGAGGAAGACGAATTTGGTCGACACACCAAGCGCGATGCCAAACACACCTTCCGAGGTAATCCACATGTGGCTCATCGCCTTTTGCAGCGAGGCGCCTTTCCAGCGGATCACATCCGGCACCCATTCGGAGGAGCCAAAGAAGACATAACACAGGAAGATCGTCGCGATGATCGCCATCGCCGGGCCCAGTGCGCGCCGTGCGCCTTCAAAGAGCACAACGAGGCCAAGCAGCGCGAACCACTTATCCGTGTCATCGGCCAGACCGCCGGCATCGACGATCTTCTGATAAAAGAAAAATCCGTAAAGCGCCGTGAAGACACCGATCAGGCCCAGTATCCAGTCCTGCACAGGCACGTAATGCCGCGGACTCGACTTCAGGGCGGGATAGGCCATGAAGGCCAGGAAGATCGCAAAGGCGAGGTGAATTTGCCGCGAGTTGTTTATGATATCCCCCGGCAACACATAGTTCGCCAGCGGCGAGGCCAGCAGCACCTGGAACAGCGACCAGACGACAGCAACCGTTGCCAGCAGCATCGCGACCGCCCCTGTGGGATTACGAGCCCCCGCGTCCGAAGAGGACACCATTTCCTGAAGCTCTTCTTCGCTCAGCCCACGCTTTTCGGATGTGTCAGACATGATTGCCCCCATGTTGGCAGCGCCCCCGGTTTTCTTGGGTGTGCGCGTCGACCTTTTTCAACAAGGTAAGGGAGGGGCATAATGCCGCCCCTCCCCTTTTGAATCGGATCAGGCCCGGATCACTCGATCCAGCCTTTTTCCTTGTAGTACTTGGCCGCACCGGGGTGCAGCGGCGCGGACAGACCCGCCGTCGCCATTTCCTCGGCACTCAGGTTCGCGAATGCCGGGTGCAGTTTCTTGAAGTCCTCGAAGTTGTCGAAGACCGCGGAGACAACCGCATAAACGGCATCATCGCTGACGGCCGTCGAAGTCACGAAGGTCGCGCCCACACCGAAGGTCTGGGTGTCGGAATCGCTGCCACGGTACATGCCGCCCGGAATCGTCGCCGTCCGGTAGAAGGAATTGTCCGCGATCAGCTTTTCGACCGTTTCGCCGGTCACGTTCACCAGCACAGAATCACAGGCTGTAGTGGCTTCCTGAATCGAACCGGAGGGGTGACCGACGGTATAGACCATCGCATCGATCTGGTTGTCACAGAGAGCCGCGGATTGCTCCGCCGCTTTCAGCTCCGTCGCCAGTGCGAAGTCGGAGGTGCTCCAGCCCATCGCATCCAGCAGCACTTCCATAGTGCCGCGCTGACCGGAACCGGGGTTGCCGATGTTCACCCGCTTGCCCTTGAGATCTTCGAAGCTGCTGACGCCTGAATCGGCACGCGCCACGACGGTGAAGGGTTCAGGGTGTACAGAGAACACTGCGCGCAGGTCTTCGAACGGACCCTGCTCTTCGAACTTCGACGTACCGTTATAGGCGTGATACTGCCAGTCGGACTGGGCAACGCCGAATTCCAGCTCGCCGGCGCGAATGGTATTGATGTTGTAAACCGAACCACCCGTCGATTCTACGGAACAGCGGATGCCATGCTCCTTGCGGCCCTTGTTGACCAGACGGCAGATCGCGCCGCCAGTGGGGTAATAGACGCCAGTGACGCCACCCGTGCCGATGGTGATGAACTCTTCGGCCATAGCGGCGGGCGCCATGATGGCACTCACTGCAAAGGCGGCAGCCGTCATCTTGAAAGTCTTTGTCATTAGGTAGTCTCCCGTGTTGTTTTTTCTTGGGTCTCGCCATTTCCGCACACAGCAGCGCGCGGGCAGCAGCGATGATCTTTAATCCGCACTCAGCATAATATTGCACCATAAGGTGCAGAAAGCCTCCTGGAAAAGCGGCGCCGATCCTTTGGCGCACCGGGCCTGGTCCGGTTCGGGCCGGCTTTCCGCGTTACGATGCGGCCGACCGTTAAATAAATCAAGCGTTTCGATGAATAAACCAGCCCAAGCGCGTGTATCGGCAGGGCAACCGCCCAAAACCCCATTATCAGGGCCGGGCCGATGCATATCCGAGCAGAAGATCGGGTCATGATTTCCTTTCACGTGCAGATGCGCTGAAGGTTTCATTTGTTTCCGCGCTAGTCAACCGGGACCGGTTTATGCTTTGATAAACAGAAAATCCGTCAGGAGATGCCCCAATGTCCCACGTCTTTCCCCGCCACACCAAGGCCAAGCTACCCACCGTCGAAAGTGGCAAGGGCGTATATCTTTACGATACGGAAGGGCGCGAATACTTCGACGGCTCGGGCGGCGCGGCGGTGTCCTGCCTCGGCCACGGCGACCCGGACGTGATCGCCGCCATCAAGGATCAGATTGACAAGATCGCCTATGCGCACACGAGTTTCTTCACATCCGAACCTGCCGAACGCCTCGCCGATAAGCTGATTTCCCATGCGCCCGCTGGCATCGACCGGGTCTATCTGGTCTCCGGCGGATCCGAGGCAATGGAAGCCGCGCTGAAACTGGCACGGCAGTATTTCGTCGAGATCGGCCAGCCGCAACGCCGGCACGTTATCGCCCGGCGGCAAAGCTATCACGGCAATACCCTCGGCGCACTGGCCACGGGCGGCAACGAGTGGCGCCGGGCTCCCTTTGCACCGCTGATGGTCGAGACCACGCATATCTCTCCCTGTTTCGAATACCGGGGACGCCGCGATGACGAAACGGCGGAGGAGTACGGGCTGCGCGTGGCCAACGAGTTGGAAACCGAAATTAAACGGCTTGGCGAGGACAGCGTCTTTGCCTTCGTCGCCGAACCGGTGGTCGGCGCCACCGCCGGCGCCGTTCCCGCCGTCAAGGGCTACTTCAAGCGCATCCGCGAGATCTGCGACCGCTACGGCGTGCTCCTGATCCTTGACGAGGTGATGTGCGGCATGGGCCGAACCGGCACGCTCTTCGCCTGCGAGCAGGAAGGCATTGCTCCTGACATCACCGCCGTCGCAAAGGGGCTCGGCGCTGGGTACCAGCCCATCGGCGCGATGCTCTGCAGCGCTAAGATCTACGAGGCGATCGAGAACGGATCGGGCTTTTTCCAGCATGGGCATACCTACGTGGGCCACCCGACCGCCTGCGCGGCCTCCATGGCGGTACTCACCAAGCTGACGGACGGCGGTCTGGTCAAACGCTGCGCGGAGATGGGCGCCAAGCTGCAGGATGCGCTGGTCGGCGCCTTCGGCCAGCACCCGCATATCGGCGACATCCGTGGGCGCGGGCTGTTTCGCGGCATCGAGATTGTCGAGGACCGTGAAACCAAGAAACCCTTCGATCCGTCGCGGGCCCTGCACAAGACGCTCAAAAAGAAGACCTTCGAAAACGGCCTCGCTTGCTACCCCATGGGCGGCACCATCGACGGGCAGAACGGCGACCACATCCTGCTGGCTCCACCCTTCATAATGGAAGACCGGCACGTGGACGAGATCGTGGAGAAGCTCGACAAGACCTTCGCAGAAGTGCTGTAAACCGCACCGGCCGGCGCCCGATCAACGCCGGATCTTGGCCGACTGAACAGTTTTCGTGTATAATAGGTGCCCTCTCAACAAGGGGGATTGTTCCATGAAACGCAAAACTTTCTTTGCGTTTCCGGTCGCGCTGGTTCTGACCCTGTCCGCCGTGCAGGCCGTGGATTAAACGGTATCGCGGTCCGTGACCGTGAACGGCTTCGCCGATGCGGTCTGGCACATGATCGGCGATTTCTGAGATCTCGACGACTGCTCACCCGCTATCACCAGTTGTTGCCTGAAAGCGCAGGGCGGCAGCGTGCACCGCATTGTCACGCTCGACGGGAGCGGCGATTTTCTGGAAAAGCTCGTCGCCTCCGAACCGGGTCTGTCCTACACCTACAGCATCATCGAGGCACCGTTGCCGATCTCGAAATACGCCGGCACTGTCTCGATCACCCGCGGCAGCCCTGTCGAGGTGACCTATTCGTCAAGATTTTCCTCTGACGATCCGGAAATGGAAGCAGCGGTAGGCGACTTCTACGACGCCAACCTCGCCGAGCTACAGGCACGCTTCGCGGACTAGCAAGGCCCCTGCCCTATAGCTTGTTGACCGGCACCTTCAGCGTCATGTTACCGTCCTTGTCGCGCGGTACTTCGCCCGCGCGCATGTTGACCTGCAGCGACGGGATGATGAGCCCGGGCATCTTCAGCGTCGCGTCCCGCTCGGTACGCATCCGGACGAATTCCTCCTTGGTGGTGCCGCCGCCGATATGGATGTTCTTGGCCTTTTCCTCGCCCACGGTCGTCTCCCAGGCAATTGCGCGACCGTTCGGTCCATAATCATGGCAAACAAAAAGCCGCAGCGCGTCGGGCAGGCTCAGTACCCGCTGGATCGAGTCGTAGAGTTGACCCGCATCCCCGCCCGGGAAGTCCGCCCGTGCAGAGCCACCATCGGGCATAAAGAGCGTATCGCCCGCAAACGCCGCGTCGCCCATCACATGCACCATGCAGGCTGGCGTGTGACCGGGCGTGTGGATCGCAAAACACTTCAGCTCACCCACCCGGTAAGTATCCCCATCCGCGAACAGCCGGTCGAATTGGGAACCGTCGCGCTCGAACTCAGTGCCCTCATTGAACACCTTCCCGAAGGTGTCTTGCACCTCGCGGATATGCTCTCCGATCCCGATCTTTCCGCCAAGACGCTGTTGGATGTAGGGCGCGCCGGACAGGTGATCGGCGTGGACATGGGTTTCGATGATCCAGTCGAGACGCAGAGCGCGGGCCTCGATATCGGCGATGATCTGGTCGGCGCTGTCATAAGTCAGCCGCCCCGAGGCATAATCAAACTGCATCACGGCATCGATCACCGCGCAGGCGCTGCTGTCGGGATCCTTGACCAGATAGCTGATCGTATTGGACTGCGGATCGAAGAACGCCCTGACGTCCGGGTGCTGATCCATGGATACCGCTGGCATGCTCATCGCTCATTCTCCTCCGGGTCGGTTTCGGGAAAACTATGCGCTCCCCTGCCCTGCCCGGTCAATCGTCTGCATCGGGCTTGACCACCGGGCCGCCCTGCTTTTCCCAGGTCGAGAATCCTTCGCGCAGATGCGCCGCCTCAAAGCCCATGTCCTGCAGCGTCGCCACGGTGAGCGCGGAGCGCCAGCCCGAGGCACAGTGAAACACGAATTTCTTGTCCTGGCCGAAGACATCCTTGAAATAGGGGCTTTCCGGGTCCACCCAGAATTCCACCATGCCGCGCGGCGCGTGGAAACTGCCCGGGATATGGCCGCGCTCGCGTTCACGCGGATCACGGATATCGACGATCACCACGTCGGGATCATCGACCATGGCGATCAGGTCCGGTGTTTCGATTTCTTCTATCCGCGCACGGGCCGCCTTGACCATCTCGGCGGCTGTGGTTTTCAGTTTCTTCATGTCCGTCCTCCGTTAAAGATTTTCGCCGGCCGCGGTTTCGATCTGCGCCAGAAACCTCTGGACCAGCGCGGCATCCGCCCCCCTGCCCTGCAGCCGGATCACGTAGCCCTTGGCATCGCGTTCGGCTATCACCGCCACATCGCCCGGCAGCGTCATTTCGGCCAGCGGTGCCGCCTTGGGTCGGCCCGTCCGTGGCGCGCTGGCGCGTTTCTCCTGCGCTTTTACGACCTTCTCCAGCGCCGCCCATTCTGCCTCGGCCGTAGCTGGCTGGGCCACGGCCAGCGCGTCCCGCAACGCCTCCGCACCACCCTGCCGCAAGGCTGTGGCCAGTCGCAAGCCATCCCGCTCCTTTAACGCCTCTGCGTACTCCAGCATATCCCCGAGTTCTTCGAAGATCAGCGAAAAAGACCGAATCTTGGAACGCTTCGCCTTGCTCGCCGCCTTGAAAAGCTGCGAGACTGCCGTCTCCGTATCCGAGAAAGCGCCGCGTTGCGCGGCCACCACCGCGATGCGCCCGCGTTCGTAATGGCTCAGCGAAGCGCGGATCTCGTTTTCTTCCACCATCGCAACAAAGCCGCCCCCCAGGGCCCCCGGGTCACGGATCAGGCTGGGAATGGCGCGGTAACGGTCCTCACCAGTCTCGGCCAGCAGCTCCTGATAGGCCCGCAGCCGCCGGAAGCCCGACAGCAGCGCATAAGAGCGCCGCCCCTCGCGGCGGACAAAGATTTCGATCGGAAGGCGCAGGCCGTGATCTGCAATGGAGGATTTCAACTCCGCCATTTCCTCCGGGTCGATCACGGTGCGGTCGCGCACCAGCACATCGGGCTGGATGTGGTCGACCGGCACGGCGCGGATCACCCGCCCATCTGCCTCTGCCGCGCGGTAGGCCTTGGCATCGGCGCTGTCCTGCGCGCCCTGCACACGCGCCTGCATGTCGCCCATCGGCTGCACGCGTGCCGTTTCCGCAGAGACCTGCGCAATCGGGGCCATGCCGGCATTGGGCGCGCGTTGGGTTTCGCGGCGAAACTCTTCTTCGATGCGGTCCAGGTCCGCCGCGCTGGGAGCGGCAATCTTTCTACGCTTGGCCATTCTTCATCTCCTGCTCGTCTCGCCACCATGCTCCGATGATGAGTTCCTTTACCTCAGCCCATGTCCGGTCGAAGGTCTCGCGCCCACGCACGTAGGTGTCGCGGTTGAAGTCGCGGTAATCGACCTCGTAGATGCCGTTCACCTGTTCACCCGCCTGCCCGACCATGGCTGTCATGTCCTGCCGGAAGGTCGTCATAAGGTCACCGAAATAGGCCTGTATGACATTCGCAAGATCAGTCTGCTGGGCGGCGTCAAAACGGGTGATGAGCGTGCGCACCGCATCCCATTCGAAGCGTACCTCCGGCAGACCGGTGCTGCGGCGCTGGCTGTTTTCACCCTCCTCGATGCTGGCAAAGGTCGAATAGAGCATGTCGAAGAACCGCCCCGTGCTGTCGAACTCCAGAAAGGACGCCCCGAGCGGAACCAGCAGAATATCCGCCGCCGAGAGTGCATTTATCGTTAAGTAGCCGAGCGCCGGCGGCGTATCGAGCAGGATGATGTCATAGTCCTGCAGCAGCCCGGAATCCTGCAGCCCGCCGGTCAGCGCATCCCAGAGCGGCCAGCCACGCGACTGCATCCGCCAGACTGGCACCTGGAATTCGGCCCAGTAAAGGTTGAGCTGCGCGCCAATGAGATCGATGCTGGGCCAGTGCGTTTTCTGCACGAGGTTTCGCGGCGAAACCTCCATCGCCTCGGTCAGGGTCTCGTCCAGCGGGATCGGCGGCTCGCCCCGCGCGGCGCGCACCGCGTTCTCGCGTGTGACGTGCTGCGCGTAGTCGCGTGCGATGATGGGAAAAGCGGTTTGCCACTCGTCGGACACTTGGCCGCCCATGATTGATGTCATGGAGCCCTGGCTGTCCAAGTCGATCACCAGCACCTTGTAGCCGTCGAGCGCCGCAGACATCGCCAGATGCGCGCAGGTGGAGGTCTTGCCGACGCCACCCTTGAAGTTGGCCACGGCGAGAACTTTCGCATCCAGCCCCTCGGGCCGGTAGGGGCGGTATTCGCGGTGCGCAGCACCTTCTTCGGCGAAGTGATCGCGCAGGGTGATGACCTCTTTGAGCGTGAACCACTTTGAGTTACCCTCGCCGGTGCCCTGCGGCAGGTCCTGCTGCATCTTGAGCACGCGGCGGAAATGCGCGGGCGCCACGGGGATCAGGTAGCGGCAGATTTCCCAGGTGGAAAACTTGCGCAACCGCTTCTGCCCGTCGGGCGCATGGCCGCCCTTGGCCAGTTCTTCCCGGCCGCGCGCTGCGAAAGACGCCGCTTTTGCGAATCGCGCGGTGTGGATAGGCTCGCCAAGACGGCTTGCCGCCGCTTTCGGGTCGAGACCCAGATAGGGGGGGAGTGGAGCTTTTCCCAGTGATGTCATGCTGTACTGCCGATGTCAGGTAATTCTTGTTGTGTTTGCGAAACTATCGCACATGACGGTCGAGATGTGAATCTTTCTTGATGAAAATTGAAAAAACAACAGCCTGCTGTTTAGTATATTTAGGAATATTTAGAATCTTTAACAAAAAAAACCTTTTTTAAATTAGATATTTAGATGTATTCAGGGGGCCGGATACAGGACGAAAGGTACCGGTTTGCGGGATCAGGGGTGCCTGCACACGGGCGTAAAGGTACCGATTCGCAGGATAGAGGCTGTAATACTCGGTATAGAGCCTGTATCGGCTCACAACTTGTTCCCGCCATCCCGTAGATGGGTCCCTTTGATGATCGGCGCGCCATCGCCGCCAGCCTCGCAAAAGGTATCCACAGGACGATTGAGCGTGGGTGCTTTTCAGTCTATGCTGCGCGCAAAGGGTCCGCAGAGACCCGCATGACGAGGCATCGATGCGATGGATGACATCCCCAGGGAAAAGCTGACCGGCGCACTCAAGCGCGGTGCGGTCAAGAAGCACGTGGCGGCGATCCACGTGTCGGGAAAGTTGACGCTGCTGCAGCGTAAGCTCAGCAACGTGCTGCTGCTCAATGCCTATGACACGCTGCGCGAGGCGCAGAGCTTCCAGATGGATGCACGGACGCTGTGTCTGCTGGTGGGCTACAACTCCAACGACTTCGAGACCCTGAAGGCTTCGCTGCGCGGGCTTGCGGAAACAGTGGCCGAATGGGACATGCTGGACGAGGCCGGGCGGCAGGAGTGGGGCGTTTCAAGCCTGCTCAGCTATGCCAAGCTCAAGGGTGGTGTTTGCGAATACGCCTATTCGCCCGCGCTGGCGGAGAAACTCGCCGATCCGAAGGTCTTTGCGCTCATCAACCTGAACATCCAGCGGCGGTTTACCTCGGGCCACGCGCTGGCGCTCTATGAAAACTGCTACCGCTTTCACCGCACCGGCAGCACCGGCTGGTGGCCGCTAGAGACGTTCCGGCGGCTCATGGGAGTGGAGGACAGCCCCTATTACGAGGTTTACAAGCACCTAAACGCCAAGATCATCAAGCCCGCCGTGGCGGAGGTGAACCGCTCCAGCAACATCGTGGTCACCCCTGAGGTGCGCAAGCGGGGCCGGGCGGTCAGCGATATCCGCTTTGCGATCCGGCCCAATCCGCAGCTGGCGATCCTCGATCTCGATGATGGGGAAGGGCTGCGCCGTGCGCCGGCCTATGACCGGTTGCGCGGTTTGGGTGTCAGCGACAGGCTGGCGCGGCAATGGCTGGCTGAGCATGGCGAGGACACGGTGGTGGCCAAGCTCGACTACGTGGCTGGACAATCCAACGTGAAAAGCCCCGAGCGTTACCTGGCCGCGGCGCTGCGCGATGATTACGCGCCCGCGCACCCGGCCAAGCCCGCGCCCGCCAGCGGCCGCGCGGCGCGTCTGGGCCGGGTGCGCGATCTTGCCGCCGCCCGGACACCCACGCAGCGCGACGCCGACCGGCGGTTGTTCCTGGCCGGGATCGAGGATGCCGCCGCGCGCGGGGATTTCGAGCGTCACGGCTGGATGTCGGCCCTCAACGCGCAGGCGATCTTTGCCTTCTGGGAGGACATGATGCCGGGAACGTTCGACGGGATTTAATAATTCGAAGCAGTCTCTAACAAGGCTGAAACGGGTCATCCTGATGAGCGGCACGGGTCAGCGCGGCCATGTCTGCCTCCGCCGCTTCCAGTGCCCCTTCGAGAAAACCGCCGAAGGCCGGGGACGTTTCAGTGCCAGAGAAATGGAGCGCTCCCTCCCACACCGCGCCGGGGGATGGCAGGGCATCATAGCGCGGGTGGCTGTGCAGCGGGGCAAGATCGGCGGCGGTGGCGGTCGCCGGGTCCTGCGCCCAGTCCTTGAGGATCACCGATACCGGGTTGCCTGCCGCCGGGCCGAAAAGCCGCACGAACTGGGCGACACAGGCTTCCCGCAGTGCTCCTTCATCCGCTCGCTGCGCAGGCGGCACACCGATGAACCCGAAGAGGGCGCCCCCGCCGCCCTGCGGCGGCGTCGCGTCATGTATCTCCACCATCGGTCCGCGCTGGCTGAACGCATCGCCCGAGAGACCTTCGCCGCGCCAGAACGGGCAATCATAGAGCGCCACCGCCTTGGCCTTGCCGGCCATCCACGTTGGAACAGCCTGCATCGCCTGAAGAGTCGCGGCGGGTAGGGCAGGGGAGCAGGTGATCGCGGCCATCAGCCGGGGCGGCAGGGCCAGCACCACGTGGCGCGTGCTGATGCCCGCCTGGGTATTGCTCTCCACGATGACGCGGTCCCCCTCGCGCCGCAGCTTGGTAACGTGGCGGGCGGTATGCAGACGGTCTTGCGGCAGCGACGCGGTGAGCGCATCGGTTATGGCCCCCATGCCGCTGGCGATGCGCAGCGCACCCTCCATGCTGGCAAAACCGCTCTGCTGGGCAATTCTGCCCTGCGCATCCTCGAACCGAGACATCCCGGTGGCATATTGTTCGAAGACTTTTAGCCCGAGATCCTGCGCCAGAGCCGCCATGCGCGGTTGCCCCGGCCAGAACCACGCCGGCCCCAGATCGATGGCGGTGCCAGCCTCTTTCGGGCTGAGCACGCGCCCGCCGATCCTGTCGCGGGCCTCCAGAAGCTGCCATTCGCGGCCTGCCTGCTGCAAGAGCGAGGCGAGCCGCAGGCCGCAGAGGCCGCCACCGACGATCACCACGTCTGAGGGCGTATCGCTCATGCGGCGGGCGGTCTGGCGTGGGGAATATGGCCCATCTTCATCCAGACCCGCGCGCCGTCAGTACCTGTCTGCGCCATGAAGGTGCTGTCTTCGGGCAGGCGAATCCATGCGCCCTTGCCAAGCTTATCCTCGCCTTCGGTGAGGCTGCCGTCGAGCACGAGGATTTCGGCCCCGCCGGGAAAATCCATCTGCACCTTGGCGCCCGGTTCCCAGGTCTCGGCGCGGACGGTTTCGCGCGCATCGCTGAACAGGGTCATTACGCCGACGCCGGGCCGGGTGGCATCGGGGATATACTCCATCTTGTTCATGTCGATGACCACATGCGTGCGGTCCTCGGGGGCGAATTGCCAGAGTTTGACGAAGATGGTGCAGCCCTCGTCTGAGTGGGGGGTATGTGCGGAAGTTGGTGGATTGCGCACGTACGAGCCCGCCGGGAAATCGCCGTGCTCGTCGGAGAATACGCCGTCGAGAACGATGAATTCCTCGCCGCCGGTGTGGGTGTGTTCGGAAAAGGCGCTTTGGGGCGCGTAGCGGACGATCGTCGTCGCGCGGGCCACTTCATCCCCGATCCGGTCCAGCATCCGCCGGTCTACGCCAGGCATTGGCGAGGCCTGCCAGGGGATGTCGTCGGAGTGTATCAGAACGCGTTGTGAAAAATCGGCATTGAGGTCCATGATCCTCTCCTGAGTGTGCGTGTGCCTGCCGCTACTTACCGCAGGTCGGCCTGTTTTCAATAGCTTTTGCGGATTTTCCCGATTGCCATGGGGCAGGGGCGTCGGGCAGGGTTAGGCAGGTGGAACAGGCGGAGAGGTAGCGCCATGGCGGGTGTGCATCATTGGGAACATTTGTCGGCTCCCGGCTTTAGAGCGCTTGAAGAACCGGTGATTGCAGTGCTGCCGCTGGGGGCCACCGAACAGCACGGCCCGCATCTGGCCATGAGCGTGGACAGTGACCTCGTAGAGGCGGTTTTGACTTGTTTAGAGCCGCATACTGCAGCGGATTTGACCGTTCTGGTGCTTCCGACACTGCGTGTCACCAAGAGCGGCGAACATGACCGCCACCCCGGCACGCTGTCGTTGAGAGCAGAGACCCTGCTGGCGGTGCTGCGCGACATCGCGGCGTCGGTGGCACGTGCCGGAGTGCAGCGGATATGCCTGATCAACGGTCACGGCGGCAATACCGCGCTGCTGGAAATGGCAGTGCGAGAGATGCGTATGGAGCATGGGCTGATCGCCGCCCATGCGAGCTGGTTCGGCTTTGCCGAAACCGATGGCCTCTTCGATCCGCAGGCGCTTGCCGTCGATATTCATGCCGGTGATGCGGAGACTTCGGCGATGCTTGCGGCGCAGCCTGCGCGTGTCGATATGGAAATGGCGAAGGATTTCCGCCCGGCGATGCTGGACTGGAAAGAGCGATGGATCGGGCTGACCGGGCAGGCGGCGCGGCCGGGCTGGATCATCGATGATCTGAACGCGCAGGGCGCCTGCGGCAATGCTAAGGCAGCCACGGCGGAGCGGGGCGCGGCCCTGATCGGTTCTGCCGCGCGCAACTTCGCGGCCTTCCTGCAGGAATTCGCCGTCTTTGATCTGCGTGCGGACCGATGACGCGTATTTACTGGGTCACGGTCTCCGTTGGGGGCGCGTATTTGGCAAAAGGCCCGGCACCGAGCCCCTGTTGCTGCCCGAGGCCCGCACAATAGTTCATCCATTCGCCGTTCTGGGACAGCGCATTGAGGCTGCCGATCCGTCCGGCCCAGTTGGAGACTTTCTCTCCCCATACGTCCGTCGAGGCGGAAGAGCCTTCGGCTATAGCCTGGTCACCCGACGCCGCGAACCATCCGGCGGAGCTGTCTTCAAGGCTCTTTCGCTCGATCAGATTTGGTGAAACCGTGGAAGCGATAGCCAGAATGGCCGCGCATTCGGCCAGCCCGTCGGAGGTAGAAGCGGTGCCTTCGGCATCGCCGGGACGTACCAGTCCGGAGCCTTCGGTTTCGCTGAGCGCAGCGGCGGGTGCCAGCAGGCAGAGCAGGGCGGTTATGGAAATGATCTGTTTCATCTGGACCTCGCGAGTCAGTGTCGTGTTCGCGCGTGCTTATCTGGCAACTGCGGCACTTTTGGGGCGGAGTACGAATTATCGCGCTGTGCTTGCTGGGGTGCAAAATCCGACTTCGTTTCCGGGTCTCGGCGCGGTGTGGTATGATCCTGCCTGTCATGACGCCGGCGCTGTGCCGCCGGGGCGTTGAGGAGGAATTGCCGTGAGAGGTGTTTCCGGTTTTCAACTGAAACAGGGCGGCCCTGAGGTCTATGAGCTTTGCTGGGTCAGCGCCCAGATGGGCCAGTGTGCCGACGACTTGATCGCGGCGGTGGGTGTTTCCCCGGCGAGCGGGTGCTCGACGTGGGTTGTGGCACGGGTGTCTTGGCGCGAAAGGCGGCCGCGCGCACGGGTGTGACCGGGAACGTGACCGGTACCGACGTGAGCGAGGGAATGATCGAAGCCGCCGTGCGTTTTGCCGGTGAGTCGGGGCTTGACGGCATCAGTTGGATGGCCTGTGACGCGGCCGACATGCCATTGGCGGATGCTTCCTTCGATGTGGTTCTCTGTCAGCAGGGTCTGCAATTTATGCCCGACAAATCCGGCGCGATGGCCGAAATGGCGCGCGTGCTGAAACCGGGCGGTCGCCTGGGTGTCACTGTCTGGAGGATCAAGGGACCACTTGGTGCCGCGTTCACGACCGTGCTGGACAAGCACTTCGGCGCCGGAACGACCGCGCCGTGGGAAATGGTTTACGCCTTGGGTGATCGCGGACGCCTGCACGATCTAGCCGCGGCGGCGGGCCTGCGCGAAACCCATGTGAGCCTCGACGTGAAATTTGCCCGCCATGCCGATCCGCAGGCATTCATCACCGGGGCCATTGCAGGCTCTCCGCTTGCCGGGACCATGGCGGATCTGCCGCAGGGCGAACATGCGCGGCTGATCGCGGAGATCGTTGCCGAGCTTGCCGATTACCATGACGATGACGGTCTGGCTGCGCCGGTTGAGTGCCTGACGCTGACGGCGCGGAAGGAGGATCGCGCCGACGGTTGATTAGAGTAAGCCTTTCTCTTCCAACACCTTGCGGGCGGAGCGGAAGCATTCCAGCCCCTGCGGCACGCCGCAGTAGATCGCCACCACATGCACGATGGCGCGAATCTCCTCTTTGGTCACACCGTTGTTGAGCGCGCCGCGGCAGTGGAGCTCGAATTCGTGCATCTTGCCTAGGGCGCCGATCATCGCCAGGTTCATCATCGACCGGGTCTTGGCGTCGATTGCGTCGTCGTCCCAGCCGAAGCCCCAGCACCATTCGGTCATGGCTTCCTGAAAAGGGCGGGTGAAATCATCGGCGGCGGCGAGGTTCTTTTCGACGTATTCCGCGCCCAGAGTGGCCTTGTGTTGTTTCAGGCCACGTTCGAAGAGGTCTTTGTCCATGGGGTGATGTCCTTTAGTTTTCGCGTCTCTTTTACACCCTTGTGCCATGAATGCGACCTTGTGAAATATCGTTTCCCGACGGAAGTGTGCCTTAAGGTTTGGCAATGGACATTCCGGCGGCCTTTTGGTCAAACTTGCGCGCATGACAGTTGGGGTCCGTTCAAGAGACCCCATCACCTAACGGGGAGACGAAAATGAAATTCACTTCACTGATCCTGGCCGCAGGTCTTGCGGCCCTGGGTTCTGCCGGGCTGGCCGATGGCCATGGCGGTGTTAAGGTCGGGATGATCACCACGCTGTCGGGCGGTGGTGCCGGTCTTGGCATCGACGTGCGCGACGGCTTCATGCTCGCGGTCAAGCAGTCGGGACGCGACGATATCGAAGTTGTCATCGAGGACGATCAGCGCAAGCCCGACATCGCGGTTCAGCTCGCCGACAAGATGATCCAGTCGGAGAAGGTCGATGTGCTCACGGGTATCATCTGGTCCAACCTCGCCATGGCGGTGGTGCCCTCGGCCACGGCGCAGGGCAAGTTCTACCTGTCGCCCAACGCGGGGCCCTCGGCGCTTGCCGGCAAGGGCTGCCATCCCAACTATTTCAATGTCGCCTGGCAGAACGATAACCTGCACGAAGCGGCAGGTGCCTATGCCAATTCCGCCGGCTATAAGAACAGCTTCATCCTCGCGCCGAATTATCCGGCGGGTCAGGACGCGCTGACGGGATACAAACGCACCTTTGAAGGCGCCCTCGCCGGCGAGCTGTTCACCAAGCTGGGCCAGACCGACTATGCCGCCGAGATCGCGCAGATCCGCGCATCGGGCGCTGACAGCGTGTTCTTCTTTCTGCCGGGCGGGATGGGAATTTCCTTTCTCAAGCAATATGCCGACAGCGGTGTCGATATCCCCGTCGTGGGGCCTGCCTTCTCCTTCGATCAGAGTATTCTGCAGGCGGTCGGCGATGCCGCCCTTGGTGTCGTGAATACCTCGCAGTGGAACAAGGATCTCGACAATGCGGCTAATAAAGCCTTTGTAGAGACGTTTCTGGCCGAGTACGGGCGGCTGCCTTCGCTCTACGCCAGCCAGGGGTTCGATACCGCGAACTTGCTGATTTCGGCGCTCGGGAAAGCCTCTCCAGCGGATGCCGATGCTTTCCGCACCGCGCTTAAAGAAGCTGATTTCGCCAGCACACGGGGCGATTTCCGGTTCAACTCGAACAATCTCCCGATCCAGAACATCTATGCGCGTGAAGTGTTCAAGGAAGGCGATGTGTTCACCAACAAGATCATCGGCACCGCGCTGGCAGATCACGGCGACGTCTACGCCGCCGAGTGCAACATGTAAGCTGAGTGGCCCGGGGTTAGC
>JBFFFS010000008.1:0-23909 GCA_041557855.1 Roseobacter sp. | reverse complement strand
TACGTAAACAAGAAGGCAACGCTCTGAATCGGAAGGCACTTTCTGCGCCGCAGTAATTTATTTTGCTGCAGTGCAGAAAATACTTGCAATGCTGCAGTGCAGCATCTATATATTTCTCAGACGCAAAAAAGCCGGGGTGGTCCCGGCAAGCGACGAAAGGAATTTACAGTGAGCAAGTCAACACCCGATCTCACCGCCATGTTCAAAGACGTAATGGGTACATTCCCTGTCGATGCATCGGCATTTGAAGAAGCTTTCAAAACTTCTGCAACCCTGAACGAAAAACTGTCTGGCGTTGCGCTGACAGCTGCTGAGAAGTCCACAGACATCTCCAGCAAATGGGCACAAGACACATTCGCCAAACTGACAGAAATGTCGAAAGCGAAATCCGAGCCGGCAGACTACGCAAAAGCGATGACAGACTTCGCTTCCGCATACTCCGAAGCTGCTGCAGAGCACATGGCTGCCTACGCTGAAATCGCGAAGAAAGCCCAAATGGACACCATCGAGCTGATGATGGCTGCAGGAAAAGACATCAGCGAAGATGCTTCAGCTGCTGTCAAAAAAGCAACCAACGAAGCAACTGCCGCTGTTAAGAAAGCTGCTGCAGCCAAGTAATTTGGACAATGGTTTTGCGCTGACTCCTCCCTGATAAGCGCAATAACAAGGAGGGTGAGCTTGAGAAAGCTCGCCCTTTCTTTTTTTTTAACGGTGCCCTAAGCTGCGGTGCAGCGCTAAAAATTCGGAGGCACACCCGTGGCGGATAAACAGAAACCCCTGCTGATCAAGCGCTATGCTAGTCGCAGGCTCTACAACACCGAGACCAGCGATTACGTCACGCTTGAAGATATCGCGGGTTTCATTCGCGAAGGCCGCGAGGTGCAGATCGTCGATCTGAAATCCGGCGACGACCTGACCCGCCAATACTTGCTGCAGATCATTGCCGAACACGAAAGTCGCGGTGAAAGCGTACTGCCTGTTGATGTGCTAAACGATCTCGTGCGCAGTTACATGACGCCCGGTGCCAGCGTCGTGCCACAGTTTCTCCAGGCGTCCTTCGAGATGCTCCGCAATGGTCAGAGCCAGATGATGGACCAGATGACCGCGATGAACCCGATGGCAAAGATGCCCGGTTTCGAATTGATGCAGGCGCAGCAAAAGGCCTTCATGAAGGCGATGACGGGCGGTCTGTCCGGTGGCTCCGGCTGGACCGGCAAGGAGGAGAAGGAGGCCGAAAGCCCAGAGGCCCAGCAGGGCGAGGATCTTGATGCGATCAAGAAGCAGCTCGCCGAGCTACAGGAAAAACTTTCGAAACTCAGATAGGCGGTTGTCTCAGGCGACGGCCGCCCGCTTTCGAGGCTTTGCCGACCCTATCGCCGCCAGAAGCGCGTCCGTTACCTTGTCGAGATCGTCGCGGGTCAGTTGTACGGGCAGGCGCACGTCGCACGCACGCTTCAGCATCGCCCGCGTGTGGGGTAGCTCGGGCACATCGTCGATGAACTGCCAATTCCAGAATGCCCGGGCATTGTCAGTGCTTCGGCCGAAGATCTGCACTTTGACCCCGGCGTCAACTGCGGCTTTCACGAAGGCATCGCATTCGGCATCGCTCACATCAATCAGATTGAACTGAATGCTGTCCGGCGCGCGGTCCTCCCCTGGAAGGGGCGGTGGCACGAAAAGATGAGCCGAGGTATTCAGGCGCTCTGCAACGTAGTCGTGGTTGCGCCGTCCGTTCCTGACCCTCTCAGGCAAGGCATTCAGCTGGGGGCGGATCAGAGCCGCCGAGAGGTTGTTGAGGCGCAGGTTGTAAAGCGGCAGCTTGTTCTGTCAGCGCGCGCAGGCCTCGTGCAGAACTGGATGCTTCTTCCAGTTGTGCTCGTAAGCGCCCGACATGATAATCGCCCGTGCCACGAGATCCGCGTCATCGGTGACGAGAATTCCCCCTTCACCGGCGTTGACCATTTTGTAGGACTGGAAGGAGAAACAGCCGACTTTTCCGATCGTACCTATCTTGTGGCCCTTCCAGAGTGTCCCAAGCGAATGGGCCGCGTCTTCGACGACAGGGACGCCCGCCGCATTGCAGAGTGTCATGATCGCATCCATGTCGGATGTATGACCCCGCATGTGACTGATGATGACGGCGGCGATGTCTCCGGTCAGCTTTTTCTCGAAATCCGAAAGATCGATGCGGTAATTCTCTCCCACTTCGCACAGGACCGGCATGCAATCCGCATGCACCACTGAAGAGGGTACGGCCGCGAAGGTGAAGCCGGGGATCAATACCCGCGCTCCTCTGGGCAGGCCAAGTGCCTTGAGCGACAGGAAAAGCGCGGCCGAACATGATGATACGGCCAGTGCATAGGAACTGCCCATCATCTTCGCGAATTCCTGTTCCAGCAGGCTGACCGGTGCGTCTTCCGCTGCTGTGTAGCGGAACAGATCGCCCGCTTGCAAAAGCCGTTCCACTTCTGCTCTTGCGGTGGCCGGAATCGGTTCGGCAGTGTGCATGTCTGGCATTGTCATCTCGGACCTCATATTCGGTTTTTTCAAATTTATTCTTTGAAAAACTAAATGATTAATCTTGGTCGGCCAAGTGACTTTTTCATGACGCAGCGTTCAAAACCCGGTGCGGTCACGAAGCGCGTACCATGTCATTGCCAGGATCAGCAGAGGTGTACGGAATGTGCCGCCGCCGGGAAACGCGGGCGTGGGGATCGTACTCATCGTGTCGAAACCATCGCCGTCGCCTTCGATTGCCCGGGCCATCAAAAGGCCGGCATGGGTCGCCGTGCCGACCCCATGACCAGAATAGCCGGAAGCAGAAAGCACATTGGGCGCGACCCTTACAAGATAGGGAAACCGCTTCATCGTAATCCCCAGGGTGCCTCCCCAAGCATAGTCGATCTCGATACCTTTCAGATGAGGAAAGATAACCTCCATCGGCTTGCGAACCGTGGCGGCGATGTCTGCGGGGAACTTGTAGCCATAGCTTTCGCCGCCACCAAACAGCAGGCGTCCGTCATGGGACAAGCGGAAATAATTCACGACAAAACGGCTGTCGGCAACCGCGATGTCACGGGTCAGTACGCGCGCGGCCTCATCGCCCAAGGGCCGCGTCGCGACGATGAAGTTGTTGATCGGCATGACCCGTGCGGTAACGGAAGGCGCTAGACCGGACAAGTAACCGTTGCAGGCGAGGATGACGTGATCGGCTTTGACCGCTCCGCGATCCGTGGTCACGGTCACGCGCGGGCCGTGTTCGATCCCCGTGACCCGGCTCTGCTCGTAAAGCACGGCCCCGGCCGCATCTGCGGCACGCGCAAGGCCCAGTGCGAAGGCCAACGGGTGCAGGTGCGCGGCGCCCCAGTCGATCAGGCCCCCCTTGTAATCCGGAGAGGGGCAGGTCTCGGCGCACGCCTGTTCATCCATGACCTCGATCTGATCGTAATCATAGGTGCCTGACAAAAGATCGGCATAGGCATGCAACTCTTCCACATCCGCTGCGCTGGATCCGGTCCACGCAACCCCGGGCTTGAGATGGCAGTCGATCCGGTGCTCGGCAACCAGCGTCTTGACCAGCGCCTTGGCTTCTTCTCCCAAGGCCCACAAGCTTCGGGCCTGCTCAGGTCCGACCATCTTTTCCAGCTTTTCCTGATCGACCCGCTGCCCACTGCCAAGTTGTCCGCCATTGCGCCCCGAGGCGCCAAATCCCAGGCGCTGCGCTTCCAGTACAACCACCTTTCGCCCGGCCTGCGCCAGATGCAGCGCCGCGGACAAACCTGTATAACCCGCACCGATGATGCAGACGTCCGCCGTCACGTCACCTGTCAGCGCCGGTTTCGGATCGGGCAAATGCGTGGTCGCCGCATACCAGCTTGGCGGGTACTGCCCCGCCTTGTCATTCGCATAGAGTAGATCCAAGGCGCTCTGGCTCCTTCACTTTGCCAACTAAACTCCCCGCGGAGCGTCCTGCGGCCTGCAAATGTTTCAGACGTTGAGCAACAGGTGCTCACGCTCCCAGGGCGAAATCACCTGCAGAAATTCTTCGTATTCCGCCCGTTTGACGATGGAATAGACCCGCGCGAACTCCGGGCCCAGCACCTCGTGAAGGCTGCTCGCCTCCTCGAAGAGATCGAGCGCCGAGCCCAGAACCCGCGGGATATCACCTTCGCCGTGATAGGCGTCGCCCTTGAATTCATCTCTGGGTTTCTGGCCCTCGACCATCCCGAGGTAGCCACAGGCGAGGCTTGCCGCGATGCCCAGGTAGGGGTTGCAGTCCATGCCCGCCAGTCTGTTTTCGACCCGTCGCGCCGCCGGGCTCGACAGAGGGATGCGGATACCGGTCGTGCGGTTGTCCCGGCCCCACTCCAGATTGATCGGTGCCGACTGGTCTTTTACGTAACGGCGGTAGCTGTTGACGTACGGTGCAATGACGGCCAGCGCTTCCGGCATGTGGTTTTGCAAACCGGCGATGAAATGAAAGAACTCCGTCGTCTCTCCCTCGTCGTCATCGGAAAAGATGTTTTTGCCGGTTTTCGCATTCAGCACGGAATGATGAATATGCATCGCACTGCCTGGTTCATCTGCAATCGGCTTGGCCATGAAGGTTGCAAAGCAGTCGTGGCGCAGCGCCGCTTCGCGGATCAGACGTTTGAAGTAGAACACTTCGTCGGCCAGTTTCACCGGATCGCCATGGCGCAGGTTGATCTCGAGTTGCCCCGCACCGCCTTCCTGCGTAATCCCATCGATCTCGAAACCCTGCGCTTCAGCAAAATCATAGATGTGGTCAATCACCGGGCCGAATTCGTCCACCGCAGTCATCGAATAAGCTTGCCGCGCCGCCGCGGGCCTCCCCGACCGCCCCATCATCGGTTCGATATCGTGCGCCGGGTCGATGTTGCGCGCCACGAGGAAGAACTCCATTTCCGGAGCGACCACCGGTTCCCATCCCTTGTCCCGATAGAGCTTGCAAACCCTCTTGAGCACATTCCGCGGACTGTAGGGAACCGCCTCGCCTTCACGGTCATAGGCGTCATGTATTACTTGCAGAGTCCAGTCCCCGGTCCAGGGGGCTGCGGTGGCAGTGCTCATGTCGGGCTTGAGGATCATGTCCTTTTCGATGAACCCGTCGTCCCCGGCAGCTTCGCCCCAATCGCCGGTAATGGTCTGGTAGAAGATGCTGTCGGGCAGATGAAAATAGTCCTGACGCGCGAATTTCGAGGCTGGCACGGCCTTGCCACGGGCAATGCCCGGTAGGTCGGAAATGATGCATTCCACTTCATCCAGCCTACGCCCTTCCAGATAAACCTGTGCCGCAGCCGGCAGTCCTTGTGTCCAATCGGCCATTAGGCCCTCTCTTTCTTGAAAAATTCCGCCATGATCCCGGCAACTTCCATCCTGTCGGTCGGCTGATCCAGCTTCTCCGTGGCCTCGGCCATCAGAGCATCCGGCACCACGCCCTTGCCGCGTTTTTCCATCAGCGCGGCGATGAAGTCGGAATCGTATTCGGGATGTGGCTGTATGGTCCAGATATGGTCGCCATAGACCAGACCCGCGTAGGCGCAATGGTCCGAGACGGCTATTACCTCCGCCTCTTCGGGTTTCTCGGTCACCTGGTCCTGATGCCAGGCGTTGATGGCATAGCGGCGGCCGTTCATCTGGTACTCCGTGCGGCCCACCGACCAGCCGCCTTCATATTTCTCGACCTTTCCGCCGAGTGCCTGCGCAATGATCTGGTGCCCGAAACAGACTCCAATCATAGGGCGCCCGTCTGCGTGGACCGCGCGGATGAAGTCCTCCAGCGGCGGAATCCAGTCGTGCGGCTCGTAAGAGCCGTGTTTGGACCCGGTGATCAGCCAGCCATCGGCGTCCTCGATGCTTTCGGGGAAAACGCCGTCCACCACGTTCCAGCCCTGAAACGTGAAATCGTGCCCGGCGAGTAGCCGTTCGAAGTAGCGGTCGTAAGTGCCGCCTTCCATCATGTTTTCGGGCGGATGCCCGGTTACCAGTACGCCAATCTTCATGTTCACACCGTATCGAGATAGATCGTGACCTGCTCAGAGGGGTCCAGTTCCTTCATGTAGTGCACTTCCTGCCGCTTGGTCAGCACCAGATTGCGAATGAGTTCGGCGGGAAAGATGCGGGCGATTTCCGGGCTGGTTTCGAAAGCGTCGATGGCGCTCGTCCAGTTGCCGGGTATCTGCGGCAGATCGGCGGCATAAGCATTTCCGGTGATCGGGTCAGGGGGTTCCTTGCCGTCGTCGATCCCGTTGATTGCAGCCCCCAGCACGGCGGCCAGCATCAGATAGGGATTCACGTCGCCGCCTGCAACGCGGTGTTCGATCCGCCGGGCGGCGGGGCTGCCCGACGGAATACGGATCGCGGAGGTGCGGTTTTCATAGGCCCAGCTGACCCCGGTGGGTGCGTGGCTGCCCGGTACCATCCTGTCGAAACTATTGGCATGCGGCGCAAAGATCAGCGCCGAGCCAGGCATCGCCTCGAGACATCCGGCGACCGCGTGGCGGAGTGCAGCCGCGCCCAGCTCGGAGCCGTCATCAAAGATATTGTTGCCCTCTTCGTCGAGCACCGAGAAATGCACATGCAGGCCCGAGCCCGCATAATCTTCGTAGGGTTTCGCCATGAAGCTGGCCGCAAACCCGTGTTTGCGCGCCATGCCCTTCACCAGCATCTTGAACAGCCATGCATCGTCAGCAGCGCGCATCGCGTCATCGCAATGCATCAAGTTGATCTCGAACTGGCCAAGTCCGGCTTCGGAAATCGCCGTATCCGCAGGGATATCCATCTCTTCGCAGGCGTCATAGAGGTCGGTGAAGAAGGTATCGAACTGGTCCAGCGCCCGCAGGCTGAGAATTTCTCCGGCCACGCGCCGTTTGCCCGAGCGTGGCGACGGCGGCACCTGCAGGTTGCGCCCCGAATCGTCGATCAGGAAGAATTCAAGCTCGACCGCGCAGACCGGAGTGAGACCGCGTGCCTTGTAGCGTTGCAGCACCGCGTTCAGTGCATGGCGCGGGTCGCCGCCGAAGGGCCGCCCGTCTTCGTGAAACATCCAGATTGGCAGCAGCGCCGTGGGCGCATCCAGCCATGGCATCGGCATGAAGCCCCGTTCCGTCGGTTTAAGCACGCCGTCGCGGTCGCCACCTTCATAGACCAGCGGGCTGTCATCGATGTCCTCGCCCCAGATATCCAGGTTCAGCACCGACATGGGGAAGCGGGTGCCTTCCTCGACCACCTTGTCGGCAAAGCGTGAAGGAACGCGCTTGCCGCGCGCCTGTCCGTTCAAATCAGCGGCGGCCACGCGGATCGTGCGCACCTGCGGGTTCTTCCGAAGCCAGTTTTTCATATGTCACCAATTGGGTGGGCTGGCCGGGGACGCGTCTTGCGTCCACACCGCAGCCAGCGCCACGGATAATTTGATCAAATTACCGATACTACCGGATCAGGTTGGGACGCAACCTCAATTTCGCACGGGCGTTCTGCGGAAGGTGACTGTTGAGACGTGCGTTGATGATTCCGAAGAGGCCAATCACAACCAGCGTCAGCAGGATGAAGTAGAAGGCCAGGATAGGGTAGGGAATGAAGGGGTTGAACGTCTTGTCGGCGAAATAATTCGCGTAATAGAGCGCGTCTCCGCGCTGCTGCCATGCGGGGAAGCCGGAGAAGAACACCAGCGCCGTGGCATGAAACAGAAAAATTGCCTCGTTCGTATAAGCAGGCCAGGCGAGGCGTAGCATGGTCGGCCAGATCACTCTCTTGAAGCGCGGCCAGCCTCGCATCCCATAGGCGTCAGCGGCCTCTATATCCCCTTTGGGAATCGACAGCAGTGCGCCATAGAAAATCTCTCCCGAGTAAGCCGCAGTGTTGAGAAACAGCACCACGAGCGCGCCGAGCCAGGCAGCGGTGAAAGGATCGAAAAAAGGTGAAACCGATTTGAGGTTCACAAAGAGAAAATATCCGAAGAAGAACTGGATAAAGAGGGGAGAACCCCGGAAAATGAAGATGAACCATTCGGCTGGCTTGCGATAGAGCGCGTTGGGGGAGGCTTTGCCGACGGCGAGCGCCGTTGCCAGACCGAACCCCAGCAAAAGCGCCAGAAGCCCGAAGTAGATGTTCCATATCATCCCGGACCCGATGAGCGTGAACTGCTGGCACAGCGTGAAATCCTCACGCGGCAACAGCCGCTCGCCAATCCCGATGGCGCGCAGGCCATAATCCTGAATGGTTTGAAAACAGGACATCAGGCGGCCGCCTTTCGCTGCGCTTCACCACCGGCGGTTGCCTGCCCGTGGGTGAGGCGTTTCATCAGCCGCGCAAGAACGATCTCGGAAATTCGGGTGAAGCACAGGTAAAACACCAGTAGCGCGAGGAAATACCACATCCGCCAGTCGCCGTGCGGGTAATCGGTAAAGCGCGGCGTCTTGGTTCCGCCCAACTCGCGTGCCCAATAGACGATGTCTTCGACGCCCAGCAGAAACAGCAGCGGGGTCGCCTTGATGAGCACCATCCAGAGGTTCGACAAGCCCGGCAGAGCATAGACCCACATCTGAGGAACCAGCACCCGCCAGAACGTCTGGCGTGGTGTCATGCCGTAAGCTTCCGCAGTTTCCAATTGCGCATGGGGGACCGCCCGCATCGCCCCGAAGAGCACGTTGGCCGCAAAGGCGCCGAAGACGATGGCGAAGGTCAGCACGGCAAGCATGAAACCGTATGTTTCGTGCACCCATTGAGGCGCGTTCCCAAGCGGCATCTTGGCCGCCTGGCACACCACGAAATCATTTCCCTGACGGATTGGTTCGGCCCAATCGGGGCACAGTGCCTTGTGGCGCAGGTATTCGATCCCCTGATCGAGTGCGATTACGAAAAACAGGAAGAACGCGATATCCGGAACGCCTCGGACCACCGAGATGTAGCTTTTGCCGAACCACCGCAGCGGAGCGAAGCCTGAGCGGGCCGCTGTTGCCCCGCCGAAGCCGAAAATCATGGCGACGGGAGCGGTTATCCCCAGCAAAAGCAGAACAGTCAGCACCGACCAGTAGAGCGACATGTGCTTTCCGGTCGTCAGATAACACATCATCCAACGCATGTTTTGCAGCGTGTCGGGCTCTGTGCAGAAGCTGAACATGAAAGGGTCGCCGTTCCTGAAAAAGGGGGGCGCGCAGCGTCGCGCGCCCCTGTCAGTGCGTCAGGTCAAAGCCTCAGAAAGTCTGAGCGTCGTCACCGAACCACTTGAGAAGCAACTCGTTGAGCGAGCCGTCTTCCTTCATGGAAGTAATGGCCGCGTCGAACGTCGCTTTCAGTTCGCCGTCCGACTCGCGAACACCCATGCCGACGCCGCCACCCAGTGCAACGGGCTCACCGACCCAGACCAGTTCCGGGTCTTCGGCAACGATGGGCTCAAGGAAGGACCCTTGGAAAAAGACAGCATCAGCCTCGCCGCTTTTCACTGCCGAGATGAGTTCATCGGCGGTGGCGAATTCCAGCAAGGTCGCATCGCTTTCCGCGATGTAAGCAGCCTGAATGGTGCTGGTCTGGGACGCGACCACGCCGTTGATATCGGCATCTTCGGAAAGAGCGACATAGCGGGACGCTTCAGGCGGAATGTAGTTTTGCGTGAAATCGATCACTTCGTCGCGTTCTGCGGTGATCGACATCCCGGCGATGATCGTGTCGTAGTTGCCGGAGACAAGGTTCGGGATGATACTGTCCCATTCGTTTGTCACCCACTCGCAGGTCAGTTTGGCCCGTGCGCAAAGCTCGTTGCCCAGTTCGATCTCAAATCCGTCGACTTCACCGGCGTCATTGATGAAGTTGTACGGAGGGTAAGCCCCTTCGGTGCCCATGCGGACCGTGTCGCCGTGACCGGCGGCCAGCGCCATGCCGGCCGAAAGAGCCAGCGCGGCAGTTGCGAATATCGTTGTCTTCATTGGTAGTACTCCCAGTTCGTTTTTTCTTTTGGTTACGCTGCGTGGGTTGCCGAGAGGAAGCCCCGCAGGCGTTCTGATTTGGTCGCGCCAAACAATTGATCGGGCGGCCCTTCTTCTTCGATCAGGCCCTGGTGCAGAAAAATGACGTGATCGGATACATCTGCTGCCAGTTTCATGTCGTGCGTGACGATCAGCATCGTACGCCCTTCCGCAGCCAGATCCTTGATGACGCGGACCACTTCCTGTTCCAGTTCCGGGTCCAATGCCGAAGTCGGTTCGTCAAAGAGTAGTGCTTCGGGTTCCATGCATAAGGCTCGCGCGATGGCGGCGCGCTGTTGCTGACCGCCCGAAAGCTGCGCCGGATAGGCCTCGCATTTGTCGCCGATACCGACCTTGTCCAGATAGCGGCGCGCGGCGGCCTCGACCTCGGCGCGGTCCCGTTTCAGTACCGTCAGCGGCGCCTCCATCACGTTTTGCAGGATGGTCATATGCGCCCAGAGATTGAACTGCTGGAAGACCATGCTGAGGTTGGTGCGGATGCGCAAGACCTGTCCGGCATCGGCCGGCTTGCGGTCATGCCCGTTGCCCTTCCATCTTACGGGTTCGCCCTTGAAGAGGATGTCGCCCTGCTGGCTGTCTTCCAGAAGATTGCAGCACCGCAGAAGCGTTGATTTGCCGGATCCCGAAGAGCCGATCAGCGAGATCACGTGGCCCTTGGGCGCGCGAACGCTGACCCCTTTTATGACCTCCAGCGCACCATAGGCTTTGTGCAGGTTCCTGATTTCGATGACCGGCGCTTGTGTGTCCACGGTGCTCTCTTGATTGTCTGTCGCGAGGTATAAGTGCTCAATTTACGCCGCTTTGCAATGTGGAATGCGACAAATGGCACGTTCCGCAGGGTAACTTGACCGGTGGAGCGGCTTTCAAGCCGAATTTATACGCGCCGGCGTGGGCACGTCGAGGTAGTTCCCGGCCGGGATTTTCACGATGCCCTTGAGCAGCAGGCAGCGACGGTCGTTTTCGGACAGCGCGGAAATCGCGGCGGAGACGGCGGCAAACATCGCCTCCGCATCCTCGTGAGCGGCTGTGATCAAGGGCAGACCCGGTGTTGGGCGGGTCCAGTCGAGAACGCGCAAATGCATGTCCAGATCGGTGTCGCGCTGTATCAGGGCCCATGTCACGGCGTCCAGGGCCGCCAGATCTGCATGGCCGTCCGCCACCGCCTGAGCCGAAGCGCGGTGTGCGCCGGTATCAGTGACCCGGACGGATAATTCCGCATGCGGTCCAAGATCATCGAGATGATTGAGAAATGCCGCCCAGCCCGATTGCGAGCGGCGGTCGTTGCGCGCAAACCGGGCTCCGGCAAACTCTGTCACACTGCGGCGCGGGTCGTCCGCCCGAACCACCAGCGCAGAGCGGTAGTATCCCGGTGAGCAGCAGTGCAGGCCGTAGTCGGGTGTACCAACCAGCTGGACCTTGCCGTGCAGTCCTGACCGATAGGGCAGTCCGCAGGTTTGCGACAGGATCAGCGCCGGATCACGCCAGGTTTCATGGGGGTCGGTCTGACGGTCCAGGGCATCTGGGCCTTTGCCGATATTCGCCCGGATCGCCTGCCATAGTCTGTCGTTCGCCGCTGCAGTCGAGGCGGTGTCGTACATCGGCAGGCTGGCGATCATCTTGTGCCAGCGACATCCTGCCGGGCGAGGGCGCTGTCGCGGTCGCTGATACCAAGCAGGTTGGTGGCCATCCGCAGCAGCGCGTCTTCCTCCTTGGCGCGAGACCCGTCGGCAAGAACCACTTCCCACATGGCCTTGACCACGGACAGGCGCTCCTCGTAGGGCACAGCGTCCTTGATCGCGCGGGTAAAGCGGACCGTGTCGGGGGCTTCCGCTTCGAGGTTTTCGGCTTCTTCGCGCAGGGCGCTGACGGCTCCCGGCCCCAATTCGTAGCGCCGGGCATTGATCCGGTCGATCCGGTCTTTCTCGTCCGAGGAGTAGTCGTGATCCGCGCGTGCGATCCTTACGAGAAGGGCGGTCAGGGCAAGGCGGGCGTCCTCGTCGGGAAGCTCGTCGATATCAGGCTGTGTCAGCCGTTTGATGAAATCTGCAAACATGTTTCGCGATATAGGCAGCTTTGGCGGTCAGGCCAATATTATTATTCACCGCTCAGAGCATCGCGCCTCACCTCGGCGATGTCTTCGTCGCTGAGGCCGAGCGCGGTTTCGATCTGAAGCAGCATATCTTCTTCGCTGTCCTCGCGCGCGCCATCCGCCAGCACGACGGACCACATCGCTGCTGCCAGCGCCTTGCGGTCTTCATAAGCGACCTCCTCGCGCAGCAGCCGCGCGAATTCCGATGTTCCGGGCGCATGCCGTTCGAGCGCCTCGCAGGTGGCGCGCAGCTTGGCAGCCTCCAGTGGTTTCAGCCCGAAAGTGGCCGATAGGATACGATCGATCTGGCCCACTTCGGATGCCAGATATTCCTGGTCGGCCATCGCTACCCGCACCAGAAGCGCGCCGAGCGCCAGTTGCTTGTCGGGTTGCGGAAGGGGCTTCGATTTTGGCTTGCGCCGAGGGAAAAGTCGTTCGAACATAATAAGTTATCAACTCATATCCGGGATTTTTCCAAAGCGGACGTTATCGAGAGCCAGCCCCTGCGGATCGGTGTTCGTGACGACGATGCCGGCAATGTCGCTGACACCCGAGGCGCGCAGGAACCCATAGGCATGCTCGCCCGCCGGTGGCAGGTCCAGCACTGCGATGACACGGCTGTCACGCGACAGAAACATGACCTGAGCCGCGCCCTCTTCGCCCCCGCGCAACTGAAACGCAAGGGCGGACTGGTCTTCGTCGAAGAGGAACGAGATGGCCCCTTCGCCCTGTCCGTCCCGCTTGGGGTAGCCGGCAACGCCGTAGCCGTTGAGCACGTTGTTGCCATCGAAATATACCACGGCGAGGTTCTGTCCCGAGGCGCCGGGCATCAGGGTCAGGGGAGAGAGGGCTTCGCCGTCGATCCGGTCGTGAAAGCCCGCCGCTGAAACGCTCTGCCCGGCGAAGCGTTCGCCGAAGACGGCTCCCGGCATGACCAGCAGGTTCTGGATCAGATGGCCCGGCCCGCGGGTCGAGCGCGCCTCTTCGAAGGTTATGATGCGCGTCAGTCCCAGCATCTCTGGATCAACGATGCAGACCGGCGCATCACAGGCTCCGGCGGCCCCGGCACTCAAGATGGCAGCAAGGATCAATCCACAGCGCATGGTCATAGTTTCGCATGTGAATTGGTATTCGCAAAGGGCCGTTTTCGGCGCTCACAAGGCCTTGAACGCGGTTCCGAGACGGGCGGCTTCCTGTTCCAGTCCGAAGGGGGGATTGATGACGAAAAGTCCTGAGCCGATCATCCCGTGGCCCGCGCGGACCGGCGCGAATTCGACCTCGTGACGCAGTGCGCCGGGGTGCGCCTTTTGCAGTTCCGCCAGCATCGCGCGATGTGCAGACACCTTGAGGATCGGGTACCACAGAGCGATTACGCCGACGTTCCATGCCCGCGACAGTTGCGCGATATGTCTTGGTATATCGTTGTAATCGCTTTTGATTTCATAGCTGGGATCGATCATGAGCAGCCCGCGCCGGGGCATGGGCGGGCACAGCGAGTGCGCCAGTTCAAACCCGTCCTGCCTGTAGCACCTGGCTGCAAAGGCCGACATCGCGTAGCAGAGCGCATCGTATTCGCCGGGGTGGAGTTCTGCCAGGTGCATGCGATCCTGCGCGCGCAGAAGGCTGGCCGCGATGAGCGGCGATCCGGGGTAGGCTTGCGGTCCCTGCGCATGGCGGACCTGCGCAAGCACCTGATTGAAGGGATGGTCCGGTCCGGAGAAGGCCAGCGCCCGGGCGATGCCCTGTGCGGCCTCGCCGGTTTTCAGCGCTGCCGCGTCGCCCAGATCGTACAGGCCCCGGCCCGCGTGGGTTTCGATATAGCTGAGAGGTTTGTCCTTGCGGGTGAGATAGGACAGCATCCACGCCAGCAGGGTGTGTTTGTGCACGTCGGCCAGATTGCCCGCGTGGTAGATATGTTGGTAACTGAGCATGGCGTAGCATCTAGCTTAACCCCGCGTACGCGCAACGCCTAAATTGGGTTGCCGTGGTCTCTGCCCGGCAGGCCGGGTTAACGCCTGAAAAACATGGCGTTGGCGCGGTCGGTATTCTGTCGGTATGACGTCGGTATTGCGTCGGTGCCCGGCGCCGAAGCGGAGCCGTTAACGGTGCGCGCGCCTGCAAGTGTTACCGCGCCGTTACGGGGACCGCGCGCTGCGCGCTTTCTAGGTAGGCGATTTCGGACGGGGTCGCGCAGGCGGCGATGCGGCTGCGGTACGCTTTCAGTTCCGCGTCGCTGAGACGCCCCTTCCACTTCTCGCTCGTGGCGCTGTCGAAGAATTTGTGCTCTTCGACGAAAGCGCCTCGGGGCACGGCGGGCTGAAGGGCACGCGTGGTCTGCTTCATTGCCGAGAAGGAGGCCGAGGACGCGATCTCGTCGAGAAGCCGGTCGGAGGCTTTTATGCCGAGCGCCTGCGCGTAGCGGCCTGCCTGCCCGCGCAGGTCGCGGGACAGATCCGCGTAGTGAAAAAAGTGTAAGTTCGGCAGATGCGCCCAGGCGGTGAAGGACCGGTAGTGGTAAAGGATTGAGGCGAGGGACAAATCGTCGGTGCCCGCGGCGGAGGCTTCCCGAGTCAGAAAGCGCTGCAGGGCCGTGCCCGGTTCGGGCGGGTAAAGGTGGTCGAGGATGTCGTAGCGCATGTTTTCCACGTGACGCTGCATGGAGAAAAGACTTCCAGTGGGTGACGCGACACGGTGATGTACGTCACCTCCGGGTGGAAGGGGATGCCATCCAGCGGCGCGTGAGACTTGATGCACCTGCGGTGGTTTTGCGCCTCCAGTTTGGTCTTGGCTTCCTGCGGATCTCCGAGACGGAATTCCAGCCAGTGCGATTGGCGCCAGGCGGGCAGGTCGCGAGGTGCGCCGCCCAGGATCAGCATCATGATGATCGCCTGGCTCCAGGTGGTGCCGCATTTGGGCGGTGTCGACAGCACCACGTCACCGGGGCGCAGCTCGAAGCCGTCCCAGTTGCGCGTATCGGTGACCGGGCCGGTATAGCTGCGGTTTCTCGTCGGAAACTCGGTCATTTTTCCCCCTCTGATGCGCCGAGCATAGGCGAGTTGAGGCGCGCGGCAAAGAGAAACCGGGTGTTTGTCCGCCGCTGCCGCATCCGTGTCTGTGACAAGAAATGGTTGCTTTCCGTCCGTTTATTCTGCCCGCGCCTGCTGACGGCGCAGCTATTCCGACGGGTTCGGCGACCCGTGGTTCAACCGCTCCGGCGCAGCAGGGGACATCTTGCAGTCTCGATCGCCGGACACCCTGATGCGCCGCAAAATCTGCAGCCACCGAACCGCGCTTCGAGCCCGTCGCGGTTTTGTAGGCCTTGGTCGGCTCAGACCAGTCGGCTGATGTCCTTGGCCGCGCGCACGAAATCCGCGAACAGCGGGTGCGGGTCGAAGGGTTTGGATTTCAGCTCGGGGTGGAACTGCACGCCGATGAACCATGGATGTTCTGGCCATTCGATGATCTCGGGGAGCGCGCCGTCCGGCGACATGCCCGAAAAGCACAGGCCTGCCTCTTCGAGCTTTTCGCGGTACTTGATGTCCACCTCGTAGCGGTGGCGATGGCGTTCGTCGATCATCGTGGTGCCGTAGATCTCCGCGACGCGGGTGCCTTCTTTCAGCACCGCGTCGTAAGAGCCGAGGCGCATGGTTCCGCCCTTGTCGTCGCCGACCTTGCGCGACACCTTGGCATTGCCCTGCACCCATTCCTTGAGGTGATAGACCACCGGTTCGAATCGTTTCTTGCCGGCTTCGTGGTCGAATTCCTCGGACCCTGCCGTTTTGATGTTCGCGACGTTGCGTGCCGCTTCGATCACCGCCATTTGCATGCCGAGACAGATGCCGAGATAGGGCACGTTGTTCTCGCGGGCGTATTGCGCGGCCTTGATCTTGCCTTCGGTCCCGCGCTCGCCAAAGCCGCCGGGCACGAGGATGGCGTGGAAGCCTTCCAGATGAGGCGCGACGTCCTCGGTGTCGAAGACCTCGGCATCGACCCATTCGACGCGTACCTTGACGCGGTTGGCCATACCGCCGTGGGTCAGGGCCTCGGCGATCGACTTGTAGGCGTCTTCGAGCTGCGTGTACTTGCCGACGATGGCGACCTTAACCTCGCCTTCGGGATGGTGAACGCGGTCGGAGACATCCTGCCAGACGCTCAGGTCGGGGCGCGGGGCGGGGGAGATGTTGAAGGCGTCGAGCACCGCCTGATCGAGCCCCTGTTCGTGGTAGGCGAGCGGTGCGTCGTAGATCGTCTGGAGGTCGTAGGCGGCGACCACGGCTTCCTTGCGGACATTGCAGAAGAGCGCGATCTTTTCCCGTTCCTTGTCCGGGATCGGCTGTTCCGAGCGGCAGACCAGGATGTCGGGTGCGATGCCGATGGATTGCAACTCCTTGACAGAGTGCTGCGTGGGCTTGGTCTTGAGTTCGCCGCTGGCCGACAGGTAGGGCAGAAGCGTGAGGTGCATGAAGATGCACTGGCCGCGGGCCTTGTCGTGACTGAACTGGCGGATGGCTTCGAAGAAGGGCAGCCCTTCGATGTCGCCGACGGTGCCGCCGATCTCGCAGAGCATGAAATCGACCTCGTCCTCGCCGATCTTGAGGAATTCCTTGATCTCGTTTGTGACATGGGGGACCACCTGGATGGTCTTGCCCAGATAGTCGCCGCGTCGCTCTTTTTCGAGCACGGTGGAATAGATGCGCCCCGAGGAGACGGAATCGGTCATGCGGGCGGGCACGCCGGTGAAGCGTTCGTAATGGCCAAGGTCGAGATCGGTTTCGGCGCCGTCGTCGGTGACGAAGACCTCGCCATGCTCGAAGGGCGACATCGTGCCGGGATCGACGTTCAGGTAGGGATCGAGCTTGCGCAACCGGACCGAAAAGCCGCGTGCCTGCAGCAAGGCGCCGAGTGCCGCGGAGGCCAGACCCTTGCCAAGACTTGAGACCACACCGCCGGTGATGAAGATATAACGCGCCATTGGCTGAACTGCTCCCGTGGTTCGTGCGGTTTTCTGAAAAGCCGCCCAGTCAAAACTGCGAAAATTCGCACCATCACGGGATTTAAGGCTAACAGGATTCGGGTCTGCAAGGCAAGCCTTACCGCAACATGATGTTGCGGTTTGTGGCAATGCCTCAAGGTGTAGTGGCGGATGATTATTCCAGCGTCGGAACGAGCGGCGTGTCGTCACCCGGCGCGGGTGGCAGCAGCGAGTCGCCGTCGGGCGCTGCGGGTATCAGTGGGGTGTCCGCGGCGGGCGGTGTCGTGCCCAGACGGTCGATGACCGACGACCCGGCGGCGTTCTCGGCCGCGAAGATTGTCAGGGTCATGGAAGTAAAGATAAAGGCGATCGCCAGCAGCCATGTCACCTTGCCAAGCGCCGTTGCCGCCGCGCGCCCGGATACGGCGCCGCCTCCACCGCCACCCATGCCGAGGCCGCCACCTTCAGAACGCTGCAGCAACACGACGGCGATGAGGCTCAGCGCCAGAATGAGGTGGATGATCAGGACGACGTTCTGCATGGAAACCTGCGGGTTGGATTTAGCTTTGGGGGTATCTAGGCAAGTTTGCGGTCTGCCGCAAGGGAGGATTGGCGCGGGCGGCAGATACCGCGACACCAGTTCCGGAGCGCGGCCACTGCAGGATCATTGAATTCGAAGGGCGCTTGGCTGCCGGCAGGTCGGGCGCGGGTCCGCCCACAACGAAAAAGACCGCCGCACGCGGCGGCGGTCCGAAGAAGCATCAATGTCTCGCGCATGCTATAAGAGGGTTATCCTGGAAATGAGGCGATGCAGGTCTGCTTCTGCCGCATGTTAACATGATTCCGGCGATTTTTCGCGCGAATGTTTTCTTTTGCTCCTAAGGCTTTGGCTGGTCCGGTGAGATGCTGCTCTGCGGCGATGCCGCGCCACGGGACGGCTGGACAAACCGGCCAAAGGCCTGACAATATGCCGCCATGCCGCATGATGATCACGACCACCCACATGCCCTTTTGCCGCCGGACCCCGCCCTGCGCGTGAAGGCGCTCGAGACATTGCTCACCCGAAAGGGCTTGATCGATCCTGCGGCGCTCGACGTCATCATCGATACCTACGAGCACAAGATCGGCCCGCGCAACGGTGCCCATGTGGTCGCCCGCGCCTGGTCCGATCCTGCTTTCAAGGCGGCGCTGCTTGAAGATGCTACCGCCATGGTCGCCGATCTGGGCTACTTCGGGCGGCAGGGAGAGCACATCGTGGCGGTCGAAAATACGCCGCAGGTTCACAACATGGTCGTCTGCACCCTGTGCAGCTGCTACCCTTGGCCGCTGCTTGGCGTGCCGCCGACCTGGTACAAATCCGATGCCTACCGCGCCCGCGCCGTGCGCGAGCCGCGCCGTGTACTGGCTGATTTTGGCGTGACCCTGCCCGAGGACACTGCCGTGCGGGTGTGGGACAGCACGGCCGAGGTTCGCTACCTCGTGATCCCGCAGCGGCCCGATGGCACAGACGATCTGGACGAGGCCGCCCTCATGGACCTGGTGACGCGCGACAGCATGATCGGCACCGGGCTGGCGCGCCGCCCATGACCCGCCCGCACGACATGGGAGGCCGTTTCGGTGACGGCCCGGTTATTCCGGAGGAAGAGGGGGTTCTGTTCAAGGAACCCTGGCATGCCCGGGCTTTGGCGGTCACGATTGCGACCAACCCGCTGGGGCAGTGGAACATCGATATCAGCCGGCGCGCCCGTGAATGTCTTGCGCCATCGGATTACACGCGTTTTTCCTATTACGAGAAATGGATCGCAGCGCTTGCAGACATTCTTGTCGAGACAGGCACCGTGACCCGCGAGGAACTGGCCGGTGCGGAACCGCAGCCGAGCCCGCTGGCGGAAAAGGCACTGAAGGCCGATGAAGTGGAGCCGATGCTGGCCAAGGGAAGCCCGGCCGACCGGCCCGGCACCGTGCCCGCCATTTTCGCGCCCGGTGACGCCGTGCGCACGGTACGCCCGGCGGGCAACCGTCTGGTGGAAGGCGGCCACACGCGCCTGCCGGCCTATGCCGCCGGCGCCAGGGGGCGCATCCTGCGCCTGCACGGCACCCATGTGTTTCCTGACAGCTCTGCCCATGGGCTTGGCGATGCCGCGGAACCGCTCTACGCGGTAGTTTTTCCCGCAGAAGAACTGTGGGTCAATCCGGAGCATCCCGGGGACGACGTCGTGCTGGATCTGTGGCAAAGCTATCTGGAGCCGATTTGATGCAGCCACCCGAGCCCGTCTTTTCCGAACCCTGGCACGCGCAGGTTTTCGCGCTCACGGTGCATCTCAACGAGGCCGGGCATTTTGCCTGGACCGACTGGGCGCCGGCTTTTGCGAAAACGCTCAAGACCCACGGCCTGTCGCGCGAACTCGACGGGGGTGACGACTACTTCACCGCGTGGCTGGAAACGCTCGAAACGATGCTTGCGCGGATGGATATGGCCGGGGCTGAGGAGCTGGCACGCCTCAAGGCCGCTTGGCAAAGCGCTTATCTGAGCACGCCGCACGGGGCGCCGGTGCGTCTCTCCGGGGATTGAGCGGGAGCGCCGTCGCCTTACTCGTCTATGTCGTCCATATCCGACTGCCCGGAGAGGGCCCGGCGCACATGGCTCCAGTTCAGTCCTACGCCCAGCACCAGAGACAGCGCCACGAGACCCAGCCATACATTGACACCCGGGTTGTCCAGGGAGATCAAGCCGATGTCCGACAGGACCCAGATCACGGCGCCCACGATCCCCAAAACGAGAATCATGCCCAGCGGTCCGATCGACCGCAGCGTGGCGCGCAGATAGACGATGTACCCCACCAGCAGCAACAGGCCGACAAGGACCGCGATCGACAGGTTGCTGCCGCCGTAGTCCCGTGCCCAGGCCACATAATTGTACTGGGTTGGGTTGAAGGTGACCGCCAGCAGCACGAAAGCTGCCGTCCAGCGTGTCATAAAGCTCATAGGTTCCTCTCGGCTGATATTTCTTTGGACGTCAAATATCCCCGCCGGAGGCACAAAGTCCACCGCGCACCGGTACAGATCACGTGACGCACGCCGTGATTTTGAGGTTTCGTCCGTGCCGCGCCCCCGCTATACCGACGCGGGTTTGATGCGCACAACAAATTGAAGGACAGCACATGGCAAACGTGGTCGTGGTGGGCGCCCAGTGGGGCGACGAGGGAAAAGGCAAGATCGTCGATTGGCTCTCGGAACGCGCCGATGTGATCGCGCGGTTCCAGGGGGGGCATAACGCGGGCCACACGCTTGTCATCGACGGCAAGGTCTACAAGCTCAATGCGCTGCCCTCCGGCGTGGTGCGTGGCGGCAAGCTGTCAGTGATCGGCAACGGGGTCGTGCTGGATCCGTGGCATCTGGTCCAGGAAATCGACACCATCCGCGAACAGGGTGTCGAGATTTCCCCCGAGACACTGATGATCGCCGAGAACACGCCGCTGATCCTGCCGATCCATGGCGAACTTGACCGGGCGCGCGAGGAAGCGGCCAGCAAGGGCACCAAGATCGGCACGACAGGGCGCGGCATCGGGCCTGCCTACGAGGACAAGGTGGGCCGACGCTCGGTGCGGGTGGCGGACCTCTCCGATCCTGCAACGCTCGAGGCGCGGGTCGACCGCGCGCTGCAGCACCACGATCCGCTGCGGCGCGGGCTGGGCATCGATCCGGTGGACCGCGAGGCGCTGCTGGCGCAGTTGAACGAGATCGCGCCGAAAATCCTGCAATACGCGGCCCCGGTCTGGAAGGTGCTCAACGAAAAGCGCCGAGCCGGCAAACGAATCCTGTTCGAAGGGGCTCAGGGGGCGCTGCTCGACATCGATTTCGGTACCTATCCTTTCGTCACCTCCTCCAACGTGATCGCCGGGCAGGCGGCCACCGGGGTCGGTATCGGGCCGGGTTCGATCAACTACGTGCTGGGCATCGTCAAGGCCTATACCACGCGTGTCGGCGAAGGGCCGTTCCCGGCGGAGCTGCACGATGAGGACGGGCAGCGTCTGGGCGAGCGGGGCAGGGAGTTCGGCACCGTCACCGGGCGCAAGCGGCGTTGCGGCTGGTTCGACGCGGTGCTGGTGCGCCAGACCTGCGCGACCTCGGGCGTCAATGGCATCGCCTTCACCAAGCTGGACGTGCTCGACGGCTTCGACACCTTGAAAATCTGCGTGGGTTACGAGCTTGATGGCGTGCGGATGGATTATCTGCCCACAGCCGCCGACCATCAGGCCCGCTGTACGCCGATCTACGAAGAGATGCCGGGCTGGTCAGAATCCACCGAAGGTGCGCGCAGCTGGGCGGACCTGCCCGCCAACGCGATCAAATACGTGCGCCGGGTTGAGGAGTTGATCGAATGCCCGGTCGCGCTACTTTCAACCTCGCCGGAGCGCGAGGACACCATTCTCGTAACCGATCCGTTCGCAGACTGATACCAACCACAAGGATACGCATGTCGCTCAGCTACAAGGCCCGCCGCCGCCTCTCCCTGCTCGTTCTGCTGGTGGGGCTGCCGCTTTACATCATTGCCGCGACCACGGTGATGGGCTGGCTCGACAGGCCGTCGATCTGGGTGGAGCTGTTGGTCTATGTGGCCCTGGGCGTGCTCTGGGCGGTGCCGCTGAAGGCGGTGTTCAAGGGTGTGGGGCAACCGGATCCGGACCAGACCGACAACTGAGAGGCTTGGCAAGAGACAACGAAAAAGCGGCAGCGCCTTCTCTGGCGCTGCCGCTTTTTTCGCGGGATGCGGGGCGGGTCAGCCGGCTGCGCGGTGATCCGGCTTGTAGCCGATCGCCTCGGACGCGGCGAAGCGTCCGCCCTTGATCTTCTCGATCTTCCCGGTCCGGAGCAGTTGACCAAAAGACCGCAGACCATCCTCGCGGCTGAATTCGCCGCAATCAGCCTGCCTCACGCGGGTCATGAGTTGTGGGCGCGAGAACTCCTCGTGGCCTTCCACGAAGCACAGGTAGGATGCCGCCGCTTCGAGAAGCTCGGGTAAGGTCACGGCGCCGCGTTCTTCCGCATAGGCGGCGAAACCGGTATCGGGCGTGTCTTCCGTCACTTCCAGAGTCGCGGAGACGCGGCGCGGGGCGATGGTGTTGACCTTGGCTGGTGCGGCTTCAGGCTGGATGCGCTGTTCGGCAACCAGTTTCAGCGGCGCCTGACGCTGGTCTGACGGGCGCTCGGACGGGTGGTCGCCTGATTCGGGACGGCGAGGCTTGACGGCGTCGGCCAGATCGTTGCGGTAGGCCTCCACCTTCTCCTCGGTTTTTAGTTCCTCGTGCTCCATGGTGCGGTCCGCGAAGCGGGCGGCCACGGCGGCGCGCAGATGGGAGAAGGCGCTGCGGCGCGTACGGCCTTCAGGCTCTTCCATCTGATGGTCGGCTTCCGCCATCAGCCGGGAGACACCTGTGTCAGCATCCTCGTCTATGGCAGGCAGGCTCTCACGGGCCGGTCTGTGCGACTTGGGCCGCGCCGCTTTTGGCTCGGCTTCGGCTTCTGCAAGCGCCTGCTGCAGATCTTCTTCATCTTCGTCACTGAGCGCGCGGGTGCGGGCAAGGTTTTCGTCTTCATATTCTTTAAGGTCACCAGCTTCGAGCGCGGCCTCGAGGTCGGCGCGATTCACCTTCATGACCCGGCCATGAACGACCTCTTGCGCCGTGTCCTGTGCGTCGGCATCCACTGCCTCATCGGCCTCGTCGAAAAGGTTGTCCGCCTCGTCCTCATAGGCGCTGACGTCCTCTGCGTCATAGGCATCGAAGCCGCTGAGCACTGCGTCGAGATCGTCCAGTTCCGCGTTCTCTTCCTCGCCGCCGTCTGCCGGCGTGTCGTCATCCATCTGCAGGGCATCTTCGATGTCCTGTGCGGCTTCGGCCACCAGATCGCGATCGACATCCGTGAAGACGGGGGGCGTGAAGGGCGCGTCGAGATCGGTATCCATGGCACCGAAGGAGCTGATCGGCCGCTGTTCCGCCGCGTCGTCTTCCTCGTACGGGGACACCGCTGCTTGCGGATAGTCGAGAGTGTCGTCGGCCTCGGCTTCGGCTTCGGACATTTCCTCGTCCTCGATGGTGATTTCCACCTCGACGGGAGTCTCTTCGCGGTAAATGGTGTCTGCGTCTTCCTCGTCGGCGGCTTCGGCCTCGAAGGCTTCTTCCTCGATGTGAGTTTCGGCAGTGACGGCTTCTTCTTCCGCGTCGGCTGTTTCGGTTTCTGAAACGGGTTCTTCCGCGTAAGCGGCTTCAGCCTCGTCGTGGATTTCTTCCGCTTCCTCAATATCCACCTGCGCGCGGTCTTCTTCCTCGACGACGTGCACATGTGCCTCTGCGGCCGTGGCTTCGACGGTCATCTCGACGGGCTCGTCGTAGTAGTAGTCCTCGGCTTCTTCGACGTCGTCCTGACGGGAAACCACGGCGCGGATGCGGGCCAGCTTGTCGGCAAAGCTTTCCGATGCGGTGACTTGCGGTGTTACGTCTTCGACCTCGAAGGTTTCACCGACATCTTCCGCCATGTCGGCCTCGACCGCTTGCGGCTCTGCCGCCTCGGGTTCCGTCGTGGCGGTCAGATCATCCCCGGCAACGTCCTCGGCGGTTTCTTCCTCCGCGATATCGTCTTCCCGGGATTCTGCCGTTACTTCTTCCTCAGCCGGAGCTTCCGCTGCGGCTTCGGACGATATGTAGTTGGTAAAAGCCTCGACGGAGATCGACTCCTCCATTTCAGGGTCGGCGGCCTCTTCTACCGTGCTGCCGGCGAAGAAGGCGGCAACTTCATCAATGGTGTCCTCACCAGCGGGCGCGTCCTGGGTTAGGAACGCATCGGCAGC
>JBFFFS010000007.1:0-25037 GCA_041557855.1 Roseobacter sp. | reverse complement strand
CTTTCACGACATTCCGACAAAGCCGCCTGTGCGGCTTCAACCGACAGTTCTGGCTTCAAAACCCTGAACGAGGTGTAGTTTTCATCTTGAGCAAATGCGCTGCCGTTGAACCCGGCAGCGAAAACAAGCGAAGAGATCAATGATATTGATGCGGTTTTCATGGTTAGCTCCTTCCACTAGCAGACCAACCCACTGATCTGGCCATTCCTTTGACCGAGACGGACCCGAAGCAGAGACGTTAGTCGGTGAAACACCTTTGATTTTTCAATCGCAGAGGCTCTATTTTAATTCGACAATTCGTATGACACACACATCGTCGCCAATATTCATAGCTTTGTGTGAGGGCATCGGCTTGCCTGTTCTTACGGTTACGCCTTTAGCTTTGGGCTCACGTACTTGCGTTGTCCCGTCCGGCATTGTGAATTGTAGTTTGCAATCTGTCTGGATGAGTGAAACGCGATCAGCAGGGTGAGAGTGGAAATTGTCTTCTTGTCCGGGCTGCCACGTTGCTTCGAGCACGCGCCATTGATCGTTTTCCCCTATGATCTTGTAAACCTCTGGAGATGCTGTTGCCGCATCTGGCGCGTCCTCAGCAACAGCGTGCATTGCCCCAAAGAAAAACATTGCACAACTGGTCATAAACACATTTCTGAGTTTGCAAATAAACATCTGACCCCTCCAAGATGTTATTGAGCAATGCCAAGATAACATAAGGCTCTATGATCCCAAAATGTACGGCGGCTGTGTCCGCAACTCGGTCGTAGACCCGATTTTAAAGAACGACCGGTCTTTTTGGAAGCTGCCGTTGAAGATAAGACACATGTACAGATTTTGGTCGGAGCGAAACATTAGTGAACTTACGTTCACGACGTCGCCAAAAAAGCCTCTACATTCTTTCAGATTGAAAGCTGGTGTCGCACATGTCGCCGTGTCGCACGGCATGATACACAATTCCCCTTCATTTTTTTGGTTCCGTTGAATTCCGGTCGCGTAAAGACAATATAAACGTCCGGTGCCGTCAATCTCAGATGACCGATGGATGGCGCAGTGCACACGCTCATCAATGATATAAGCCCCACTGGAATGGCATGATCTGGCATGGGCCTGTTGTCAGCGGCCTGCACAATAAATTTGGCGGTGAACTTAAATTCACCAGCACGTCCAGAAGCGGCATGGCAATTTAAAAAAACTTAAATGGAGGAATTTGTATTTATGGAAAGATCATCAGACTTTCGATCACCTGAAGAACTGGCTGAACTCCTTGAAACGATCGGACTGAAACTTCACGCAAAGAACAGGATCGGCGGCGGCGAGAGTGGATACCTCTGGCACCTCGCAGAAACAATCCGCAAAACGGGCCGACTTGCCGCGCTGGCAACAAATGACCCAAACCTCGAAGAGCTGTACGGAAACGGCTATAAATCCGGGAGTATTGCTGAAGAAGATCAGCTGGGCCTCTTCATGTCGTTGCTTAAAGAACAGAGAACTTGAGGCTATTATTCAGTCTGGTCCGACCGTGAATGGATTGATCTACGGCATTTACTCTTCCTGAGAGTACCGGGGCATTCCAGCTTGGACAGTGGGAACTTTAGTGGGAATGCTTTGCGCATAAACAAATATTATTTTTTAATTTCAATATTTTAGTGATTTTAAGTGGCGGACCGAGGAGGATTCGAACCCCCGACCCCTTGATTCGTAGTCAAGTACTCTATCCAGCTGAGCTATCGGTCCACTGAAGGCGGGGTTTAGTGCTGGCGCGCGGGTTATGCAAGCCAAAATACACCTCTTCGTGCGGGAAAATCCATTTCGGTGCGGATACCATGAACACGTGCCGGCATCCTTCTGGCGCTAGACGTCAGGCGTCAAGTTGCTGCTCGGCCTCTTTGCGTGGACCCGGCACCAGCGTCCCGTCGCCTTTCGGCAGCCGGATTTTAAAGCCTGTGCCGTCAGGTCCGGTGTGCGTCAACTCCAGCGTTCCTCCGTGCCCGCGGACCAGTTCGGCGGATATCGCCAGCCCAAGACCGGATCCGCCCTTGCGCGCGCCTCCCTGGAAGGGCGTGAACAGAAATTCTTGTGCTTTCTTTGGCAATCCCGGCCCGGTGTCGTTCACCGAGATACACCATTCCGCATCGCTTTCACGCGCTTTCAGCACCACCTCACCGGGCAGGCCATGGGCGACGATCGCCTGACGCGCGTTGCGCAGAAGATTGGCGAGGACACGGTATAGCTGTTCGGGATCGGCGCGCACCACCATCGCGCATGGCACGTCCGTCGTGAACCGGATGTCGAAATCGCCGGCGGCCAGCCGCTCGTTCTCCACCACCTCATCCACGAGGTCACTCAGCGTCAACACCGTCAAGGTCGGGCTTGGCTCTTCCGCCTTTCCGAAAGCCAGCGTGCTTTCACACAGATGCACGGCGCGGGTAATCGAACCGACAAGCTTGGGCGCCATGCGTTTGACAATCGGGTCCTCGCTCATCTCGATGCGATCCGTGAAAAGCTGCGCCGATGTGAGGATATTGCGCAGATCATGACTGATCTTGCTGACCGCACTTCCCAGTTGCGCAAGCCTGTCCTTCTGGCGCAGGGCCTGGGTCAGATCGGTTTCCAGCTTTTGCAACGCTTCCTCGGCCTCGCGCAGCTCGGTGACGCTGGCAGACGGCGAAATAATCCGACGTGCGTCCTCAGGCGCTGCGGCGTAGTTCTGCATCTGCGTTACCACCCTTTTAATGGGTTTCAGCAACAAAGCCCGCATGGCCAGGAACAGCAGGAAGGCAGTGATGACCGAAATTACAGCCGAAAGCATGAGGATACGAATGCCGTAATCGATCATCGCCATCCGCAACGGGGCCGCTTCCATCGTGATCTCGATCAGCAGGCCCGCTTCCCGCACTGGCGCGCCGATGACCCGGAGAACCTCGTTTTCAGGTGTCGCCAGTCGCACTAGTGCATCCCGGATCAGGATGAGCGCACCATCCTCACGCATGTCAAATGTCGCGGAAATGGGCTGCGGCAGGGGCGAGGACAGCATCAGCTGGCGCACTTCATCCCGCAGAAGCACCACGTTGAACACACCCGCATTGGCCAGAAGCTCTTCTTCCAAGGCGCTGTCGATCATGTCGTCCGCAAGCAACGCCAGCGATGCGATCTGCGCGCGTTCAAGCCGGTTCATCAGATAGTCTTCTCGGAAGCGCGCGATCGAGGGCACGAAGATCAGCACTTCGGCAACCATCACGAAGATGGTTGTCAGGATAAGAAGCCGACCTGAGAGCGAGTTAAACATGGCCTAGGGTTTCACGGGATGTATCGCTGAACAAGCCCCACAATCTTTTTGACCGTCGGATTGTCGAAGAGTCGCGGGCTGAAATATGCGCCCGCCGCGCGCTTGTTGATCTCGCTGATCGTCGGATAGGGGGCGACCATGGCGGCAATCTGGCGCATCTTCATCCGATTTGCCAGCGCCATCGCCCAGAGCGTGATAAGCTCGCCCGCCTGATGGCCGACAATCGAGGCGCCGACGGGGCGCCCTTTGTGGACCATGACCTTGATGAAACCTGTTGTGTGGCGTTCGGCGACAGCGCGGTCATTGTGCGCATAGTCAAAGCGTACAACTTCAAGAGCGCGCCCATACTCCCGGCGGGCCTGAGCCTCCGTCATGCCTACCTGCGCAAGTTCCGGATCGGTATAGGTCGCCCAGGGAATATGCGCGCTGCGGGCCTTTGAAGGCAGTGCAAACAGCAAAGAGCGGATCACGACGCTCGCGTGATAGCCTGCCACATGGGTGAACTGCATGCCGCCAGCCGCATCCCCGACGACATAGACACGCCGGTTGCTCGTGCGCAGGCCGGCGTTGACCCTGATACCTTTTCCGTCGGCTTCGATGCCCGCCGCTTCAAGGTTGAGCCTGTCGACGTTGACCTTGCGCCCCACCGCCACAAGCAAATGGGTGCCCTTGATCGAGCGATCGTCTTCCGTGACAATTTCTATGGCACCCGCCTTGCCCTTGACCTGCACGGCCCTGGCCTTTTCCTCTATCACCACCCCATCAGCACGCAGGCTCTCCAGCACGACCGCGGCCAGTTCCGGATCATCCTTGCCGAGGGCTTTGTCACCTTCGAGAACCGTAACCTTGCTGCCAAGTCGGGCGTGCGCCTGCGCCATTTCCATGCCAATCGGACCGCCGCCGATAATCAGCAGATGTCCGGGTTTCTCGCACAGATCGAAGATTGTCTCGTTGGTCTCGAAGGGCACATCGTCCAGTCCGGGAATCGGTGGAACGAGGGGCGACGAACCCGTCGCGATCACGATGCGGCGCGCTGTGATCACGGCATCGCCTGCCTGCACCTCAGTGGGCGAGACGAAATGACCGTATTCCCTGATAACCGTGACGCCGAGGCTTTCAAAGCGTTCCTGGCTGTCCACTGGCGCGATCTGCGCGATCACATCCGCTATATGATCCTTGGTCGCGGCAAAGTCCGCCTGCCCCGGCCCATCGCTCACCCCGTATCGGGACGCATGGCGCTGCGCATGCGCCGCTTTTCCGCTGGAGATCAGCGCCTTGGAGGGGACGCAGCCGTAGTTGAGACAATCTCCCCCCATCTTATGGCCTTCCAGCAGCACCACATCCGCCCCCATCTGCACGGCACCGGCGGCGACGGACAATCCACCGGACCCGGCACCAATGACGAGGATATCCGTTTTAAGGGTTTTCATGTCACAGCTCTTTCCGGCCGGTAATCGACTTCACGATAACGGGCAGCACCGACAGGGCGGCAAGCCCGAGAAGCGGTAGCAGGATATGCGGCTCGAACACCAACCCAAGATTGGGGGTTTCTCCGCTGGCAAAAACCGCACCCAGCCCGGCGCCTGCCGACGCATAGACCAAAGCCCCGGGGATGATGCCAAGAAACGTGGACACCACGTAGCGATAGAGAGGCACCGCCAGAAAAGCCGGCACCAGATTGGCGACAAAGAAAGGAACCACGGGCACCAGACGGATGAAAAACAGCATCGACCACTGGTTTTCATCGAGCCCCCGCTTGATCCTGCCAATCCTGCCGTTTGAAGCATCCATCCGCTCTCGGAGAGAGTCACCCAGACCATGGCGTGCAGCAAGAAAGATCAACGTGGCGCCCATGGTGGCGCCAGTCACGCTCAGAAACGATCCGCCAAGGGTGCCGAACAGAAAACCGCCCGTCAGCGTCGCGATCAGAGCACCCGGCAAGGAAAACGCGACGATCACCACATAGGCCAATACAAATCCCAGGGCAGTCAGCAGTAAATTGGCGTCACGAAAGGCGATCAGCGCCTCGTGGTTGTCTCTCAAGGCCTCGAAATTAATGTCATCTCCGAGGGTCAGAGCCCCGACGGCCGCGACCGCGAGGATGACGACGAAAGGCAACCGGCGTATCCATGCGGGCTTGGGGTCTTGGGTCATATCGGTCATCACTGTCGCCTTTCCGCGAACGCTTTGCAATTGTGAAATAAATGACCGTCCGGCGCCTTTTGCGACAGAGCGATCACGCGCGCTTGAACGGGCGTGACGCAAAGTGGGAGCGTTGGAGCCCTGTCGGGGGCAATCTGAAACATCTTTTGCCGCCTGGCCGTTCAAATATTGCAAGAATGAAGCCATTTTATCCGCTCTCGGGGTTTGACTTGTACGTTAATGCGCTTTAGAGCACGGGCTTCGAATATTAAGAGGCCTTCCGGCGATTCCGCCCGAATGCTGATGACCAGAACGGAGACGGAGCGATGAAACGCACCTACCAACCCTCGAACCTCGTGCGCAAGCGGCGCCACGGTTTCCGCGCGCGCATGGCCACCAAAGCTGGCCGCAAGATCATTAACGCACGCCGTGCGCAGGGCCGGAAGTCGCTCAGCGCCTGATCCGACCTTTCGACAGGTCTGAACGAACATGACACCGCCGCAAGCCATCCCGTCAGGCCCCACTGCCGACGGGAAAGCGCCTGCGGCGGTTTCTTTGCGTGTCACGACGCTAACGAAACGCGCCGATTTTCTGCGCGCGGCGCGCGGTCCGCGCGTGGTGACGCCCGGCTTCATCCTGCAAGCGCGCAAGCGCTCCGACGACGAAGAATCCGGGATAAGGGTCGGATTCACCTGTTCGAAAAAGGTTGGCAATGCGGTGGCCCGAAACCGGGCCAAACGCCGCCTGCGCGAGATTGCGCGACTCACACTGCCGCAGCAGGGCCGTGACGGCATGGATTACGTGCTGGTTGGCCGCGCCGGCGCGACCGCGCAATTGCCCTTCTCGCAATTGCGGGCGGATTTGGAAAAAGCGCTCAGCCAGTTACACGGACACCTGAAATGACGCCTCTGGCGCATATCCTCGCCCTGCCAGTGCGCGCCTACCGGCTGATCTTCAGCCCATGGGTCGGGCACAATTGCCGCTATCAGCCCACCTGCAGCGTCTATGCGCTTGAAGCCCTCGAAGCCCACGGCGCGATCAAGGGCGGATATCTGGCAGCAAAACGAATCCTCCGCTGCAATCCCTGGGGCGCCAGCGGCTATGACCCGGTGCCGGAGAAAAACGAGAACAAACGGTCCTAGGGCGCTTTCTCGAAGAAGATGATGACCTCGCCGATATCGGCACCGAATTTCTTCATGTAGGCGCGGTTCAGCACGGTGCGGTCGTCGATCAGCCACATCCAGTCGTCGAAGCGCACCCGGAGCGTGCCATCGGGCACGGGCAGGTCGATCCGGTATTTCCAGTTGAAACTGTCGCCGCGCTCTTCGCCCACGGCATCGCCGATCACGCCCGGCGCGGAGCCGCGCCAGGTCTCCGGGCCTGTTTTCTGCAAGGTCCAGATGCGCTGCTCTTCCGAGCCGTCCTCGTAGGTGAAATCCTCGACCAGACGGAGCGTCTCTCCGTCCCAGGTGCCATCGATGACAACGTCGAACCGGCGGCGCACCGTGCCAAAAACATCCTGAAACTGACCCTTCGCCACAACACGACCGTCGAAATACTCTTCGAGATTGAAGTCGCGTGACGAGAGCTTTTGATCCTCGAGCGCGGGCTTGCCCACACAGCCCGCTACAATGATGACCGCCAAAAGTGCTGCAAGCCTGGCAAACATGAAATATCCTTTCCTTTTCACAAGATCTACGCACCGCAGAGGCTTTTGGTTCAGCCGCGCAGCCCCTATAAGGCGGAAAGATACCGACCGAGGCTCTTCATGCTGGACACATCAGACGATATTCACCCGCTTTTCAACGGGGCGCCCAAGACCACCGAATTCCGCAAGCTGCGCAAACGGATCGTGCGGGCCGTGCGCGAAGCGGTGGAACAATACGGGATGATCGAAAAGGACGCCCGCTGGCTCGTCTGCCTGTCGGGCGGCAAGGACAGCTATACCCTGCTCGCAGTACTTTACGAGCTGAAATGGCGTGGCCTGCTGCCGGTCGACCTGCTGGCGTGCAACCTCGATCAGGGCCAGCCGGGATTTCCCGCCACCGTGCTCCCGGCCTTTCTCGAAAAGATGGAGGTGCCGCACCGGATCGAATATCAGGACACCTATTCGGTGGTGATGGACAAGATCCCGCAAGGCCGGACCTTCTGCGCGCTCTGCTCACGGCTGCGGCGGGGCCATCTTTATCGCATCGCACGGGAAGAGGGCTGTTCCGCCGTGGTTCTGGGGCACCATCGCGATGATATTCTGGAAACCTTTTTCATGAATCTCTTCCATGGCGGCCGCCTGGCGACGATGCCGCCGAAGCTGGTGAACGAAGAAGGCGATCTTTTCCTCTACCGTCCCCTTGCGCATGTGGCCGAGGAAGATTGCGAACGATTTTCCAGGGCCATGGGCTATCCGATCATTCCCTGCGATCTATGTGGCAGCCAGGACGGATTGCAGCGCCAGCAGGTCAAAGCCTTGCTCGACGGTTGGGAAAAGAACAGCCCCGGACGGAGGCAGGTGATGTTCCGCGCGCTGATGAACGCGCGCCCCTCCCACCTTTTGGACCCGAAACTCTTTGATTTCACTCAACTTACCATCGATTAGTTCGAATTTGATGCAATACGCGGCCATTAACTGGACTCGCGTTAACCGGGAAATCAACTGAATGATCTAGACATGCGACCTGACGCGCCCGCATGGCGAGGCAGTTGCAGGGGAAAGATCATGGCGAAGAGGTTAAATAGCGCGTTCGAGACGGTGAGCAGGGTAATGGCCAACTGCCTGGCCCGTCCGGTATGTCTCGGTGCGCTGCCCGCCGCTTTTCTAGTCCTTTACTGGCTCGGGGGCGAGGTTGCGCTCATGTTCGCAGCGATTACCGCGCCGCTGGTCTTCATGCTTGCCGATACACCCCCCTCTCCGCCGCCGTCAACGCCCTGTCGAAAAGCGCGGGATTGGGGATGATGCACCGCGAAAGCTTTGACGCCATCGTCGCGCGGATTTTCGACGAGGCGACCGAGACCGGACAGAAATCGGCAATTTTCAAGATAGAGATCGACAATCATGACGAAGTGCTCGACCGCTACGGTCAAGCTGCGGCAGACAGAATGGTTGAGATGACGGGCGCGCGCATCCTTGCCGTCCTGCGCGGTACGGATGCCGTCTCGAGAATCGGTGAATTTCGCTTTTCGGTCTGTCTTGCACCGGTCCAGCGGCTTGATCTGGAACTTTGCCTGCAATTGTCGGCACGTCTGCAAAGCGCTCTGGAAGAACCGATTTCAATCGACGGAACCACACTTTATATCACCGTGTGCATCGGTTTTTGCCAGCACGGCAAGATGATCGGCAAGGACGCGCCCGGCTGGCGCAATGCGGCCGGTCTGGTGCTGCGCGAAGCAAAACATCATGGCACGGGTGCGATCCGCGCCTACTCGATGGAAATGAAGCGGCGCGCAGAAACCCGCGCGGAGTTGCGAGAGGAAATCACGGATGCCCTTGAGACGGGGCAGATAGAGCCATGGTTCCAGCCGCAGATTTCGACCGACACGGGCCTTGTGACCGGCTTCGAGGCTCTGGCACGCTGGCACCATCCCGTGCGCGGAATTCTGCCCCCTTCCACCTTTCTGCCCGCGATTGAACAGGCCGGGCTGCTGGAGCGGCTGGCCGAGGTGATGATGGGCGCCGCCTTCACGGCGCTCAAGGCTTGGGATCGGACCGGGGTCGACGTACCGCGCGTCGGGGTCAATTTTACGGCGTCCGAACTGAACAATCCCAGGCTCGCAGAAAAGGTGAAATGGGAACTGGACCGGTTCGACCTCGCTCCGGAACGGCTGGCCGTTGAAGTACTTGAAACCGTTGTTGCGGGTGCACCGGGTGATACGGTCAGCCGGAACATAAATGCGCTCAGCGCTCTTGGATGTCGCATTGACCTTGACGACTTCGAAACAGGCCATGCATCGATTGCCGCGATCCGCCGTTTTTCCGTATCACGTATCAAGATCGACCGCTCCTTCATCCTGAAGTCCGACCGCGACCCCGAGCAGCAGCGTATGATCAGCGCCATTCTGACGATGGCGGAAAGACTGCACGTCGAAACGCTTGCCGAGGGCGTCGAAACCGTCGGCGAACACGCGATGCTCGCGCAACTGGGCTGCGATCACGTACAGGGTTTCGGCATTGGCAAACCGATGCCATTCGCGGAAACGATTGACTGGATGTTTGCGCATAACACCAAGCTGGAAGCGACACCCCAGATCCTTGGAAACAGGCTGCCGTAGCCGAATACAGCGTGAATCCACCCGCAATGGACGCAGCCGCACGCGGCAGTATCGCGACGATGCGCAGCAGAAACCGGCAAAAACCCCGAATCCGCTTGACCTTTTGCCCCACACTCTGTTGAACCCACGCTGATATAAAACAGATCAGGTGGCGGTCCCGATGGACGATCAGAACAAGAACCTCATTCTTGCAACAGCACTCAGTTTCCTCGTGATACTGGTGTGGTTTGTTCTTTTCCCGCCCCCAGAACCGGAAATTGCCCCGGAGACGGAAACATCGGCCACCGTGGCACCGGAAACCACTCCCGGCACCCTGCCCAAGGTGGGCGGTGACGCGCCGGTCGTGAGCCCGGGGCAAAGTGACGAAACCGTCGACGCCGTCGCGGAAATGCCGCGCGTCGATATTCTGACGGACCGCCTCAGTGGCTCCATCTCGCTGCTCGGTGGACGCATCGATGATCTGTCGCTCAAGGATTACCGCGAAACCCGCGACCCGGATGCCGAAATCGTCACGATGTTGTCCCCCGTCGGCTCCGACGATCCCTATTACGCCATCTATGGCTGGGCTGCTGGTGCGGGTCTCGCGCTCGAAGATGTGCCAGGCCCCCGAACGGAGTGGTCCGTCAGCGAGGGCAGCACACTCAGCCCGGACGCACCGGTCACGCTGGCTTGGGACAATGGCAAAGGGCTCGTTTTCCAGCGCCGGATCGAAGTCGATGAGGACTTCATGTTCACCATCACGCAATCGGTCACGAACAGCTCTGACCAGACGGTGACCATGGCCCCCTACGGCATTCTCGCCCGACATGGGCAACCGAAAGACCTGAAGAACTTCTTCATTCTGCACGAAGGCGTTGTCTCCATGTCCGACGGCGAGCTTACGGAAACCGACTGGGACAAACTGGCCGATTTCCCCTTCATCGAGCGCGAGGGAGCCCGCGCCGAGGTGACTGATGTTGCGGAAAATGGCTGGATCGGGTTCACCGATCACTACTGGATGTCAACCCTGATCCCCAGTCCCGGCAGCGCCTTCAAATCGGTCGCCAAGTTCGACGAGCGGCGCGATATTTACCAGGCTCAGACGCTGCTGCCGACGCAGACAGTGGCCCCAGGCGCCAGCGCAACTGCGACAACTCAACTTTTCGCGGGTGCCAAGGAGTGGGAAACGATCCGTGAATACCAGTCCGCCGGCGTCGAAGGTTTCATCGACAGCATCGACTGGGGATGGTTCTTCTTCCTGACGAAGCCGATCTTCTGGATGCTGCACAATCTCAACCAGCTGATCGGCAACATGGGCTGGGCGATCATCGGCCTGACCCTGACCATCAAGGCACTGCTGCTGCCGCTGGCATTCAAATCCTATGTCTCCATGGCGAAGATGAAGGAACTGCAGCCGCAGATGGAAAAGCTGAAGGAAGAGGCCGGCGACGACCGCCAGAAGCTGCAGACCGGCATGATGGAACTTTACAAGCGCGAAAAGGTGAACCCGGCTGCGGGATGTCTGCCGATCCTGTTGCAAATCCCGATCTTCTTTTCGCTCTACAAGGTGATCTTCGTTACCATCGAACTGCGCCACGCACCCTTCTTCGGCCCATTCCAGGACCTCAGCGCTCCTGACCCGACCTCGCTGATGAACCTTTTCGGCCTGCTGCCGATCAGCGGGCCAGAACCGGGGTCAGTCATGGCGCTGATCTTCATCGGCATCCTGCCGTTGCTGCTGGGCATTTCCATGTGGCTGCAGCAAAAACTGAACCCCGCTCCCACGGACCCGACCCAGCAGATGATCTTTGCCTGGATGCCCTGGGTGTTCATGTTCATGCTCGGAAGCTTTGCCAGCGGGCTGGTGGTGTACTGGATTGCCAACAACACCATCACCTTCATCCAGCAATATGCCATCATGCGCAGCCAGGGGTACACGCCTGACGTATTTGGCAACATCAAGGGCAGTTTCACCCGCAAATCCAAATCGGACGAAAAATGACCCGCCTCGCGGCCATCCTGCGCTATCCGTTGAAAAGCCATGGCCGTGAAGCACTGGCGGAGGTATCTCTGACGGCGGGCGAGGCGATGCCCTTCGACAGGCTCTGGGCCGTGGCCCACGAAGCATCGAAGGCGGACGGATCGGAATGGGTGCCCTGCGTAAATTTCAGCCGCGTTTCCAAAGCCCCCGCGCTTATGGCGATCTCTTCGCGCCTCGACGAAGAGTCAGGTCTGCTGACGCTGTCACATCCCCAACTGGAAGACCTGACCTTCGATCCAGATAGCGAGGGCGACGCCTTCATCCGCTGGATCAGCCCCATCGTGCCGAAGGATCGCGCGCAGCCCGCGCGGATCATCAAGCTGGCCGGACGCGGTTTTACCGACAGCGACTTTCCATCGGTTACCTTATGCAACGTCGCCTCCCATGTCGCCGTGGAAGAGCAGGCAGGAACCAAGCTGTCACCAGATCGCTGGCGTGGTAATTTCTGGTTCGACACCGGCACCCCATGGTCCGAATTCGAGTGGCTGGACAAAGAAGTGCGTATCGGCACTGCCCGCTTGCGCGTCCGCGAGCGTACAGATCGCTGCCTGTCCACCACCGCAAATCCCGAGACCGGGCAGCGCGACGTCGATACCCTTAAAGCGCTGGAGCATTGGGGCCATCAGGATTTTTCGGTACGCGCCGAAGTGATCGAAGGCGGTCTGGTACGGCTCGACGATCCGGTCGAGGTGATCTGATGAAACTGCCCTTCCCACTGGCCGAAGACCCCGACCCCCAAACCATCGAAGAAGGCCGCCTGCTCTTCGCGGGGGAAACCGATTTCGTTAAAGGGGTGGTCGCCATGTCCGGCCTGCCCCCGGCCGACCGCATGGAGGTTTGCTTTGCCGGTCGTTCCAACGTGGGCAAGTCATCTCTCATTAATGCTCTGACCGGGCGAAAGGGATTGGCGCGCGCCTCCAACACGCCGGGGCGTACGCAGGAAATAAACTATTTCACCGCCGGGGATGCACATTACCTCGTCGATCTGCCCGGTTACGGTTTCGCCAATGCCCCGCTGCAAGTGGTCGAGAAATGGCAACGGCTGCTCAAGCAGTACCTGTCGGGGCGGCAAACGCTGCGCCGTGCCTTCGTTCTCATCGACGCGCGTCACGGCATCAAGAAGGTCGACGAAGAAATCCTCGGACTTCTGGACAGCGCAGCAGTGACCTTTCAGGTGGTGCTGACAAAGGCTGACAAGGTCAAGGAGAAGGAGGGCGAGAAGGTTCTCGATCAGGTTCGCAATGCGCTTTCCTCCCATCCGGCGGCATTTCCCGAACTTGTCGTCACCTCGAGCGAAAAAGGGTGGGGCATTCCGACGTTACGGTCCATAATTTCCACACTCGAATAGCGCCTCCTCTTGCCATGCAGGTGGGGGGGCCGCATAACCACCAGACCGAAGAGCAACCGGATGAAGACGCAAGACATGAACCGCGACTGGATCGCCACCGCAAGCACGCTGAACAAGGCGCTGCCCTATCTGCAACGCTACGCCGACGCCACGGTGGTGATAAAACTTGGCGGTCACGCCATGGGCAGCGATGACGCGATGGACGAGTTCGCGCGCGACGTGGTTCTGATGCGGCAGGTTGGGGTCAACCCGATCATTGTTCATGGCGGCGGTCCGATGATCAACGCAATGCTGGAGCGGCTGGATATCAAGTCCGAATTCGTCAACGGCAAGCGCGTGACCGATGCAGCCACGATGGACGTTGTCGAAATGGTGCTGAGCGGCTTGGTGAACAAGCGCATCGTCCAGGCGATCAACAATCAGGGCGGCCGCGCGGTGGGGCTTTCAGGCAAGGACGGCAAGCTCATTACCTGCCGCCAGACCAACCCCGATCTGGGCTTCGTCGGCACGCCCGAAAAGATCAACCCGCGCCTGCTCCGGGATCTGACCGAAAAGGAATATATCCCTGTCATCGCCCCGCTCGGGGCAGGGCTGAACGGCGAGACCTTCAATATCAACGGCGATACGGCCGCCGGGGCCGTGGCCGCTGCTCTCAAGGCGGATCGGTTGCTTCTGCTGACAGATGTGGCCGGAGTGAAAAACGCGGCGGGCGAGGTGGTGACCGAGCTCAGCGCCGCCCAGATACGCGAGATGACCGAAGACGGCACAATTGCAGGCGGGATGATCCCCAAGACGGAAACTGCGCTGGCAGCCATCGAGGGCGGGGTGCGAGCAGCCGTCATCCTCGACGGACGCGCTCCAAATGCGTGTCTCCTGGAGCTTTTTACCGAACACGGTGCCGGCTCGATCATTCGCGCGGACTGACGCAGATGTGTCATGCTGTCGCTTGTGCCGCCAGACGCCGGCATTAGATTACCGGCATGGAGAATGAACTGCTCATCCGGCTGTCCGTCTTTCTGGGGCTCTTCGCGGTACTAGCAACGCTGGAGGCAATAGCGCCTCGCCGTTCGCGCAAGCAACGGCGTGGCCGCCGCTGGGTGACCAACTGGAGCGTCACGATCCTCAACACGCTGGCCTTGCGGGCAATGGCCCTTGCGCTGCCGTTGCTCGCCGTGGGAGCGGCGCTGGACGCCGAGGCGCAGGGCTGGGGACTTTTCAACAATATCTCCCTGCCGCTCTGGTTCGAAGTAACCTGCGTGGTGCTGATCTTCGATTTCGCCATCTGGCTGCAGCACCTGATAACCCATAAGGTGCCCCTCCTGTGGCGTCTGCACCGGGTTCATCACGCGGATGTGGACATGGACGTGACGACCGCGATCCGCTTTCATCCCATCGAGATCGCACTGTCGATGCTGCTTAAGATCGGGCTTGTGTATCTGCTCGGCCCGGCGGCACTTGGCGTCGTCCTTTTCGAGATCATCCTCAACGGAACGGCGATGTTCAATCACTCTAATCTGGCGCTGCCGCAATGGCTCGACAGAGGGCTCCGCAAAGTTCTGGTGACACCCGACATGCACCGTGTCCACCACTCGGTTCATCGCGCCGAGCATGACAGCAACTACGGGTTCTCGCTGTCAATCTGGGACAGGCTTTTCGGCACCTACATCGCTCAGCCGAAAGCCGGGCACGACGCGATGGACGTAGGGCTGGAGTGGCAGGATGACAGGCCGAGCAAGCTCGGCTGGTCGCTCGCCCTGCCCTTTGCCCGCAAGTGACGTATGCCTCGGTCCAGCGCGCGGCAGAGGCCCTGCACCTGACGATACTCGGTGGCTTTCACCCCACGGCGGACGACAAAGCGCCAGCGGGATGCAAAACGCTGCTGTTGCTTGGCCCCGAAGCGCGCCGGTTCTGGCCCGCCTTCACCGCCTCCGACGAATGGCGTGATGGGCGTGCGGACCCCATGGACCGCTGGTCGCGTCGAGTGATCGACGGGCTTGCCCAAGACATCGGGGCCACGCCGCTCTACCCCTTCGGAGGGCCGCCCCACCTGCCCTTCTTCCATTGGGCCACGCGTACCGGACGCATCCATGCGTCGCCGGTCATGCTCCTTGTCCATGATACGGCAGGGCTCTTTGTCTCGTTTCGGGGAGCGCTGGCATTGGAGCACCATGTTGCACTGCCGCCCGCTCCACCCGCGCCCTGTGGCACTTGCATCGCCCGGCCTTGCGTGACAGCCTGCCCCGTCGATGCCTTCCAGGAGGGACGTTACGATGTGCCAACCTGTAAATCGTTCCTCGATACCGAAGCTGGACAGGACTGCATGATGCGGGGCTGTGCCGCGCGAAGGGCTTGCCCTGTGTCGCAAAGCTACCCCAGGTCGCCCGATCAGTCGGCCTATCATATGACAAGTTTCAAAGGATGATTCCATGCGCCGCCTGATCCTGATGCGCCACGCCAAATTTGATTGGAACCACCCCGGCTTGGGCGACCACGACCGCCCGCTGAACGCACGGGGCATCGCGTCGGCCACAGCACTGGGCGATTGGCTGCGCGCCAAGGACTACATACCCGATGCGGTGCTCTGCTCCTCGGCCGAGCGGACAGGGCAGACCCTACTGGGCCTGACCCTGCCCGACGGCGTGCCCACCACTTTCACCCGCACTCTCTATCTGGCGGAGGCCCGGCAGATGCTGGAGCAACTGCGCACAGCTGAAGGACAGGTGGAGCTGATGCTGGGGCACAATCCTGGGACCTGTGAACTGGCGCATCGGCTGGTCGACACACCGCCGTCACACGAGCGCTTCGAGGACTATCCGACAGGTGCCACACTGGTCTGCGATTTCGATGTGGAAGACTGGAACGACATCGGCTGGCACGAAGGCCAGCCGATTGATTTCGTGATACCACGAGAGCTTTTGTAGGGTCGGCCTCGGGCCATCTCAGCCCGACCCGGCCTTGTGTCAGTGCCCGAGAATCTGGCTCAGGAACAACTGAGTCCGTGGGCTCTGCGGATTGTTGAAGAAGGCTTCAGGCTCGTTCTGCTCGACGATCTGGCCGGCATCCATGAAGATCACGCGGTTCGCCACCTGACGGGCAAAGCCCATTTCGTGGGTCACGCAAAGCATCGTCATGCCTTCTTCGGCAAGCTCGATCATCGTGTCGAGCACTTCCTTGATCATCTCTGGGTCGAGCGCCGATGTGGGCTCGTCGAAGAGCATGATCCGGGGACGCATGCACAAGGACCGCGCAATCGCCACACGTTGCTGCTGCCCCCCCGAAAGTTGACCGGGATACTTGTTCGCCTGATCGGGAATTTTCACCTTCTCAAGGAAATGCATCGCGGTTTCCTCGGCTTCCTTCTTGGGCGTCTTGCGCACCCAGATCGGCGCCAGCGTGCAGTTCTCCAGGATCGTCAGGTGCGGGAACAGGTTGAAGTGCTGAAAGCACATACCCACTTCCGAGCGGATCTTGTCGATGTTCTTGAGGTCCGAGGACAGCAGCGTGCCATCCACCTCGATCGATCCCTGCTGATGCTCCTCCAACGCGTTGATGCAGCGGATGAGCGTGGATTTACCCGACCCCGAGGGGCCGCAAATCACGATCCGCTCGCCCCGGTTTACCACCAGATCGATGTCGCGCAGCACGTGGAACGTGCCATACCACTTGTTCATCTTGGTGATGGTGATCGCGATCTCGTCGGAGACCTTCATTTGAGTTGCTTGTTCAGCCATGTGTCAGGCCTCCTTAACGATGATCGGTCGCGAGACGACGCTCGAGCCATTGTGAGTATTGTGAAATGCCGTAGCAGACGATGAAGAACAAAAGCGCCGCAAAGCCGAGAAGCTCCCAGTACACGCCATTCCATTCCGTCGAGGCGAGGATCGGCCCCCGGATCATGCCGAGGATGTCGAACATCGAGATAACCGACACCAGCGTCGTATCCTTGAAGAGCCCGACGGCAATGTTCACGATGCCGGGAATGGAAATCTTCAGCGCCTGTGGCAGGATGATGAGCCGCATGGCCTGAGGATAATCGAGCCCCAGGCTGTCAGCCGCTTCGTACTGCCCTTTCGGCAGAGCGGCGAGCCCCCCACGGATCACCTCGGCAATATAGGCCGAGGAGAACATGGTGATCATGATGACCACCCGCAGGAACAGGTCCACCGTAGATTCGGGCGGGAAGAAATAGGCCAGCATCACCGATGCCACAAAGAGCAGCGTAATCAGCGGCACGCCCCGGATGAACTCGATGAAGACCACGCAGATCCACTTGATGAGCGGCATCGAGGATTGGCGACCGAGCGCAAGCGCGATCCCGATCGGCACCGACAGCGTCACACAGGTGACACCCAGCATCATGTTCAGCATGAAGCCGCCCAGGTCCCGCGAAGGCACAGCTCCGAGCATGGCATTGTCCGACGCATTCTCGGGGATCAGAAGTCCGCCGATATTCCAGACCACGAGGGCCGCGGCTATACCGCCGAAGAAGCCCGCCGCAAAGCTGCGTGCGACCAGTTTCTGATAGACTACCGCACCAGCCACCACACCCGCGAAGGCGAGGATCGGCGTAAGTATCGTCCCGCCCCAGATCAGCCAGAAGGCGATGAAGGGATAGACAGCGGTGAAAGCCAGCAGCTTACGCGGCAAGTCGAAGAAAAGGACCGGCGCCACGGCGATGAAGAGCAGCACGAAGGCCAGTGTCGGACGCCAGTAGAACTCCGATGGGTACTTGAACCCGAAGATCAGTTGCGGCCAGCGTTCGGACAGCACCGCGAAACAGGCACCCCTCGTCCCGTCGAGGATTTCACGGCATTCCGAAAGGCTGCTGGCGTTCCAGACACCGTTAAAAATCCACGGCAGAACGCCGGAGAGCACAAGGTAGATGACATAGAGCGCCAGTAGCGTCAGCAGGCCGTTGGCCGGCGTTGCAAAAAGGTTGTCGCGCCCCCATTTGACCGGACCGGATGCCACGAAGGGCGGCTCCTTTTCCGGAATCGGCGTCTCGCGTACGAAGGCAACGGAATGTGCATGTGTATCAGACATGGATCAGCGCTCCTTCAGCTTAACGGAGTTGTTATAGACGTTCATGATCGCGGAGATACTCAGCGAGATCGTCAGGTAGAACAGCATCAGCAACAACACGCATTCGATCGCACGGCCGGTCTGGTTGAGCGTGATGCCCCCCAGCGTACCCGTGATGTCCATGTACCCGACGGCAATGGCGAGCGAAGAGTTCTTGGTGATGTTGAGATATTGAGAAATGAGCGGCGGAATGATGACCCGCAGCGCCCGCGGCAGTACCACAAGGTTCATCACGCGGCCGGGACGCAGACCCAGGGCCGATGCGGCCTCCGTTTGTCCCTTGGAGACAGCCTGAATACCAGCCCGCACGTTTTCAGCGATGAAGGCACCGGTGTAGATCGACAAGGCGAACCATAGGGCGATCAGCGGGGCGCCGACTTTGATACCGCCCTGAAAGTTGAAGCCTTTCAGCGCGGGTACATCCAGGCCGATAGGCTGACCCATGATGAAGAAGACCACGATGGTCGGCAGCAGCAGGATTGCCACGCTCGGCCAGCCCATCGGCAGCAGTTGCCCGGTGGAATAGAGTAGTTTGGTGGCATAACGCCGGTAGGCGAAGACACCGACGACCGAAGCGATGAAAACCGCCACCACGACCATCGACCCAGGCCCCCAGACCGGCGCGGGCAGATAGATACCGCGGTTGGTGAAGGCAAAAAGGTTCAGAAACATCGTGCTTGCCGGATCGTCGCCCCGGAAGGCGTTCGGCGGTGGAAGCACGGCGGTCATGATCGTGTAGATGATGATGATCCAGATCAGCACGGGGATGTTGCGGAAGATCTCGACATAGACGGACATCAGCTTGCGCACGAGCCAGTTCTTGGAAAGGCGCAAAACGCCGGCGATGACGCCGAAGATCGTCGCCATGGCGCAGGCCAGGAAGGCCACAAGAAGGGTGTTGAGAACCCCGACAAGTGCCGCACGGGCATGTGTCATCTGGTTGTCATACTCGACCAGCGTCTGGTCGATGTCGTAGCCCGCCGGATCGGACAGGAAGCCGTAAGAAATATTCAGGCCCTGTGCCGCCAGGTTAACCAGAAGGTTATTGGTCAGGTAGGCAATCGCCACAATGAGCGTCAACAGCGCGATCGCCTGAAAGGTCATCGAGCGATAGCGCGTGTCGTTTATCAGCATGGACAGCCGGAACGACTCCCCTGGTGGGTCCGTCATCGTCGTCATGAATTGTATCCCCGTGGTTCCGGCCAGTTGGTTTGCCGGGCGCTTATGCGCCTCTTGCGGCCGGGTATTGGTTATTGGTCGTCTTAAAGTGCGAAGGGCGCAGGGTTATCCCTGCGCCCTTGCGTCTGGTTATCTTAGCGGAAGGGCGGCGAGTAGATGAGACCGCCGTTGGTCCACTGTGCGTTCAGCCCGCGCGCCAGCGCGATGGGTGTTTCCTCACCGATGTTCTTGGCGAAGATTTCACCATAGTTACCCTGGCTGGAAATCGCCCGCATCGCCCATTCGGCGTCGAGGCCAAGCATCTCGCCAAGGGTGCCTTCCGTTCCCAGCAGGCGCTTGACTTCGGGGTTGCCTGAGCTTGCAGCCATTTCGCTGACGTTTGCGGAAGTCACGCCCAGTTCCTCGGCCGTGATCAGCGCGTTCAAGGTCCAGCGAACCACGTCACCCCACTCGTCGTCGCCATGGCGGACAAGCGGACCGAGAGGCTCTTTGGAGATGATCTCGGGCAGAAGCGCGTGATCGCCGGGATTTTCGAAGGTTGCCCGTGTCGCCGCGAGGCCTGACGCGTCCGTTGTGTAGGTGTCGCAGGCACCGGCCAGGTATTGCTGCTGGCCTTCCGCGTTCGTTTCGATCGGAACCGGCTCGTAGCTGATGTTGTTGGCGCGGAAGAAGTCCGCGAGGTTCAGCTCTGTGGTTGTACCAGTCTGCACGCAGACAGTCGCACCGTCCAGATCCTTCGCGGAGGACACGCCAAGCGCCTTCGGCACCATGAAGCCCTGACCATCATAGTAGTTCACGCCAACGAAGGTGAACTTGAGGTCCACGTCGCGGGAGAATGTCCATGTGGTGTTCCGAGCGAGCATGTCGATCTCGCCGGAGGCAAGCGCCGTGAAGCGTGTTTTACCGGTGGTCGGCACGAATTCAACGGCCGTCGGGTCGCCGAGTACAGCAGCAGCGACAGCGCGGCAGACGGCGACGTCGAAGCCGTTCCATTCGCCGTTGGCGTCCGGTGCGGCAAAGCCGACAAGGCCGGTTGTCACGCCGCAGTTCAGCTTGCCGCGTGCTTTCACGTCGTCCAGTGTACCGGCTGCCGCAGCACCAGCCGCCAGGCTGGTAGCCGTCAACGCACCGAGAAATACTGATTTGTTCATTTTTTACCTCTTCCTGATTATCCGCCCCTGTTTTTCAAAGGCGGCTCGACCGGGTTTGTTCCCGGTGGCGATACCAAAGCGTTATTTACGCTTCGAATGGGTGGCATACTGTTAGGAATAGGGTCGCAAGGTCAAGTGCCGGGTGTCCAATTTCCCGGTCCGGGCACGCCTTATGCGATCACATTTTGTGCAATCGCACAATTTCACACCTGAGACAGGTCAAATACTTGCTTTGCATGAACAAATGCCTGTTCCTTGATGCTGGCAGCCTCTTCGGCCTCTTCATCGGCACCCCACTCCTCGGCCTGCCATATTTCATCAAGCCGAGACATGTCCCAGATCGCCTTTGGGGTCTTAACGCCCTGCGCCGCCGCAAATCCGAGAATCAGCGAGCCGGACAGGCTGACAAGGTCATGAAAGCCCGTGAGTTCAAAATGGTTCATCTTTTGAACATGGGCCGACAGATGCGCCAGCGCCGCCGGATCCTGCGGCTGATGCATCACGCCTGTCCGCGTCTCAAGCCGCACCGAGAAGACTTCTTCCGCCCAATCCAGCATCGGGTCCCACTGTTCCGCCTGACGCTGCACCAGCACCTCCGGGTAATCGGCGCGATAGCATAGCAGGTCGCTGTCCCCATAGGCCGCCAGCATCTCCGCGACGTCGCTGTGCTGCACCGCCACCTTGTCGAGCGCCGAATTGGCGCTGCGGGTAAAGGGCATGCTGAGCGGATCAATCTTTTCTTCCTGCGCGTCCCATTCCGCCGCGATCATCTCGGCGAATTCCTCGGTCGGCACAATCAGCCTGCGTTTGCCGGGCGTGTTGACGGGCCGCCCGTCCAGCGCCACCCCGTAACCTTCCGGCGCCTCCTGTACGCGCGCCTCTTTCCAGAACCTTTTTGCCTTCCACTCGCTCATGCGGCGATGCTCCATAGTCTGCGCAACGCTGCGGGAAGCGCCGAGAAATCATCCAAAATTTCCGACGCATGTTGCAGCACCGTTACCGGGTGATAGCCCCAGCTGACACCGATGCCGCGCACCCCTGCCGCAGCCGCCATCTCCATGTCAAAACTGGTGTCGCCGATCATCACCGTCTGCGCGGGGCCGACCCCCGCCTCCGCCATCGCCTGCAGGATCATCGACGGATGCGGCTTCGAGGGGTGAAAATCCGCGACCTGCCGTGTGATAAAGAACCGCTCCAGCCCATGCGCCTCGGTCAGCTTGTCCAGACCGCGTTTCGATTTGCCGGTCGCCACACCCAGCAGCACTTCAGGCATGGCGTGCAGCGCCTCGAGAATGTCACGCGCGCCGGGGTAAAGCGGACTGGACTGCGCAGCGCCCACCTTGGCCCGCATTTCGATATAGGCGTTCTTGTATCCCTCCACCATGCGCCGGCGCGTCTCCTCCGGTGCGTCCGGCGCCAGCCGCGCCATCGCCACGTCGAGCGACAAGCCGACGATCCCCAGAATTTCACCGCGCGACGGCGCGGGCTCGCCCACAGTTTCGAAAGCGCGGGTCATGGCGCCCAGAATGTCGCCCTGGCTGTCGACCAGCGTGCCATCCACGTCAAAGATCACCAATCTCAGATCATCCGACATTCACAGCGCCTCGAACGGGTCTTCCGCGGCGAGGTCCTCGGTCCAGCCGAAGGTTTCCCAGCTCTGCGCCATGTGGTCCGGCAGTTCCGCCGTCACGGCAATGACCTCGCGTGTTTCAGGATGCTCGAAGCGCATCATCCGCGCATGCAGATGCAACTTCTTGGAAATGATCCCGCCCAATTGCGCGCCCCAGCCATCACCGAGGTTCTCCTGCCCGGACCCGCCGTATTTCCCGTCGCCGACGATCGGGTGACCGATCTGTGACATATGGGCACGCAGCTGGTGCGTGCGCCCCGTGATCGGCTCCATCGCGACCCAGGCCGCGCGCGAGCCGACGCGGTAGAGCGTCGCGTAAAGGGTATGCGCGCGCTTGGCGCCGGGCGTGTCATCGACCTCGCGCGGGTGAATGGCGATCATTTTCTCGCCCTCGCCACCGCTGCCGCGCCCCGGCGCCTTGACCAGTCCGTAGCGGATTTCGCCAAGGTACGGGGTCGGCACACCGGCGACGAGCGCCCAGTAGATCTTGCGCGTCTCCTTGTGCCGCATGGAAGCGGTCAGCGCCTTGGCCGCCAGCCGCGTACGCGCCAGCAGCAGCACGCCCGAGGTATCCTTGTCGAGCCGGTGCACCAGCCGCGGTTTATCCTCCATCCCGAAGCGCAGCGCCTCGGCCAGCCCGTCCACGTGCCGCGTCTGACCCGAGCCGCCCTGCGTCGGCAGACCGGCAGGCTTGTTCAAGGCGATCACGTGGTCGTCGCGATAGATGACGCAGGACCGGATCATCTTCGCATCCGCGTCGGACACCTTGGCCCGTGCCTCAGGTGCGGGCGCCGCACGATCCGGCAAGGGCGGAATTCGAACCTCCTGCCCGGCTTCGAGACGGGTCGATCCCTTCACCCGGCCACCATCCACACGGATTTCCCCCTTGCGGCACATCTTCTCGATGCGGCCCTTCGGGATATGCGGAAAATGCTGGCGAAACCAACGGTCAAGCCGCTGATCGGCATCGTCGGCAGCTACCGTTTTCATCTGTACCCGGCTCATAGAAATACGCCCCGCATCATCCAAAGTCCCGCCATCAGCCCCAGCACCGACAATGCCACGGAAAGCCCCATGTAAAGCGCCGCCTGCCCCGTCGCGCCGCGCTCGATCAGGGTCACCGCCTCCAGCGAAAAGGCAGAGAATGTAGTAAATCCACCCAGAAGCCCGGTCATCACGAAGGGGCTCAGGTGCGTCAGACCGCGCTGCGCCGCCAGTGCAACGAAGACCCCCATCAGGAAAGAGCCCAGAATATTCGCCCCCATTATCGCCAGCGGGAAGTCCGTCGGCCCACCGGTCAGACGGTAAAGCGCAACCCCCCAGAGGTACCGCAAAGAGGCCCCGAGCGCGCCACCGCCGGCCACAAGGATCAGTGTTTTCATCATGCGCGGTCTCTCACGCGTCTGGTGGCGCTTGTCAAGTTTCGCGCTTGCCGCGCAGCCGCGTAAAATAGTCCAGACGTTTTTTCAATTCGCGCTCGAACCCGCGCTCGACGGGCTGGTAGAGCGACAACCGCGCCATGTCATCGGGAAAATAATTCTGCCCCGAAAAGCCATCCTCGGCATCGTGATCGTAGGCGTAGCCCGCGCCAAATCCCTGCTCCTTCATCATCGCGGTCGGCGCGTTCAGGATGTGTTTGGGCGGCGGTTCGGATCCCGTCTTCCGGGCGGCGGCGCGCGCGCCCTTGTAGGCCGTGTAGGCCGCGTTCGATTTCGGCGCGAGCGCCAGGTAGGCTACCGCCTGAGCCAGCGCCAGCTCGCCCTCCGGACTGCCGAGACGCTCGTAAGTCTCCCACCCCTGCAAGCAGACGGCCTGAGCCTGGGGGTCTGCCAGCCCGATGTCCTCGACCGCCATCCGGGTGATGCGCCGCGCCAGATAGCGCGGGTCCTCGCCGCCTTCCAGCATCCGCGCGAACCAGTAAAGCGCCGCGTCCGGGTCCGATCCGCGCACCGATTTGTGCAGCGCCGAGATCAGGTTGTAATGCGCATCACCGCTCTTGTCGTATTGCGCCGCTCGTTTCATCAGCCGCGACGACAAAGCCGGTGTATCGAGAGGGCCCTCCACCTTCCACGCCAGCACCTGCTCGATCAGGTTGAGCAACGCGCGTCCGTCCCCGTCCGCCATCTCCAGCAGCGCCTCGCGCGCCTCCCCGGTCAGCGGCAGCGGCCTTTGCATCTCCTGCTCCGCCCGTTGTGCCAGCCGTTCCAGATCGCTCAACGGCAGCCGCTCCAGCACCAGAACCTGCGCGCGGCTCAGCACCGCCGCATTCAACTCGAAAGACGGGTTCTCCGTCGTGGCCCCCACCAGCAGAATCGTGCCGTCTTCCATATGCGGCAGGAACCCGTCCTGCTGCGCCTTGTTGAAACGGTGAATTTCATCGACGAAGAGCAGTGTGCCGCGCCCGTTCTGGCGGCGCAGCTTGGCCGCGTCAAAGACCTTGCGCAATTCCGGCACCCCGGTGAAAATCGCGCTGATCTGCTCGAAATGCAGGTCGGTTTCATCCGCCAGCAGCCGTGCGATCGTCGTCTTGCCTACCCCCGGCGGCCCCCAGAAGACCAGCGAACTCAGCGCCCCAGAGGCCAGCATGACCGTCAGCGGCGCATCCGGGCCAAGGATCTGCAGCTGCCCGATCACCTCCGACAGGGCTTTGGGGCGCAGACGGTCAGCCAGGGGCCGGCGCCCCTCCCCCGCCTGCGGTGCCTCGGATGCAAAAAGGTCCGCCATCGCCGCTACACCCTGAACTGCAGGACGACGCGGCGGTCACCACGCAGCACGGTGATGGCATAACCGGCGAACCGCTGCGACAGGATCTGCGCCACATCGTCGGGATGCGCAACCGCCACATCATTGACCGCTTCGATCACGTCACCGCGCCTGAGGCCCACGCGCCGTCCGAGCCGATCAGGATCGATCACGATCACCCCTTCGGCTTCGAGCGG
>JBFFFS010000006.1:0-25507 GCA_041557855.1 Roseobacter sp. | reverse complement strand
AGCGGTTCTGCAAACTCGTGGAAGGCAATTTCGACAAGGCATGGACCGTTGGCGATTATGCGCAAGCCGTCGGTATCTCGGCCCCGCATCTGACGCGACTTAGCAGGCGGATACTCGGCGTCTCTCCGAATGAACTGGCGCGGCAGCGCCGCCTTCTCGAAGCAAAACGTCTGCTCGAATATACACGCTTGCCGATTGCGGAAATCGCCCATCGTTCGGGCTTTCGTGACGCCGCATTTTTTAGCCGGAGCTTCAAAAACCTCGTGGGCATGTCACCTCAGAAATACAGGGCTGCAAGGGACGGGTAGTGACCTTGCCTGATCACTTGCCGTTGTGTACGCGGCAGTTCGCCGGATGTCGGTGCCAGAGCGGCGTCGCCACCGCGCGTTTCGTTCAGATTGTTCCCCCTGTGCCGATCTTGTATATCCAGCTTAACCAGATCAAGTTGCGGGGAGGACGCGGCGTGAACTCAGTTCCGACAGACGATACGATCAGCATCGCCGAATTGGTCCGCGATCCTTATCCGATTTATCAAAAGCTGCGCGCCACTGACCCGGTGCTCAAGGTCACGTCGGTCGGCCGGATTTTCCTGACCAAGGCCGCTGACACCAAATACGTCAAGGACAATCCGGAACTGTTTAGTTCCGATGATCCCAACACGCCGATGCGACGTGCGTTTCTGGCCCACACGCTGATGCGAAAGGATGGCAAGGCGCACATGCGCGAGCGCATGGCGATGGCGCCGGCCTACAGCGCCAGAAACATTGCTGGACACTGGATGCCGATTTACGAAAAGATCGCGGATGATTTTGTCGGCGGGTTACCGAAGGGCGAGACCGTGGATCTATTTCCGGCGCTTGCGGGACCTTTTGCCGCCCGGTGTCTGGCACAGCTTCTTGGGTTGCCGGATGCCAGTGACGACGACATGCAGCGCTGGTCCCAGATCCTGATTGACGGCGCCGGAAATTTTGGCTGGGATCCAGCTCTTTTCGAGGAGTGTGACCGCGCCAACGCGGAAATGGATGCCTGCATGGACGCGATGATCCCGATCCACAAGGCTGACCCGAACCCCAGCGCGCTCTGCGCTATGGTGACGGACGAAGATCCGATCGAGATGAGCCAGATACGCGCGAACATCAAGATTGCCATCGGCGGGGGGCTGAACGAGCCACGCGACGCGCTTCTTACCATTCTTTTCGGCCTGTTGACCAACCCCGATCAATTCGAAACCATCAAAGAGAAACAGGCGTGGGGCGATGCGTTCGACGAAGGCGTGCGCTGGGTCGCGCCCATTCAGGCAAGCTCCCGGCTGGTCACCGAAGATACTGAAATCCGAGGCGTTGCGATCCCGAAGGGTGAAACCGTGATGACCATTCAGGCCTCAGCCAATCACGACGAAGAGATATGGGAAGATCCGCACCTGTATAACTTCGAGCGGGATAAGCTCCCGCATCAGGCCTTCGGTAATGGCCCCCACTTTTGTCAGGGCAAGCATATCGCGCGCCGGATGCTGGCGGATATTCTTTTGCCCCGCCTTTTCGACCGTTTTCCGAATATGCGGTTGCAAGACCCTTCGGAAGTGCGCTTCCATGGATTCGGGTTTCGCGGAGCCGTCAACTTTCCTGTGACCTTGAACTAAAAATAACCAATCTGGGAGGATTGAAATGATTGGAAAACTTCGTAGTGCCGTGATCGTCGCGGCCATGTCCGCCTTTCCGGCGTCAGGCGCCTTCGCGCAGGAGGTGACGCTGACTTTGCATCAGCTGCTGCCGATGCAGGCGTCCATACCCGCGAATGCCATCACTCCCTGGATTGAAAAGGTTCAGTCGGATTCGAACGGTCGCATCCAGATCGATCATTTCCCGTCCATGCAGCTCGGCGGCAAGCCGCCCGAGCTTTACGATCAGGCTGCTGATGGCGTGGCCGATATCATCTGGACGGTGATCGGCTACACGCCCGGTCGTTTCCCGACGACAGAAGCGTTCGAGCTGCCCTTCATGACAGGCGATGCTACGTCTTCTTCGAAGGCATTCCACGAGTATGTGATCGCCAATGGTATGGACGAGTTTTCCGACACGCATCCGATCGTCTTCCACACGCATGGTCCGGGGTGGATTCACTCCAACAAGAATGTTGCGACCCTCGATGACGTCGCCGGTCAGAAACTGCGCGGCCCGACCCGCGTGACGGGTCAGATGCTCGACAAGTTGGGCGCGACACCGGTCGGCATGCCCGTGCCTGCGGTGCCCGAAGCGGTGTCCAAAGGTGTCATCGACGGCGCCATCATCCCCTGGGAAGTGACTTTGCCGCTGAAGATGAGCGAGTTGACGTCGCATCACTCGGGGTTTGTTACCGAACCCGGTCTTTACACGGCAACCTTCGTCATGACCATGAACAAGGACCGTTACGAGTCACTGCCGGACGACCTGAAAGCGGTCATCGATGCGAACTCCGGTCCAGAGGTTTCGGCCCTTTTCGGGGCGGCGATGGACGCGGCGGATGTGAAGGGCCGCCAAGTGGCAACGGACAGTGGCAACACGATCACTGAACTTGACGGCGAAAAAGATCGCTGGATGGCGGTGGGCGACGAAGTTGCAGCGGACTGGATCGCCGAAATGGATGCGAAAGGTCTGGATGGTGCGGCTCTCGTGAAAAGCGCCAAGGATTTCATCGCAAAGAACGCAAACTAATCAGCCACGCGGTCCGGTCCCTGCCCGCGGCCATCCCACCGTACCAACGACCGGGCTGCCCACAATTACCAACAGTAACGGCGCCGTTTTTGGCGCCGTTTTTTTATCCCTGATGCGCCAGATGGCACTCGATCGACATTTTAGCCAGGTTGCTGATCCAGAAAGCCGAAAGCATGTGAAATGCGACTTAGGCTCTGCCTGCCCGCTGTGCATCTGACACTCAAAAGTTTTTAAACTGCACATTAAGCACCCAAATTTGGTCAAAATTTCCGCACCTTTGTCGCGTATGAAGAACAAATGAGCCGCTTGAACACCATATTGGTCCGCGGCACTGAACGTTGGGCCGCTTTCCTGGTTGTCATCATGTCGATGACCCAGCCGGCACACTCCGGCGAACCTCTCCACAAAGTATTTGCCGCTTGCGCCGGCCGTCTCTCTGCTGAGATGGAGCATCAATGGTTGATGTCCGACCCGCGCGCCGACGAAACCGAAGAGCGCCGCGAGCAGATGATCGCCCTGGTCCAGGCGGTAACGCCGGAGGGGCTGGAAGCGCGGATGCTTCATCTTCGTATCGAGGCCAAGTATGCGCACCAGACCTTGCTTAACAGGGCGAGCTTCAGCGACAACGAACAGGAAGCGAGCTGGGCAACCGCGTTGGCCAAGAGCGAGGTTTCACAATGCATCGGAATGCTCCTCAGCTAGAATGAGTATTCCAGGTTCATGGAACGGGATGTTTTAATCATCTTTCGCACGCTCAAGTGCTGCAGCGCTGTGCCTTGCGGCATGCGCATCTTTGGCGATCTTGCTTGCCGGCCCGGTATGGGAAGAGGCCTTGACCCACACTTCCGTGCGATGAAACCGCCGATAAAGCAGCGCGCCGCCACCGGGTTGCGTTCTTTCAGACGCAAAGGCTCAGTCATCGACACATCCACCGCCGCCTGATCTGTGGCATCTCCGATTTTTTTGGAAAAGTTTGCACCGTTTTGGCTGCGCTGATCCATTTACCACCAGAGCCGCGCAGGTCGGGGCAAAAAGGCAGGTGGTTACGTAAGGGCTGCGAGGCTTACTGAACGAGCGATGGCGCGCATTCCTACTCCAGCTCGTTCAGCCAGGTGCGCATGTCCTCCACGTCTTGCAGATGGCGGTGCCCCGCCTTTCCCAGACCGGCCTCTACCTTGATGGCGATGAGGCGTAGAAGCGCCAGTGCACCAGCATAGGAATCCGCGAACTGCGGTGTATCGACGACGCAATCCAGCGTCCAGGTCGCGAAAGCGGGGGCGGTGCGGATGGTCTCATCGCTCAACAAAAGCACCGATGTGCCACGAGACGCGATGGCCTCAACCAGACGCACGAACCCGGCGGGACGTCGCCGCAGGCCGACGACAATGGCGAGATCTTTGGGTCCGAGCGCAGATATGCCCTCACTTTCGGTTTGTCCGGGAACCAGCAGCGGCGCGACGCCCGGTCGGATTTGCGCGATCTGAGCCGCAAAGTATTGGGCGAGAAACTGACTGTTGCGGTACCCGACCGTGCGAATGCGTGGTGCGGAAATGATCGCCTCGCAGATTTCCCGGATCGTCAGCGGATTGACCCGAGAAAGAGTTGCTTCGATGACGACCGTTTCTTCCTGGATCAGGCGCGAGATGGCATCGCCCTTTGCCCGAGTTCCGCTGCCTGAGAACAGCGGCGATCCCTTGGCTCGCAGCCGCCGCGCATCCTGCCGCGCTTCTTCGAAATTGGCGTATCGTAGTCGTCGGAAGAATCGTGTCACCGTAGCATTTGAAACCCCGGCACCCGATGCGACCTCTACTGCATTGCACACCGCAAGATCGGCCGGAGAGGCGAGAATGACTTCAGCCACTTTTTTTTCTCCGTCCGTGAGGTCGGGATATGCCTCGTGAATTCGCTGGACGATTGTCTTGCGCGTTCCATCTGCCGTTTCTTTGGGCACCCGCACCTCGTAGCTTGGTGAAAAATATTTTTCTGCATTTACAGAATCATGAAAACTGGTTTTCGTTGGTGAAGCAAGCATTTTCCCAACCGGGAGATTCGGCGAATGGCCGGGGTATCAGAACACGCAAAGAGATGGAGCCTCGCCGTCAACTGGCTGGTGGAGAGAGTCTGTGTGCTCCTGTTGGTTGTTCTGGTTCTGGACGTGTGGCTGGGCGTCTTGGTCCGCTACGTCATTCCGCTTCCGCTGACATTTACCGAAGAACTGGCGCGCTACCTGATGATCTGGATTGCGCTGCTGGCTGTTTCTTCCGGCATCGCGCACCGTGAGCATATCGGCGTGGAGTTCGTTTTCAGCCGTTTACCGGCTTCCGTGCGCCGTTGGCTTGCGGTGGCCTTTGATGTCATTGCCTTTCTCTTCTTCTTCGCGCTGTTTTTCTACGGCATCGGCTTCGCGGTGAAAGGGTTCTCGCGCTTCACGATGATCTACGCGATCCCCAAGGGGTATCCCTTCATGGGCGTACCGCTGGCGGCGGCCATGGCCTGCATTCAGCTGGCGCTGATCGGGGTTCATGACTTCTTTGCCAGAGAAGCGCCCACCTCCACCGGTGTGTCCGATGCCACCATGGCTCTGAGAGGAGACGACTAATGGGTGCCCTGCTTGTCGCGATCGCGTTTTTCGGCCTGATGGCCCTGGGGATGCCGGTCGGCTTTGCCATCGGGGTGTCGGGCATGATCGGCATACTCGAGATGGGGCCGCGTTTCATGCAGATGGCCCCGGACCGCATCTTTGCCGGGCTCGATCTGTTTCCGTTCCTCGCCATGCCGTTTTTCATTCTGGCGGGCGAAATCATGAACCGCTCCGGCATCACGCTTGGGCTGGTCCGGATTGCCGACGCGCTTGTTGGGTGGATGCGAGGCGGCATGGCGCATTCCAACATGGTGGCCTCGGTGATGTTCGCGGGCATCACCGGATCGGCGACAGCCGACGCGGCGGCCTTTGGCAACACTCTTGTCCCGGCGATGGAAAAGGCTGGCTACAAACGTTCCTATGCCGCAGCCGTGACGGCGGCGGGTTCGATCATCGGACCGACGATCCCGCCCTCGACGCTGGCCATCATCTACGGCTCCATCATGGGGGTCTCGATTGCCGGCCTCTTCGCGGCGGGCATTCTGCCGGGGCTGCTGATCTGTGCAATCTGCATGGCCGTTATCGCCCTGCATGCCAAGAAAAAGAACCTGCCCAAGGGCGAGGGCCGTCCCGGCTTCGGTATCGTTATCAAGGCACTGCGCGAAGGGTTCCTCGCCGCGATGCTGCCGGTTTTCATCCTCGGCTCAATCCTCGGCGGCTTCGCCACGCCAACCGAAGCCGCCGCCATCGCGGTGGCCTACGCCCTGTTCGTCGGCGGCGTCATCTACAAGGCGCTGAGCTGGCAAGACCTTTACGAGATCGCCGTGCGCACGACGCGTATCACCGGTGTGATTTTCCTCATCATCGCATCCGCCACCATTCTGGGTTGGTGGATGACCTTCAACAGGATTCCGCAGGCCATCGCCTCCGTCCTGCTGTCGGTGTCGGACAATCCGCAGATCATCATCGCACTGATCCTGCTGCTGCTGCTGCTCATCGGCCTCGTGATGGATATCAATGCGACGCTGATCATCCTTGCCCCGGTGCTCGCTCCGCTGACCGTCCAGATCGGGATGGAGCCGGTTCACGCGGGCATCATGATCATTCTCGCGCTCAACATATCGTTGATGACCCCTCCCGTGGGGGCATGTCTGTTCGTCCTTGCCTCCGTCACCGGCGAAAAGGTCGAGGCCATCACCCGCGAACTCTGGCCCTTCATCCTCGCCGAGGTCGGCATCCTGCTGGTCGTGGCCTTCTGGTCCGACCTCACACTGTTCATCCCGAGATTACTGGGTCTTTAGGCCCGTCTAACGTCCAACAGAGAAAGGACCATAATAATGAGCTTCATGAAAACCACCGCAACCGCGATCGCGGCGAACTGCATGGCTGCGCAGGCCTATGCAGCCGATACCACGATCCGCCTCGCGCACCTGAACCCGGAAGACCCGTTCGCCAGCCACTCGGGCGCGATGGCGGCGGTCTTCAAGTCGCTGGTCCAGTCAAACTCCAACGGGCGCATCGAAGTCGAGATTTTCGCCAACGGCCAGCTTGGCAAGGACAACGAAGTGATCGAGCAGGTCCGCTCGGGTCTTGTCGAGTCGACCATTTCCTCGTCTGGCGGCATGGCGCAGCACTATCCGCTCGTCGGCGTGTTCGATATTCCCTTCGCCTTCCCGAACATCGGCGTGGCCTCCGAGGTCATCGACATGGACAGCGCCTTCGGCCAGAAGTTCGCGGCTGATCTGGAAGCCAAAACGGGTCTGAAGGTCATCGGGCTCCTCGACTCCGGCGGCTTCTTCGCGTTCACCTCCTCCAAGGGCCCGATCACATCCGTCGCGGACATGGAAGGCCAGCGCATCCGCACCATGACGCTGCCGACGCATGAGGCGATTATCGCTTCGCTGGGCGGCCAGCCGACAGCGCTTCCCTGGGCGGAAGTCTACACCGCGCTGCAAACTGGCGTCGCCGATGGTCAGATGAACCCCGTGCCGATCATCGCCTTCGCGAAATTCGATGAAGTGCAGGACTATCTGTCGATCACCAACCACCTGATCACGCCTTACATCTGGACGATGAACGCCGATTTCCTGGCTGGACTCAGCGAAGAAGACCAATACCTGATTTCCTGGGCCGCCGATGTGGCAACCGACGCGGGCCGCTCGATGAGCCGTGTAATCGAAGCCTCTGAAAAGGGTCTGCCAGCGCTGTCGGCCAAAATGTCCGTGAACGTCGTCACTCCGGAAGAGCAGGCGAAATTCGCTGAAGCCGCGCAGCCTGCCGTTCGCAAGCTGATCGAGGCGAACTACGGGGCAGAAGGTATCGAGATGCTCGACGCCATGCTTTCCTCCATCGAAGAAGCGAAGTAAACGCGTCATCCCAACTCCCGGGCGGCACCAACCGCCCGGGTTTCAAAACGCCGAAGTTCAGGCTGCCGAGGATACAATGAATACCCAGATTTCGCGCTTCGAGGGGACACCCGAAGCCTTCACGCTCTGTCTCAATCCGCAGGCGAGCAAATCCAAGCCGTGGACGGCGCAGCAGAATGCCATCCTCAGCGATGACGGTCTCGCAGCGGCACGGACCACCATCTCCAACTGGCCCGGTTATGCGCCGACACCGCTGGTGTCACTTCCGGCGCTGGCGCGGAAGATCGGTGTGGCATCGGTCCATTTCAAGGACGAGGGCAGCCGCTTCGGGCTGGGTAGTTTCAAGGCGCTTGGCGGTGCCTATGCGGTGGCCCGGCTGCTGCAGTCGAAGGTTTCGGAAAAGCTTGGGCGCGATGTGCCGATTGACGAAATCACCGGCCGCGCGCATGACGAAATCGTATCGGAAATCACGGTTTGTTGCGCCACAGACGGCAACCACGGTCGCTCGGTCGCGTGGGGGGCGCAGACCTTTGGCTGCAACTGCGTCATCTTCATCCATGCGACCGTCTCGGAAGGGCGCAAGGCGGCTATCGAGGCCTATGGCGCAGAAGTGCGGCGCTGCAAAGGCAACTATGACGACTCGGTCCGCGAGGCACAGGAAACGGCAACCCGCGAGGGCTGGTTTGTGGTCTCTGACACGTCTTATCCCGGGTACATGGAAGTCCCGAAGGATGTCATGCAGGGGTATGAACTGATGGCTGCAGAAGCCATCGGCGCACTGGAAAGCCCGCCTACGCATATTTTTCTGCAGACCGGTGTCGGTGGCATGGCGGCGGCCGTGGTCGCCCATGTTGTACGTACATTCGGCACCGACCGGCCGACGATCGTCCTGTGCGACCCGGACAAATCCGCCTGCGTGCTGGAATCTATCCGTGCGGGCACGCCGACCGCCGTGGAAGGAGATCTCGACACTCTGATGGCGGGATTGGCCTGCGGCGAGGTCTCCGCACTGGCTTGGGAAATTCTGCGCGATCATGGCGATGCGGTCATGGCGGTCACTGACGACCTGGCTGTTATGGCGATGAAGGAACTGGCCTGCCCCGGAGAGGGGGACACGCCGATTGTCGCCGGTGAATCCGCCGTGGCTGGCCTTGAGGGGCTCATGGTCGCCATGAAGGACCCGGAGGCGCGGGCGATGCTTGGCCTTGATGCCTTCTCGAAGGTTCTGCTGTTCGGCACCGAAGGCGACACTGATGCGGCGCTTTACGCGGAGCTTGTCGGTGCGACAGGGGACGAAGTCAGGAGCCTGCACAAATGACGGCGGTGATTTCGCTGTCCCGGCTGATGGAGAGTGTTCGGGAACTCGGCCAGATCGGGGCACTGGAGGGCGGAGGCGTCTGTCGGCTTGCTCTGACGGATGCCGACAAGGCGGGCCGCGACTGGCTCGTTGCGCGCATGAAAAGTCTCGGACTGCAAATCTCGATTGATGCGATTGGCAACATCTGGGGCGTGCGGAAGGGTCTTGAAGACCTCGCGCCTGTCATGGTCGGCTCGCATATCGACTCGGTGGCGACCGGAGGGCTCTATGATGGGGCATTGGGCGTTCTTTCGGGGCTGGAGGTTGTCTCTGCCTTGAATGACGCTGGCAGGCAGACACGTCACCCGGTTGCCGTTGCCGCCTTCACCAATGAAGAGGGCGCACGGTTTGCGCCCGATATGATGGGGTCGGGAGTGAATCAGGGCGCGCTCGATCTCGATGAGATGCTGGCCACCCGCGCCACGGGCGGCACCGCCGTTGTCGGCAAAGAACTCGCGCGCATCGGCTATGCCGGTAAGGACGCGCCGGTCACCCCCCGCGGCCTATATCGAATTGTATATCGAACAGGGACCGGTGCTGGAGGCGGAAGGCGTCCGGATTGGTGCCGTGACCGGCGTTCAGGGTATCTACTGGACAGAGTTCACGGTGCGGGGTCAGACCAATCACGCGGGCACCACGCCGATGTCCATGCGCCGGGATGCCGGGCAGGTGGCCTTTTCGGTCGCGAAAGAGGCGGACAGGATTGCCATGGCACTCGGCGGCTCTCACGTGGCGACCGTGGGCGTGTTCGAAATCTCTCCCGGACTGGTTAATGTGGTGCCGGATATGGCCCGTTTCACCATCGACATGCGCAACACCGACGGCAACGTGCTGGAACAGGCGACCGAAGACCTGCTGGCGGCGGCAAAGCGCGAAGCCGAAGCAGCAGGCTGCACGATCGAGATCAGGCCGCTCGCGCGTTTTGCCCCGGTTGAGTTCGATGCCGGTCTCGTGGACCGTGTCGAGGCTGCCGCGCAATCGCGCCAGTTGTCCGTCCGCAGGATGCCGTCGGGCGCCGGTCACGATGCCCAGATGTTCGCACCCAATTGCCCGACCGCCATGATCTTCATCCCCTCGGCCAATGGGCTGAGCCATAACATCAAAGAACACAGTGAAGAGGCCGATATCGCCGCAGGCGCACAGGTCCTCTTCGACGTGGTCTGCGACCTCGCAGGAGTATCTCCATAATGAGCCGGAAATTCATAGCTGCGGGTGCGCAGATGGGACCGATCGCCAAGGATGAGCCGAGATCGTCCGCTGTCGCGCGCATGTGCGCCCTGATGCGCAAAGCCCATGCCCGGGGGGCCAGCCTCGTGGTGTTCCCGGAACTTGCCCTCACCACCTTCTTTCCCCGCTGGTACCTGACCGCGCCTGCCGAGATCGATCAGTGGTTCGAGACAGCCATGCCGAACGAGGATGTGGCACCGCTTTTCGCCCTGTCCAAGGAACTTGGGATCGGGTTTCACCTTGGCTACGCGGAGCTGACCGAAGACGGTCATCATTACAACACCGCAATCATCGTGTCCGAAGAGGGTGAAATCGTCGGGAAATACCGCAAGATCCATCTTCCCGGCCACCGCGAGCACGAGCCTTGGCGACCCTTCCAGCATCTTGAGAAATACTATTTCGAAAAAGGCGACATGGGCTTTGGCGTCTTCGATGCTTTCGGTGGCAAGACGGGCATCTGCATCTGCAATGACCGGCGCTGGCCCGAAACCTGGCGCGTTCTGGGATTGAAAGGGGCGGAACTGGTCGTTCTGGGCTACAACACGCCGCTGCACTATCCGCCGGCACCCGAACACGATCACTTGCAATATTTTCACAATGAACTGTCCATTCAGGCTGGATGCTACCAGAATGGCCTTTGGGCCATTTCGGTGGCCAAGGCCGGCAGGGAGGAAGGTTGCGACCTGATCGGCGGCAGCATGATCGTGGCCCCGACAGGCGAGGTGCTTGCAAAGGCGGCAACGGTAGGCGACGAGGTGATATGCGCCGAGATCGACCTCGACCGCTGCGCCGAAATCCGCGCCAATGTGTTCAACTTTGCGCTGCACCGCGAACCTTCTGATTACGTTAAGATAACCGAGCCAAAGGTTTGATCGTACACCTTCTGCTGTGATAACGGCCCTGGCTGTAGGGGCAGGGTGGCAGCAAAGGGTACTTGCCGCGGACCTTTGCAAGCAGGTGGGATATGCCACCGGCTTTCTAACCGGCTCGCCTGGGTGTTTGCCTCGCGCGTATCTATATCGCGTGTTGCATCCCAATAAGACCCCTTTGCCTGTGTTTGTCCTTTGCAAAGGCATGCGGCGAACGACTTGGCGATGCGAGTAGGCTATTGCTGCGTGTGAAGGGGCTGACAGTTTGCTGCGATCCAAGGCGTCGCTTGGCTCGAACTTCTTTAAGGCGTTGCTCAATTCGAAAGGTCCTAGGGCTTTGCCGGATCATGACGTCAAGTGTCACGAACCGGGCCATCATGAACCCGAGCGCTCAGCGGAATTGCGCATTGCACTGGTCGCGGCAGGCGCGCATGTTAAGCGCTATGGAAACTGATGCTGATAAGTGGTTGCTTGCCAACGGCTTGGGAAAATACTGCGACGTCTTCCGTCAGAATGACGTGGACATGCGCGCGCTCCCGCATCTGAGCGAAGAGGATTTGCGGGAGCTTGGCCTGTCGCTTGGCCACCGCCGGATCTTCACGGCGGCGCTTGCCAGGGATGCCGCCATCGGAGAAGGCACTGAGGGTTTGGCCTCCGATAAAAATGCGCTCTCAGGATTGGCGGCGTCAGACAGCGTCGGGCGCGTGGATAACGAAGCCGAACATCGGCATCTGAGCGTCATTTTCATCGATATTGCGGGATCGACCGAACTGGCCGAGCGGCTTGATCCTGAGGACATGCGCGATTTGCTGAAGGAATATCAGGATGCCGTCACCAGCGAGGTCACTCGATTTGGAGGACAAATCGCGAAATTCATGGGCGATGGTGTTCTTGCACATTTCGGCTGGCCCAAAGCCTTTGAAGACCACGCTGATCGGGCCGTCAAATCCGCTCTTGCAATCATCGATGCCGTGAAATCGATGCCCCACGCTGCCAAAGAACAATATGGTTTGCGCGTGGGAATTGCCTCCGGGTCGGTTATCGTTGGCGATCTTATTGGTGCACAGATGCGTGAGGATGATGCGCTGGTTGGCTCAGTGGTGAATCTTGCCGCCAGAATTCAGGCTGAAGCCAGTACCGGCACCGTGGCGATCTCGGACGAGACCCGGAAACTGATTGGCTTGGGGTTTGACCTCGACGATATGGGCCCACGTAGGCTGAAGGGTTTCGATAAGCCGCAGCATGTTTTTCTGGTCACGGGGGAACGTGCGCTGGAAACGCGTTTCGAGGCGATGCGTGGTATCGCGGACACGCCGTTGGTAGGCCGTGATGAAGAGATGGCTTTGCTTACGCGCAGTTGGGAAATGGCGATCGCGGGACATGGTCAAGTCGTTCTGCTGTCGGGAGAGGCTGGCATCGGCAAGTCCCGGATCGCACAGGCAATCGTTGACCAGCTGGGCGATGGCGTGGGCGAATTGCTGCGGTTTCAGTGTGCACCCTATCACACCAACTCTGCCTTCCACCCAATTATAGAGCGCCTCTCCCATGCAGCCGGACTGTCACGAGCCGATAATCCGGAAACCAATTTTGAGCGTATCCGGGCGATTGCAGAGAAGCACTTTCTAGAAACTGAGGTCGATGCACCGATCTATGCGGCACTTCTCGGTGTCGATGCGGGGGATGCAGATATCCGCAGTACGCTGGAGCCTCAGGCGCTAAAACATCGGATCACTGAAACTCTTACACGATCGGTGGTGGAGCGTGCTGCCCGTTTTCCGCTGTTGATGATCGTTGAGGACGCGCACTGGATTGACCCGTCGAGCCTGGAGACCTTTGAACGCATCGCGGAGCTTTGCGGAGATATGCCGGTGATGATGGTTCTGACGCATCGTCCCGAATGGACCTGCGACTGGGCAACAGTGCATCCGCATGTCTCGACACTGAGGCTTGGACGCTTGAGCGGTGACCACGTCAGCCAACTAATCCGGAATATACTGCGCCGTCCTTTCGAAGCCAGCCTGATAGATGATCTGGTGGACCGCACTGATGGAGTGCCGCTTTTTGTAGAAGAGCTGGCGCGTGCAATTTTCGACAAGAATGGCGGAACCTTGGAGGATGCGATACCGAACAGCCTGCAAGGAGTGCTGCTCGCCCGGCTTGAGCGTGTGTCGCGCAGTTCACGCACCGTTGCGCTCGTGGCTTCCGTTATAGGACGCGATTTTGAAACCGATATTCTGGCCAATGTAGCCAATCTGAGCGAAAGCGAGTTAAGTAGCGCGCTAGTCGAGCTTCGGCGCGCCAACATCATCTATGAAAGTAGCCGCGAGGCGGGGGCTTTCACCTTTCGCCACGCTCTCATTCAGGATGCCGCCTATCAGGCGATACTGCGACGCAAAAGGCGTGATCTGCACGGCAAGGTCGCTCTCGCGCTCGAAAAGCTGCGCTCAGACGACGTTGATCGGGAGCCGGAGCTGTTAGCGCGTCACTACACCGAAGCGGGCGCATACGAAGACGCCCTAGCTAGCTGGACTGCGGCAACCCGGCGTGCGCTTGAAAGATCTGCCACCTACGAAGCTGTAAGTCATGCGAAGGAAGCGCTGGCGGTTGCCGAGAAAACGGTGGGGGAGGCACAGGCAACCCCTGAGTTGGTAAAGTCCCGCATCCTTCTTTCCGAGGCGCAGACACAGGCAGGCAACCTTCAACTGGCGCTCAAGGCGGCTTGGCAGGCTGCAGAAGAGGCGCGGTCTCTGGACGATCCCGAAATTTTCGCAAATGCCGCCATGAGCTATATGGACAGCGTCATGTTGTCCGGAGACGGCCCCGCCCCGGCAATTGCCTTGTGTAAAGAAGCCCTTGATGACGATCGTTCGGACGATTCCGGGTTGAGGTGCCGTCTGTTGGCGCATCTGGCGCGTGGACACATGATGAACGGTGATTTCGAAGCCAGCACCCGCTACGGCCGAGAAGCAGAAAAAATGGCCCGTGATCTTAATGATAACAGGGCTTTCTTCAATCAGCTGATGTCGCGGTTTCTGGCGCCCGTGGTTGTCAGGGACGAGGAAGAGGTCTCAAGCTGGCGAGAGCGTGTGAGCAAACTTCTGGAGCTTGCAGAATTAAGCGACGACGCGGACCGTGGGCGTGCCGGGGCAATCGCGGCATATGTTGCAGCTGAGATGGGTGACCGTGATCTCATGGAAGACGCCCTGCGCCGTCTTAAGAATGTTGGCGCTGTTCGCCAGCACATGCATATGGATTGGGTCTGGCTGCATGGGCGCGCAATGATGGCTATTCTCGATGGAGATTACTCCGAAGCCGAAAAACTGGCCAAAGACGCTTTGAATTTAGGGGTCCGTACGCATGGCAGCCATGTTGAAGGACTCTATGGCGTGCAGATGTTCACGATCCGCCGTGAGCAGGGACGGCTTGCGGAGGTTGCTCCAGTTATCAAGCGCCTGCTCGATGAGGGGGGCGGTGACCGAAGCTGGAAGCCTGGTTTTGCGCTCATCGCTGCAGAGCTTGGCCATCTTGATCCCGCCAGACGGATGATGTCCGAGATGGCGTCTGATGGCTTCGATCTGCCTTTCGATGCCAAGTACAGCGCAACGCTTGGCTATCTTGCGGACACCGCCATCATGATCGGCGACCGAGAAATGGGTGAGACGATTTACAAGCGTTTGCTACCCTACAAGCGTATGACCATCACCATTGGTGTTGCCACAGTCTGCCATGGGGCTGCAGACCGTCGTCTGGGGTCGCTCGCGGCCTTAAGCGGCGATTGGGCCTCGATGGAGAAGCATTTTGAAAGTGCGCTGGAGGTCGATGCAGCGATGAGATCGGCGCCATGCCTCGCGCATTCGAAGGCAGACTATGCGCGCGCCCTGCATATGAGAGGTCGCGCCGAGGATGCTGATCTGACAAACCTTTTGGCAGCCGAGGCCATGGAAACCGCTCAGAAATATGGTATGGTCGCCCTGCAGAAGAGATTGAGCGACGCGGGTCACTGATACTCCGCGGCAACAGGGGTAAGAATTGATGCCAAGATTTATCATTGAACGTAATTTTGCCGAACAGCTTCAACTGTCGGACGACGACAAGCTTCACGTCAAACAAATCAATGACACCGAAGGAGTCGAGTGGATTTTCTCATTTCTGAGCGCGGACAAAAGAAAAACCTATTGCCTTTACGAAGCACCTGACGCTGACGCGATCCGGCGTGCGGCAGAGAAGCTGAACATCCCGGCAGACGTTATCACGCCGGTCGACCAAGTTGATCCGGGTGTCTTTGCCGCCTGAATTTCGCAACTGAACTACGAAACGCAAAATGTGATCGGCAGTGGCCAGCCGATTGCCAGAATAACGATCGTGCACGATCAGCCTTGTTCAGGCAGTGACCGAGCCTATGCGCCGACAATAACCCAATTATCCGGGGGTGGCAGTCCTGGTCTGCGACGTCACTAAGTTTTAAAAGGTGCGAGTTTCTGGCCCTAACACCTTTCGCGTATCGAACGGCTTTCCTGCCTCTTTCATCCGCAAAGCGCTCAGCCCTTTGGTACGGGGAATCCGGCGGGCAGCGCATGTGCGCTTCGATCCCTTCGCGGATTTAATTCGTCAAAAAGGTAATGGGACGCCCTTGAGATATCGTTTAGCGCATTTGGGGAAAATTCCGTATGCCCCGGAGATCCCGGATACGCTGAAGCGCAACCGATTTGACTGGAACGGTACCGCCACCGACATTTCCTTTGATCGGGCGAGTGTTTGCCAGAATTGTCTTTGGCGTTTCGGGTTTGACGCATCCAGGAAGAAAATCTGAAAGGCACGGCCCTGCGCGATGACGAGGGCATCGGCCCGGACGAATTTTTTATTGTCAAAGTAAACAGTTACCTTGAACATGTTTGAACGCGGCTGGCGCATCCTGGTCCAGGTAAGACTTTGAAGGGTGATGACGGTCCCGTCCCTGGATAACACAAATTCCATCTGGCCCGCTTCAAGACCTCTCCCAATCTCGCACTGGCCCTGCTGTCCCGATACGTGCCAGGCACCAGCGCGGCCAAAATTCTCAAAGCCCGCAGCGGCAAGTTGAGTTGCAGACATCGTTATCATTACCAGACCGGTCAGGCTGGCAGCCAATAACGCACTGGCCTTTTTCATCTATCTTCTCCGACCCTGATTGCATCGAGGGTAACGGTTGGCATTTCTATGACCTTGATCCTCGTCAAACTCTCTGTGATCGCGCGGGTTCCGTCGCGCAGCACGTAGGATTGCGTTCTGTCGTGCAGTTGTCGCCGCGCGCCGCAATGAGATGCTGGACCGGCGCTTGCGTTTTAGTCGCTCGGACTACTTCACCAGAATTTTAGCAATTGCGTATCCCACCGCGTGCATGTCCGTCAGATTCACGATCACCACGTCCATGTCGCCATCCCGGCCATCCGGGGGCAGGGCGGTTATACGACCGACGCATTCATTCCGGGAGGTCGGCTCGAAACGTACCGGGCCATAAGTGTTCCACCTGCAATAGAGACTGTCCGCGATCGGTTGCCCGGCACCGAGAACAATCGCTTCAAAAGACTGCCCGGCGGAGACCGGGTTACGGATATCCTTGATCAATACGCGCAGCTCACTGAATTGGTTATTGTAAGGGTAAATGCTGGCAGCGCGTCCGGCTTCCGACCCGTCTTCCGACTGTACAACAATTTCAAAGGGCACCTGCGCGGAAGGGAGCGCGTAACCGCCATCGTCCAGTAGCGGTTCCATGCCCTGTTGCACTCGGAAGGCCGAACACTCTGCCGACAAGACTTCCAGGTGGGATGAATACGGGCTTGGGATCTCCAGTGCGCAGCTCGCATCCGGCGGAACGGTCTTGTCTGCATCCTTTACGGTCAAGGTGATCTCACCCCCGAGTTGAATTGATCCGCCCAGAATTCGAATTTCAAAATCATCAGCGAGCACAGAATGCGCCAATGCGAAAAAAATGCCCGTTAAACTGAACAAAAATGTCGGTTTCATCTGGCTGGCCCCATATTGCTGGCTGCCGCCATTGTACTTGTCCCACGTAAGAAAGTCATCTTTCGGTGGAGCACTGCGGCGTCAGGTGGGCGTGGGAGCGGACCGGTTTTCTCAACCCGCAGTGCCCGCACGGCGGAGCCTCATACCACCTGCTGGCGCGCTCCTGCATCTGACGCGACATCGAGGCCATGGTCAAAATATCAAAGGAGGCATTATCGCGTTCGACTTCAAACGATACGGCGCTTGCACGAGCCCTGCGACGCAGATAACCAGTCCATCTACCGCTTTTGGGGGAGTTGATGTCCGCAACCGTCCGGATCGCCATTGCCAGCATCTTCATAGGCGCTCTCGTGCTGGGTATCAAAACGCTCGCTTGGTGGCTGACGGGTTCGGTGGCTCTGCTCGCGGATGCCCTCGAAAGCACGGTAAACGTGGCGACTGCCATCGCGGCTTTCATCGCCATCCGAATTGCAGCCAGACCAGCGGACGCCTCTCACCCTTATGGTCATCACAAGGCCGAATTCTTCAGTGCTGTTCTGGAAGGAGTGATGATCATCGTCGCAGCGCTGCTGATCCTGCGCGAAGCATATTTGGGCTTCTTGTCCCCGAGGGCGATGGATTTCCCAATCGAGGGTGTGCTCGTAAACGGGGCGGCAACGGTGATCAACGCCGTATGGGCATGGGTGCTCATCAGTCGTGGCCGCGCCGCGCGCTCTCCGGCTCTCGTAGCGGACGGCAGACACCTTTTCACGGATGTGGTCACCTCGGCTGGCGTTGCGCTTGGAGTGCTCCTCGCCGTTGTCACCGGATGGTGGATACTGGATCCGCTAATGGCGGCGGTTGTTGCGGTCAATATTCTCTGGTCGGGTTTCAGGGTGGTACGCGAGTCTTTGAGCGGTCTGATGGATGAAGCCGTCTCGCAGGATACGCTGAATCTGGTGCGCGACATCATCGCAAAGGAGGCGGGCGGTGCTGTGGAGGCGCACGACCTGAGGACGCGGCATGCTGGTCAAGCAACCTTCATCGACTTTCACCTGATTGTACCCGGTGAAACGACCGTATTTGACGCCCACGAGATTTGCGACCGTGTCGAAGCCGCACTAAGGGAGGCTGTCGAGGGGGCGAAAATCACCATCCACGTCGAACCGGAACACAAGCAAAAACATTCGGGTATTATCGTTCTCGACTGAGTCTGATGCCAGGGTAACTGCTGGAGTCGTCCTCGCTGTGTTTGGTCAAATGGTCTTACTGCGCGCATGATAGCGTTTTGATCCAACTCAATTCGACTTTTTGACACTGGTGATAAAGCTCAACCCGATGAAACCAATAAGGGTGCAAGAAATGAGTACTACGTCGTACCCCGAACTGACCGACGGGATTTCCAAACAAATCGGTCAATTGAGAAAGGGCATCCCCGACACGATGAAGGGGTTCTCCGCGATGGCTCAGGGCGCAACGGCGGATGCCGCCTTGGACGAAAAGACCAAAGAGCTGATCGCCATGGGCATTGCGATTGCGTTGCGCTGTGATGGATGCATTGGCTTTCATACAAAAAGCCTCGTCAAGCTTGGTACGACGCGCCGGGAGTTCGAGGAGATGCTCGGAGTTGCGATTTACATGGGCGGCGGGCCGTCCTTAATGTACGCGGCTCAGGCTCTGGACGCATGGGATCAGTTCGGCGGACAGTGACGCTCGCGGATTTTGCCCAAGGTTTTTCAGTGCCCATCGAGAGGAGAGACTGCTCTTGAGATCGGCCGTCAGATATCGCGTGACCGGCATGGACTGTCCTTCTTGCGCGCGTAAAATCGAAAAAGCCGTCCGTTCGGCGGGTATCGATCACCTGCAGATTTCCACGGCATCTCAAATCCTCACTCTCGATGTAGGGCGGGATGACGAACGCATAACGGCCGTTGAAAAGGCGGTCGCAGAGGCAGGGTACCACCTCGTCCCCATGGCAACCGCCGCGTCGTCCAAAGAGTCGCAGCAGGCCAAAACCCATGTGACCGCAGGTTACCGGCGCGCCCTCTGGATCGTCATTTCCCTGAACGTGGGCTACGGTGTCATCGAAATGATCGGTGGTTTCCTGGCCGGGTCTCAGGCTTTGAAGGCAGACGCGCTCGACTTTCTGGGCGACGGGCTGATTACGCTCCTCGGGGTGCTGGCGATTGGGTGGAGCCTGCTGTGGCGGGCCCGCTCTGCGTTAATTCAAGGGGTGTTTCTTGGCATTCTCGGTGTCGGTGTGATCGGCAACACAATCTGGCGCGTGTTTGCACAGCAAACAGTTGAAGCGGAAATGATGGGTGTGATCGCCATCGTGGCACTTATGGTGAACGTCGCGGCGGCTTTGGTACTGGTCCCGCACCGCGCTGGAGATGCGAACGTGCGTGCCGTCTGGCTATTTTCGCGCAACGATGCCATTGGGAACGCGGCAGTCGTCTTCGCGGCTTTATTCGTCGGGCTCACCGGTTCTGCCTGGCCTGATCTCATCGTCGCCTTTGCGATTGCCGGGCTGTTTCTCCATTCGTCCTGGGTCATCGTGCGGGATGCGCGACGAGATATAGCAAAGGTCAGGTCGGCTGATTAAGTGTTCGGAACAACCGGCTGCCTTTATGGAGACTTGGCCTTGTCCCTGGTTTAAAGTGTGACCGTTGCCGCAAAGGAAAACAGATGAACGAGCCAGAAACACCGCACTCAGAGATCGTGGAGGACGATCGGCTCGAAGCCCGCGAGGCTCTCAGCGACAGACTCGGCAGTCTTTGGTGGACCTTTCTTTTGCGCGGAATTCTGGCTGCGCTTGTTGGTGTTGCCGCCCTTTTCTGGCCTACTGGCAGCATCGCACTATTGCTGCAACTTGTGGGCCTGATCCTGCTTGTCGATGGTGGTCTGACACTGTTTGGTCTCGGACGCAGGGGCGCAGCCGGCGGTGTCGGCCTTGGCGCCATTGTGATCGGCTTGGTACTGCTGATTTGGCCTGAAGGCACTGCGCGCTTCGCCTTCGCTCTGTTGGGTACATTCGCTCTGATTTCCGGAGCTGGTTCCTTGCTGGCGTGGCGTCGAATGCCCGCATGGGACCCTGAGCGTGTGACAGCCCGGAATGCTGGCTTTGCAGGGCTGCTCATTGGGTTGTTTCTGATCTTCTGGCCCGGCTCGGGATTGGTCGCTCTTGGCTGGGCTATTGCATTCGCCGCTATTTGTGTTTCCGCGATGATGTTCTGGCTGGCTGCGCGGTTCAAAGATGCAAATCAACGTCTCGGAACGAAGGTTATCAACCCGCGTTGATCAGATATGCGTAAACGTTTCTCGTAGCGCGAGCCGTCGCTCGGAGACACTGCGGATCGTACACAGGAACCTGCAAAAGGATTTAGAAAATGCTCAACATTTCAAAGCCATCGGATAACCGATTGGATATCGAGCTTTCCGGAGCACTGGGCACGGATGAGATGCGTGCCGCCCTCGACGATCTCATCGGGAAGTCGGAAGACATCACGCATGGGAAGTTGCTCTACACGATTTTGGATTTTGAAATGCCGACGATGGGCGCAATGGCGGTCGAACTCCAGCAGATGCCGAAGTTGTTCAGCCTCATCGGCAAATTCCACAAATGCGCAGTACTCTCGGATGCTGTCTGGATTCGCACGGCCGCAGAAATCGAGGGGGCGGTTTTCCCATCGCTTGAGATCAAGGGTTTCCCACTTTCCGAGAAACAGGCCGCAGAGGATTGGCTTGACGACCGAAGCGAAGGCGCAGACGACGAAGACGAAGAGAATTTTCCCGTTTGACCCGGTGCCTGGGCAACTGTTCAGTTTTCTGCTGGGCGGACCAGGCGGCCATCAGACGAACCCTGTTCAAGATTGACGCGGGCGCGAAATTCGCATTGCGACTGGCTCGTAAATTGGCTGGGATTGTGCAGTATGAATGTGTCTGGAGCGCTTTGTACCGCTTTCAACAGGAAGGCGGGCAGCTAGGTTGGAGCAGGTGCATGCATGCGGGTTTTTGTTGCGATTGACTTGCCCGAGAATGTTCGTTCTGAACTGACGGCACTGCAACGGTCACTGGTTGTCGGACGGCTGGTGCCGGTAGATAACCTCCATCTCACCTTAAGCTTTCTTGGAGAGCAGCGCGATGAGGCTGTTGAAGACGCTCATCAGGCGCTGTCCGAACTACACGCGCCCGCCTTCGATCTACGGCTTGCGAGTGTCGGTACATTCGGGAAGCGCGCACCACATGTGGTTTTTGCAGATGTGGCACCATGCGACCAACTTTTTGACCTGGAACGGCGCATAAACCGCGCATTGAGACATGCGGGTCTGGAATTCGAGAAACGGCGGTTTCGTCCGCATGTCACGATTACGCGCTTGCCAAAGTTCGTGTCAGCCTTCGATCTGGGTCAGGTCCGGGACTACCTAGATGCGCAAGCTTCTTTTCGAGGATCGTCTTTCGCGGTAACCCGTTTCCAGCTTTACCAATCGACACTCCGCCCTGAGGGAGCTGTGCACGATAGTCTTGCCAGCTATGAACTTGTGAACGCCTGAACGGGGCCGGGCACTTCGGATCAACGCAACCTGGATTGCACCTCTGTCATTGCAGTGAACGGCAGCTGTTGCTTAGTCTGTAACCAAACACGAGGTTTGCGATGACAATAAAACTTGCATGTCTGGCCTGCGGACAGGGCAACCGGGTTGATGAGGCAAAGATTGGAGCACGTCCAAAATGCGTAACCTGTGGCGCGTCCCTTATAAAAAGCGAGCCCACGGAGATTTCGTTCGAAATCCTCAAAAAAAGCGCAGGCGCTGGACGAATTGCCCCTCATCGTTGATTTTTGGGCCGCATGGTGCGGGCCGTGCCGGATGATGGCGCCAGAGTTTGCAAAGGCTGCGCAGACGCTCGCGGGCAAGGCGCGGTTTGCAAAGGTGGATACCGAAGCCTTCCCGCAAACGGGGCAACGCTACGGAATACGCGGGATTCCGCTGCTCATTGCGTTCAAGAACGGCCACGAGATAAAGCGGCAGTCCGGCGCAATCTCAGCACCGCAAATCGTTGCCTGGGCATCTGGCAAGGCGGCTTCCTGAAAGAAGCCGCCGCCACCAAGCGAACGGTGCTCGCCGATCAGGCCGTCAGATCGCTGAACTTGGCGTCCGGCGCATTCTTCTGGACGGAAGCGATCCCGTTATCACGCGCGCTCTCGCTGCTGTATGTCTCCGAGGTGCCGATGACCTGACCATTCGAGGCCTTGAGATTGAACCTTGGCTTGCCTGCGCTGGTTTCTTTGCGCTCGAACCGGCCATCAATCGCTGCATTCTTGCGAACGGACTCGATGCCTTTCATTGCGCTGGCTTTTTGCTTGTAGCCTTCGCTTGCAAGAATGATCTCACCATTGCCTGCCTTCAGACGAAAGCGAAACTCACCTGCTTTATCTTTGTAAAGTTCAAACTTACCAGCCATGTCGATCTCCATTTTACCAGGGCAGTTAACCGTTGATGTGAATTTAAATTGGCGCTGTCTGCAAGTGTTTGTGTGAGAAAACCCGCAGATATCGGCATTACAATCACACCACCCTGTCGAAGTTTATTCTGAGACCGTCCTGTCCAACGATCACGGTGCCGTTCCACGTCTTCGTCACTTCGGCGATCCAATCCACTTCTCCGAATTCCGGGTCGTCCGCAGGAATGAGATGATTGAGTACCAGTTTGCCCACGCCGCTTGCGGCAGCGATGCGTCCCACATCATCCGCTGGCGTATGCGAAGCCATCAGGTGTTCGCGCAGGCGGTCGGCCGAAGGCGTTCGCGCAATCAGATTTTCGACCCCCTTGGTCAGCATCGCCTCGTGGACGAGGATGTCCGCTCCGGCGGCGAATGAGCCGAGGGGCGGAAAATAGCACGTGTCGGCGGAGAAAGCTGCGCTTTTGCCTTCATGTTCGAAGCGCAAGGCATAACACTCGGTGACCGGTGGATGATCGACACGCAATGCCGTCACTGAAAGGCCGTCTATCGCAGCCTCGAAACCCTCACCGATGACATGCAATTCAACGAGCTTGGCAATATCCGGTCGCCCCTCGTCAGCTATCCGGATGGCATGATCAAACGCCATGGCCCGAAGGAAGTTGTCCCAGTACGCGGCGGTGCCTTCAGGGCCATAAACGGGAATGGAGCGGCTGAGGCCAGTGGTCCAGGCCGTGTAGATCAGGGGCCCCAACTCCATCACGTGGTCTGAATGTAAATGCGTGATGAAGATCGCGTCGATGTCCAAAAGCGAGGTTCCGGCTTCAATGATGCTACGGGATACGCCTATGCCGCAATCGATCAGGATCGTCCGCCCGCCCAGCCGCAGCAGCGAAGACGTGGGCATGGCATTCCCTTGCCGTACAGCAGGCCCACCCTTGGTGCCAAGAAGCACGATTTCGTCTGGCATAGTGTTCTCCCCACTCCGCTGGCGAAAGCTTTTGCTTGTTCATCAACCGCTTTCTTGTTCCTAGTATTCACCAGTACTTCACACGCTCGAATAAGGCGATCCGTCTTCCAGGTTTTCACACGCGACAGGCCGACTTAGCCCAGCACAAATGGAATATCGATAAGTGACAAGCTTGCCTTTCGGCGTATTTCTGGCCGTCCTCGGCGCGGCCCTGCTGCATGCGGGCTGGAACGCCATCATCAAGACGGGCCTGTCAAAACAGACCTCGATGTTTCTTCTATCCGTCGGGCACGCCCTGATCGGCATCGTGGTCGCCTTTAACAAACCGTTCCCGGCGCCCGATGTGTGGCCGTGGCTCTTTGCCTCGGGACTGATCCACATGGCCTATCAGCTCTTTTTGGCCTTCGCCTATGAGCAGGGAGATCTCAGCCGTGTTTATCCGATCGCGCGCGGCGCGGCACCTCTAATGGTGATGCTGGTCAGCCTCGTGTTTCTTTCGGAACCGATGAGGGGGGTGGATTACCTGGGAATTTTTGTGCTCGGCCTCGGAATCACCTTCATGGCACGGGGTGTCTTTTCCAATGGCGAGTCGCGGCGTCTGCTGCCCTTTGCCTTCGGATCGGCCCTCGCCACGGCGGGGTACACGCTGGCTGACGGTCTTGGCGCACGGGTCGCGGGCGATCCGCTGCAATATGTCGGCTGGCTGATGATCCTGTCGGCCTGCTTTTACACCCCGGCAGCCATTGCACTCAAAGGTGTCGCGGTAATCCGGGCCAGCGGGAAGGACTGGTTTCTCGGCATGGTGGCGGCAGCGGCAAGTTTCGCGGCCTACGCGATTGCGGTCTGGGGCATGACCGTCGCCCCCTTGGCGCTTGTTGCGGCGTTGCGCGAAACCTCGATCCTCTTTGCGGTTTTGCTGGGATGGCTTTTGTTCGGTGACCGAATGGACCGGGGCAAGGTGATCGCCGCGGTTCTTATCGTGACAGGCATTGTGCTGACCCGTCTCTGACGTAAGCACTGCCCGGAATGACCTTCGTGCATTTTCTTCGAAAAATTCAGCTCGCCCGGCGGCTTTTGATCCCGGTCAGTTGCACAGCTAGCTCCATGGTCCCGGTTTAGATCTATCGCCGCGCCCCATTTTCGGAATGGAAGAAGAGCGATACGACGCCTCCGATGCAAGTTGCCTGAGCGCAGCAATCCGGTTTTCCGTCGCCGGGTGCGTCGAGAATAGATTGTCGTGCTTGTGCATATGCAGCGGGTTGATGATGAACATATGCGCCGTCGCTGGATTTCGCTCAGCCGCGATATTGTCGATACGTGACGCCCCCTGCTGAATGCGCTGAAGAGCGGAGGCCAGAGCAAGCGGTTGACCGCATATTTCAGCACCCGTCCTGTCGGCGGCGTATTCCCGCGTGCGGCTGATTGCCATTTGCACCAATGCCGCAGCCATGGGCGCGAGGAACATCAGCGCCAGCGTGCCAATCAGCCCAACGCCATTTTCCCGTCGCCCGCCAAAGAACATCGCGAAATTCGCAAGCATCGTGATCGCCCCGGCGAAGGTGGCGGCAACGGTCATGATCGCGGTGTCGTGGTTTCGGATGTGCGCCAGTTCATGCGCGATTACACCCGCCAGTTCTTCGCGTGACAGGGTGCGCATCAGTCCGCTGGTCACGGCCACGGCGGCATTTTCGGGATTGCGCCCGGTCGCGAAGGCGTTCGGCTGATCCGTTTCGATCAGGTACACCGCCGGCACCGGCATGCCTGCGCTCCTCGCCAAATCCGCAACCATGCTTGACAGCCCCAGCCGGTCACCTGCTGGTACAGGTTGCGCATTGTGCATGCGCAATACCATCTTGTCAGAATTCCACCAGGTAAAGGCGTTCATCCCGGCGGCCATGAACAGCGCGAAAATCATACCGCCGGACCCGGCGAGCAAATAACCCAACCCCATGAACAAAGCCGTCATTGCGGCCATCAGAATCGCTGTTTTCACGTAGCTCATGTT
>JBFFFS010000005.1:0-26324 GCA_041557855.1 Roseobacter sp. | reverse complement strand
GTGCAACTGCAGCCGCGGATGGGTGCCGTCGAATACCATTGCCTGCATGGGTGGGTCCTTTCTCACGGGGGCTAGATCGTTACACCCCACCACGATCTTGCGGAAACGGTGCGGCGAATGGCAGGGCTCAGGCAGATACATGCGATGGCGATGGATAGCAGGCACCAGACGGCGGGCATCTCGTTGGGGTTGTCTGTCAGAAACGACGCGAGGACTGGCCCCGCGAAGAGATGAAGCAGCACGAAGCGCCAGGCGCCGTAAAATAGCGGCAGTACGAAGATCGCCAGCATGTAGGCGGGAAACCCGAAATTCGTACCGACGAAGGTTTCAAGCGGCACGAACAGCCCGTTGTAGGGCACATTCCACGCGATATGCCAGTTGCCTGACGCTGTGCAGAACATCTCCCCGCAGAGCGGGGCGCCGGGCCGGCAACTGCCCAGCATGTCCAGAGGCAGCAGTTGCGCCAGCATGATCGTGACGGTCACCGCGCAGGCCCCCAGAACCCATTTGGTCGCCTTTACCCGCACGGCATCGGGTACCAGCTGCAATCCGAACAAGTTGATGACGAGGGGCTGAAACGCGATGTGAAGATAGGACAGGAGCGTAACGCTCCTGTTCGCCGTCGTTGCGCACTCATCGACAACCGCATAGCCCACGACCTGCAGGGCTTCCATTGCGGTGAAATAGGCCAGTGTGCCCCAGATTGCCGCGGGTTCGCCCCGCCGTGCGGTCACCACTGTGGCAACCGCCCCGGATGCGAAAACTACCGCTGACGCTCCGGGGCTCCAGCACATGCCTAACTCCTTTCGGTCAGGCTGATCCGACGCAGCAAAGCGTCGCGTTCCTCGAGCAGATCAAGCACCATCGCAATGCCCGCGATATTGATCCCGAGATCACGCTGGAGCCGTTTTGCCTTCTTGGCACGTGGAATATTTGCGCCCTGAAAACGCCATTCGTTCGGGGATCTGCCCTCCGGGTCCAGAACGCCATAGGATACGAGATCCACGACCCATCTCTCTTCTGCATGGCAGAAGCGGCACAATTCTCGCAGCGAAAGGGTGCTTACCACTTCGGCCATCGTCTGTTCGTCCGTCATAGTGCTATCCCCCCATGCCCGCGCGCGGGTTGAATGGCATTTCCCGCGCCATGGTTTCAAAAAACTGCCGTGCCTCGGCTGTGCTGGCTTTCGGGTTCACGATCTTGAGCGTCGCGTAGATGTCGCCGGGCGGTTTTCCCGGCAGTCCTTTGCCCTTCAGCCGCATCTTCTGGCCCGAGCGTGCATTTTCCGGAAGCTTCAGGTCAACCTTTCCGTCGGGTGTTGGCAGCACGACTTTCTGGCCCAAGGCCGCTTCCCACGGGGTCACGGGCAGATCGAGATAGAGATCGCGCCCTTCGGCACGAAATATTGGATGCGGTGCGAAGAGGACTTCAAGATAAAGATCACTCGAGGGCTCACCGGGCGCAGCGGAAAGCCCCTGACCCTTCAGGCGAATGTTCTGACCTTCGCTTACCCCCTTGGGGATCCGCACGCTGACGTCCCGCTTTTCCCACTGCACGGAGCCGTCCGGCGCTAGCTGCGGGCTGCGGAACGTCAGAACACGGGTGGCCCCACGATAGGAATCTTCGATGTTCAACTCGATCTTGGCATGTTGGTCCGGCGCGCGCATTCCGGCATGACGATCCGACCGGCGGGCGCTGTCTCGAAAGAATGTTCCGAAAATATCTTCGAAGTGCTCTTCTCTGCCGCCTCCCGGGTGGGAGAAGCCGAACCCGCTTTCCCAGTCGGGCGGCGGTTGGAAACCAGCGCCGCCCGGGTGACCCTGAGGCGATGGATTGTCGTATTCCGCTCGCTTCTCCGGGTCCTTAAGCACATCGTAGGCGGCATTAATTTCCTTGAAGTGCGCTTCGGCTTCAGAGCCTGAGGCGACATCCGGATGATACTTGCGCGCCATCTTTCGAAAGGCACGCTTGATCTCGTCCGCACTGGCGTCGCGCGCGACGCCCAGAACCTTGTAATGGTCTTTTGCTTCCATTGCTCTTTACCGTTTCGTCAAGCTGGAGTGACAGGCGGCGGCGTCTCGGCGGGCTGCAAGGAGGTAAGCGGTGCCAAAGCCGACATGACAGAACAGCCACCGCTGTGCGGAAACAAGGTATTGGGCTGCCGCGACCCCTGAAAGATCAGCCGGGACTTCCGTCTATTTTTCAGTTTGCGTCTCCAGGGCGTGAGTGCCGATGTCCAGCATCCGCGCTGCGCCTTCCTGGTATTGCCTGAAAGCCTGTTCGAGAAAATTCATCTGAATTTGCTGCGCTTCGTTGAGGCTTTTGCAGTGCAACAGTTCATGCTGGACACGCACGTCTTCCTCGATGCGTTGAGCTATGAATTTGGCCATCTCGGTGCTCATGTCCCCGAAGCTTTCCAGCACGGCTGTGTTGAGTTCCGCGAGGTTGCCAAGGCCCTCTTTCTGCATCTTGGCTATGATGTCGTCTGCTGTCTTGGGGCTGTCGGCTTGTTTTGATGTCCGAGCCATCGGGGGAATTCTCCTTTATGGTTTCCGGGATCATATTGCCGCCCCGGTCCTTCCGCTTTGATCTTTGTCAACTCATCACGCTGGGGGATTTGCTACGCAGATCACGGCAGGGCCTGCGGGGGCAGAGACAATCCACGCCCGTTATGCTATGCTGAAAAGGCAAGACACATTGACGCCAGAGAACGGGGGTCGTCATGCATGCAAACCTGACAGTTCGCAGACGCGTTTATATCGCATCTTACGCCCGATACCTGAAAGCGGACCGGGCGTGGCTGGAGGCGCTGAGCGCTGCCGCCGAATTGGTGCCGGACGTCGTCGGTCATGGATATTGGCGGATCGGCGCGCCGCAGTCGCGGTTGCGCAGGCTTTATATGGAGCGTGACCGCGCCCTCCAGCGTATGATGCTTGCGCATGAAAAGCTGGAGGCGTCGAAAAACAGGCTTCTGCGACGCTCCCGGGCGGCGGATGGGCGGCCAAAGCGAATCGTTTACGAAATGTAGAAGAGACCCGCGTGGGGTCTCCTCCGATTTTGGCGGGGGCAGGCTGTCAGCAATGAACGTCATGCCGTACCGCCGGAGCAGGATGCCTACGATTTGTTGATCGCGATCTTCTGGCTCTTGTTTTTATCTTCCAGCGCAATTCTCGGAATCGCGATCTCGAGCACACCGTCTTTCATCTCGGCTGTGGCTTTAGATCCATCGGCATCCGCCGGCAGTTGAAAACTTCTGCTGAAGGCGCCGTACTGACGTTCGCTGAAATACCAGGTGTCGCCCTTTTTCTCCTGTCCCGTTTTCTTCTCGCCACGGATCGTCAGCGCGCCGTCGTTGACGGAAAGATCGATGTCTTCTTCCGCTACGCCGGGCAATTCCATGCTGATGGTATAGGCTTTTTCGTTGCTCGAAGCTGCACTGGCTGGTTTGAGCCAATCGGCGAGACGGTTACCGAAAGCGCGCAGCGGATCGTAGAGCGGGTCGAAAAGAGACGGCCAGCGGGTATTTTGTTCAGCTTTCTCAACCATGTCTTCCTCCTTAATGAGTTGAGGGGCCGGGGCGCCGCGCGCTGCGCGGGCGATATCCGGCGTGCAACCAACTCTTTGCATCTGCGGTCGCGGGCGGTGTCGTTTCGTTGAGTACGCGTTGCCCCGAACGCTGGCTGTTATGCACAAGCCCATAATAAAGAAGCACGCCAGCCCTTATGTTGATTTTGATCAATCCCGGCGTGGTTTTTCCCCTAAGGCATGCGGTGGCTTGTGAGAAGAATTTCAGGCGTGAAAGAAGCTGCCGACCAGATAGGCCACGGATGCTGCAACGGAGCCGATAAACAATGTTTCCGAGCCGGAATACCACCACTTTGCCAGGGACCAGCGGCTCTTGGCGGTGCCGATCAGGAAGAAGGTTGCGGCGGTCGTGACGACGGATGTTTCAAAGGCATTGGGAAATTTGCACACGAAGGGCAGCAGCGGCACGCAGCCCGCCAAGAGAAAAGCAGCGAAAGTCGCCAACGCGGCGCGGACCGGGCGCTCTTCTGATTGTGCCAGCCCGTATTCGTCCGTCAGCATGAACCCAATCCACTTTTTCTCGTCGGCGGTGATCAGCTTGACCGCGTTTTCCAAAGTTTCGCCGGAAAGTCCGCGCCGGATCAGTATTTGCCGAAGTTCCTCTGATTCGCCGCTGCGGAAATCTCGAATGTGTTTTTCCTCCACTTCGATGATGCGTTTGCGATCGTCGAGGTCGGCTTTGGTGGCCGAATAGTTTCCCGCTGCCATCGAAAACCCGTCAGCGACGATATTGGCGGCGCCGAGTATCACGATAATCGAAGGTGACAGCCCTGCGCCCTGAACGCCCGCGACGATCGCGAAAGTGGTGACCGCACCATCGATCGCGCCGTAGACGCAGTCCCGCAGGTACGAAAACCGAGAAGTTCCGTTGAGGCGGGCTTCGACGCCTTGCTTGGTGTGACTGTGTTCTTTCATTTCAATGGACCCTAAAGAGCTGCTGCCCCGCGTGCTTTGAGGCAGGTCAATTTCGCTGTAGGTATTGCTTTTCTGGCTACGCCTGACGGTGCATGGCGAGGTAAATGAACACAGTGAACCTTTAGAGCTGAAGGCGTTCGACGATACGTGCGCCGTTATCGATTTTGTCGGAGGGATGCGTGATGACCCGGGTTCCTTCTTCGAGGCCGTCCGTCACCTCGACCATCTGCCCGTTGCGCCGGCCAAGCCCGATGCGCTGCAATCTCGCGTTATTTCCATCACTGACGAAGACGGCCCAGGCGTCGCCTTCGCGGAACACGGCGCTTAATGGGATTTGCAGCACGTCTTCCGCGCGCCATTCAACGATACGGAGAAAGACAGAGAACCCGTCGCCCAGCGACGGTCGTTCCTCGATTGGACTTTCCAGGGTGAAGTAGGCATCCACGCGCTGCTCTTCGATGCCGAGGGCAGAGACCTTGGTGTAGGCTTGCGGGTCGATCCGATCCAGTTTTGCGAGCAGGGCTTCCGGTCCGCCCCAGCGTTCTACGTAGGCCGGTGTGCCCGGCATCAGCCTGACGGCATCGCTTGATAGTATGTCGGCTACCAGTTCGAGGTTTTCAGGGTCTCCCAGGGTTACCAGAGGGTCGCCGATCTGAACTGGCCTTTCGCTCTCCATTGCAACCGACAGGATCACACCGTCCGCAGGGGCTTTCAACTCCACGCAGCAGTCGTTCTCGGCGCTTTGCGCATTGTCGGGGCTCAGTAGGGCCGCGCGGGCCCGTTCAATCGTACCGTCGGCCATGTCGATCCGCGCCTGAGCGGCTTCCACCGAAGCACGCGCTACCGACAGACGCTGCTGGTTGTCTTCGAGTACGGTAATCGACGTGACGCCGCGCTCCACCAGCGCCTTGGTACGATCGAATTGCGATTGCGCGAAGGCCAGCCTTTCCTGGGCCTGCAAGAGATCAGCCTGGGCTACGTGCCGCGCGGCGCGTGCTTCCTGAAGAGCAGCCTCCGCCTGCAGGCGCGACCGCATGTCCAGCAAACCGGAAGAGGCCGGCCGCACGATTGCCACCACAGTCTCCCCCGCACGTACCGGGTCGCCCGCCTCCACCGGAGAGCGCAGCGCGGTACCGGCAATCGGAGCGGAGACCTCGTAGAGATCACGGACCCGGGTCTCTCCATCCGCGTTGACGGTGATTTCGAGCGGCCCGCGTGCGACAGTGGCAAAATCCACAGAAACCGGCTCTGGACGAAAACCGACAAATGCGAGCACTGCAACGAGGGCTGCGCCGACTCCGGTCAAAACGAGCGTTCTTCTGGCATAGGGCATCATTTCATTCCCTTGTTTTCATCACTGCAACGAGGTCCAGCTGATCCAGCCTGGCCCGTACTATCATCGCGGCGGCGAAAGACGTGAATAGCACGAGCAAGGAACCGCGCGCGAAAGTTGCCGGTTTCAAGACGAGCGGTATCGCATAGAGATCGCTGGTAAAGGTGTTTGTCATGGCCTGCGCGATCCAGGCGCCGATCAACCAGCCAAAGGGTTGCGCGATCAGCGCGAGAAGCATTATTTCTCCTACAAGTATGTAGGAAACCTCGCCTTTGGCAAAACCCAGGATACGCAGGCTGGCAAGCTCGCGGGCCCGCTCCGACAATTGGATGCGTGCGGCATTATACGCCACGCCCACGGTGATGAGCACGGCGATCGTGACGTAGATCGTGTTCATCACCGCGATGTTTTCTTCGATGGTATCCTGAAAGGCGGTTCGCGTTTCCGTCATCTCCACCAAAGCGGTCAGCGCGGGCAGGTCCTTGATCGCGCTATGCAACGCATGCAATTCCGTGCTGTCCAGCGTGACATTGACTGTCGTCAGTCGCGGAGCCTGACGAAAGAGCGCATTGAGGTCGTCGAAATCCATATAGGCGCCAAGGCCGAAGTATTGCTCCACCACACCGTTGACCTCCAGCCGGTGCGTCTCGCGCAGCCCACTTAGAAAACTGACCTCGATCGAGTCGCCAGGTACGACACCGAAAAAGGCGGCAAGCCTTTCCGACAGCAGGATACCGCCGGGCTGCGGTGTGGAGACACGACCGGTCGTATCGACCACTCGCGCCAGATCGGACCCGGGTCTGCGGGCCTCCAGCCCCAGGCGCTTTTCCAGATGCCCTTTGCGCAGGACCGCAGGATAGAACTGTTGCCCCTCAGCCTGCAGTACCGCAGGCAGGCGTCGTATGTCCTCTAGGGCACTTTCAGGCACTTCGTCGTTGAAAATCAGCATCGCATCCTGCCCGTTGGTCTGGAAAAAGGCGAGGTCTACGATCACGTCCAACGCATCATTGACGAATGTCGAGGCGATGACTGCGGATACGGCAAAGGCAAGACCAAGCACGGTCAGGGCGCTTCGCAATGGCCAGCGGATCACGCTGCGCAGGATCATGACCGTGGACTGCGAAAATTTCATCCACGCCATGGCGTGATCCAGAAATGACCGTCTGAACCGGGGGGGAGCAGGTGGTTGCATCGCCACCGCAGGGGCCAGTCGCGCCGCTTTCAACGCGGCATGCGCCGCGCCCGCAGTCGTCGTGAGCAACCCGGCTAATCCTGATGCCGCAAAGACCCAGTAGGACACCCGGAACATAACGAAAGGAAAGTTGAAGAAGTTCGCATATTGAAGGGCCGTGATGCGCGCCAGATAAGCGCCGGCCATCCAGCCCAGCAGAACGCCCAGAACGGCGATCAGACCTGCCAGCATCAGATAGTGAAGGCAGACTTCGGTGTTGGAATAGCCGATGGCCTTGAGCAAGCCGATCTCGCTGCGTTCAAGCGTTATGATCCGGCTCATGACCATGCTCACAAGAAACCCCGAAATGCCAAAGAAGATCGGGGGCAGAACGGCGGCCATGCCCTTGAGTTGCAAGATTTCCGCATCCAGAAAAGCATCCGACGGGTGGGTTGTCCGGTCATAGGCGTTGAGACCGCCATAGGGTTCGATCAGACGGTCCAGCGCCTCGATCACCGGTTCGGTCGACGCTCCGGAGGCGACCGCAAGTGAAACGTCATTGAAGGCACCGTCCATGTCAAAAGCGGCGCTGGCGGCCTTGTGGGACATCCAGATAATTCCGAAGGCTTCGTTATCCGGCATCATCGCGCCGGGTCCGATGGTGTAGATGAATTCCGGCGACAGGACCGTGCCGACAATCGTCAACTTGCGCTTCTGTCCGCGCAGGTTGGCGCTGAACGTATCGCCCGGACGGAACCCATGCGCCTCGGCGAAGGGGGCGTTCACTGCCACTTCGTCGGGCATGGCCGGGTCGGGGTACCGCCCAGATACGAGAAGCGGCACGTTGAGCACCGGCACACCGGACTGCGGGTAGGACAAGACCCGGCCGACTGCAGCCTTTGGCCAATCGGCAATATCTAGGATCGCGTATCCCGAGATGCGGGCATCGACGCTCAGCACACCGTCGATGCTGGAGATCATGTGCAAAAGTGAGTCCGGAGCTCGGGTCATCTGTGCGAAAACGTCGCCAAACCGATTGCGTTCGTAGTAGGCCGTTCGCGTGTCCGAAAGCGCCGTGTACATGCCGACCGAGGTCAGCAGGATTGCAACCCCGCAGGCCAGAACGAGGGCAATGGCGGTGGCTTGAAGCCAGAGCCGCCGGAAATCACGCAGCAATTTCTTGTCAATTGCCTGCATGTCCGGTCACCACGTAATTTGAGCTGGTGCGAGACGTTCGGTATTCAGCCGCGTTTCGCTGATCTTGCCATCCTGAAAGAAGATCACCCGATGCGCCATGCGCTGAATTTCCGCATTGTGGGTGATCACCACCGTGGTCGTGCCGAACCTCTCGTTGATGTCGCGCAAGGCTTCGAGAACCTGAACCCCCGTGGTGCTGTCCAACGCCCCGGTCGGTTCATCGCACAGAAGGATTTGCGGCCTTTTGGCAATGGCGCGGGCGATGGCGACGCGCTGTTGTTCACCGCCCGACATCTCGGACGGGAAATGATCCATGCGCTTTGACAGTCCGACCAGTGCGAGGGCTTCTTCCGCGGGCATCGGATCGGGGGCCACATCGGTGACAAGCTGCACGTTCTCACGAGCCGACAGGCTGGGCACGAGATTGTAGAATTGAAAGACGAAGCCTACGTGATCGCGCCGGTAGCGGGTCAGTTCCCGGTCGGACAACGCGCTGAGTTCGATGTTTTCGAACCAGACTTTCCCGGTGGTAACGTGGTCCAGTCCGCCGAGGATATTGAGCAAGGTGGACTTGCCGCTGCCGGACGGACCCAGCAGAACCGCTAGCTCGCCTTTGTAAAGCTCCAGATCGACGCCATCGAGGGCATGGACCTTGACCTCGCCCGTGTCATAGACCTTGGTGACATTGTCCGTTCTGAAGATGATTTTTGACAAAGTGTTCTCCTGCATCTGGTCAGGAGGCCCGGGTTTGACTGGATTGGCTCGCCCGAGTGGCCTGCGCCATCTGTCGGCAGAAGGTGTCGAGCAGCCGAGTTTCCGCCGCGGTTCTTTCGTCGGTGTTTTTCAAGGCGGCAATTGCAGCAAAATCCCGCCCGAAGTCCTGCCGGGCCACATCAAGGGTCTTTTCTTCAGCGTTGCTGCCGCCATAGGTCAGGAAAAGCCCAACCGTCTGCGGCAGCTCTTTACCAAGCCGCAGACAGGCGCGGATCGGGACGGCCGGGTAGGAAGTCCAGACCGGCCCGCAGATAACTGCGCTGGCAAAGCGGTGTCCCGGCTGAAGGGGCGTGATCTGCGCGGGGATGCGCTGCATCAGGCTTTGCGTGGCGGCACGAATGAACCCGAGGACACCTCGGTAAGACGGCGTGTCAAGCAGGATGACTGTACCGCCGAGACGTTCCGCCAGAGCATTGGCAATCCGCTCTGAATGACCCGTGCGCGAGTAGCAGATAATGGCGGTTTCCTGCGACAGGGTTTCCATTTGAAAGCCTCCAAAAAAGGAATTCGCGTGACTATCGCAGGTCTGGGAAAGCAAACCTTGATTGAGGTCAATCCGCTCCCGAGGTCAGGCGCTTTTCCGCTGGTACCGATTTTCGAACCGACCACATGGTGCACAGTGGCCCCATGATCTCGAATGCGACCGTGGCCCCAAGGGTTACCACCATGATCTGATCCTGCCATTGGGGCAGGACCTGACTGGCGAGCAGTGCCATGCCGACGGCGACACCTGCCTGCGGCAAGAGCGCGGGCCCAAAGAGAGGACGCACTGCACGATCAGTGCCCGCGAGTTGTCCGCCGATCCATCCGCCGACAATTCTTGATGCAATCCGCAGAGCGATGAAGGCGATCCCGAGAGCCCCGATTTCGATCACGGCGGACAGGTCCAGCGATGCGCCCGCCAGCAGGAAGAACAGCATCATGAAAGGCCAGTGAATGTGCTCTATTTCATGGAAGGCACGACGGTGATGGGTGGCAAAGTTCACGATGATCGTGCCGGCCACCATCCCTGCGATGAGGAAAGAAACCTGTAGCCAGGTGGCCAGACCGGCGGTCAGGAACACGATGCACAGCGCCTCGGTCAGCAAGGGTTCGCCACCGCGGATGCGACCCGATAAAAAGGCGGCAGGCGTGCCCACCGCTGCCCCGAGCAGAACCGCGCCGGCGATATCCTGAAAGGCCGATACATGCACCACCGAGCCTACGCCGGCCAGTTGCGTCGCCGCCGAGAGACACAGGCTGAATGCCAGCAGCCCCCATGCGTCGTCGATGGCGACGATCCCCTCCAGAACGCGCGTGAAACTGTTTTGCACTCCGGACTGGCGAATGACGTCCAGTGTCGCGGCGGGATCCGTCGCCGTGGCAATCCCTGCCAGCACCAGCGCCAACGGCCATCCCACCCCTGCAAGCGTCAGCCCTGTTGACACCACCACCAGCGTAGCGAGCACGACGGAAATGGAAATGAGGAGAATCTCAAGGCCATGCGCGCTCAGGCGGGACCGCTGCAAAGAACCTCCAAGCAGGAAGGCCACGAATGTCAGTGCCGTGACAGTGATCGTCTCCGTCAAACCCTCAAGGCTGCGGGGTAAAAGGCCGGAAGAACCCGCAATCAGTCCGCAGCACAAAAGCAGCGTCACCCTTGGCACACGGGTCCGGTGCCCGATGAAATCGGCCAGCAGGCCTACGCCGAACAAGACGCCTAAAGCGAGGATCGCATCTGCATGCACCATTGAGTTTCTCCTGCTTCCGATCTCGCCAGATACGCGCACCACGTCCCGTGCACACTAAACAGCATCTGCGCCGATGTGATTGATCCAGAACAAGCGGGGCGCGCAACATTTCTGCCGATTTTGAAGAGTCGTGCGGCCGTCAATTTCGGCCATGTCGCTCCAGAAGTGCGAGCGTTTCGGTCGCAATCACGAATTCCTCGTCCGTGGGTATCACGTAAATTCCGATGCGACTGGCAGGCGTCGATATGCGCAGTGCGTTAGCGGCGTTTGCTTCAGTATCCATTTCGCCGCCGAGCCACGCCAGCTTTTGCGCGATACATTCTCTGATCACGGGTGAATTCTCGCCGATGCCAGCGGTGAAAACGAACCCGTCCACGCCTTCGAGTGCAGCCGCCATCATGCCGATGTGCAATCCGCAACGATGGACGAAATGGCGCACCGCGAACCGGGCAGCGTGACTGTCGTCCTTGAGCAGTTCGCGCATGTCGCTCGACAGTCCCGACAGGCCCAGCAACCCGGAGCGGTTGTAAAGAAGATCGGTAACCTCATCGGCAGACATGCCCATGTGGCTCATCAGGTAAATCACAACGCCGGGATCGAGTTGCCCCGGGCGGGTGCCCATCGGCACCCCGTCCAGCGCTGAAAACCCCATCGTCGTGTCGATGCTGCGCCCGTCCTTCAAAGCGCACATCGAAGCGCCGCTGCCCAAGTGGGCGACGATGACGCGACCTTTTGCGATCTCCGGCGCAAGCACGGGCAGCCTTTGTGCGATGTACTCATAGGACAGACCATGGAACCCATAGCGCCGGATACCGCTTTCATAAAACGCCCGCGGGAGCGCATAGCAATCCGTGTGCGGCGCATGCCCGCGGTGAAACGCCGTATCGAAACAGGCAATTTGCGGAAGATGCGGTGCGATCTGCATGGCCAGCCGGATGGGAGCCAGGTTATTTGGCTGATGTAGGGGCGCAAGCTCCTGATAACGCGCGAGTTCCTCTAGGGTCTCGGTGCGCATGCGGACCGGGTCGGCATGATCCGGGCCTCCGTGGACGACCCTGTGGCCAATCGCCCTTAACCGAACGCTTTCCATTTCCCTCAGCCACTCGCGCATGTGCGAAATGGCGGTTGGAAGATCAGACATCTGGTCAGCGGCCCATTTCTGATCGCTCACCATCCGGCCCTGCGCATCGGCGATCCGCAGCCGCGGGCGCACGCCGATCCCATCGATCTGGCCGCGATTCAGCCGCTGCAAGTCACCGTTCCGGATCGCGAAAAGCTGGAATTTAAGGCTCGAAGAGCCTGCGTTCACAACAAGTATGGCATCTTCTTTGGCCAAAGGCATGCTCCCTGCAACCAACTGGATCATCGCCGACGCTTCGCGACTTTGGCAAGTGGAAGTGTTTTTGCCAGCATGCTCCCCGGCGCAGCAAAGACCGAAGCAGAGGAACAGAACGGCTCAAATGTCTGGTGCCCTGCGTTTGCGTGAGTGGGCTTGTCCGTGAACTGACCCGCACAGAACGTGACGTGATCGGCCGATCTGGAACTTTTCTGCTTCAAGCTCTTTTTTATTCAATTGGTTGGTTCGGCTTAGTTGGCGGCATTCCGCTTGGTCGGTAAGCGCGTGACTCTGCCTTCAGTCATGCTAGCGCGCAGGACATTCAGGACTGGAAACACCATGACGTATCCCACGCAAGCACGTCGCGCGACGCCATAGCTTTTGTCTGCCCTTGGGATCCTCGTTTCGGTTCTTTTCTGGGGCGCGCTTTGGGGTGCTGCCTGCGCTTTCCCGAGCACGCCCTTGATGCTTTCGATCATGATCTTGTGCAACGCCGTTAGACCGTTGCGCTAAATTGCTCTCTTCCTGCCGAACGAAACGGAGCCTTGTGGGCTGGACGCGGCGCTGAAGTCCGGCGGGCAGGAAGCCATGTCGTCACAAAAGCGTGCGGCCTGAAGCGGACGCCCCCTTTGCTTACCGGGTCAGTCCAAGGTTTCGATCCGGTCAGAGACATATCAAAGCGCGCACAAGCTGTCGGACATGCGACTTCGGCAGAAATCCTCGTGCGGAAGGATGCAAGGTCGAAATCCACAAAAAGCACTTGGAACCAACTTGGCTGACGGACGTTAAGGACACGATGCCAAGGGCGAAGGGGAAATAGGTGATAGCTCGACAGGAATGTGATTTCGGTTTGATAACCACGCATTGGCGAGCGTTCACCGCTCTTTTTTTGGGTCAGCCCGGTCTGCGGCGGATTTGTAGTGGGCTGGATAATAGTCGCCAAACTGGACTGCCGACTGTGTGATTGTTCGGACCCGAGGAACAGCAAGTCCGAGCAACAACGCGCCGGAGACAAGGGTTTGGTGGCCTATGACGGAAAGATTGAATGACCTGCAGGTTCTTGTGACGGCCCGCGAAGCCTATCCCGTTTTTGAAGAGGCGGTGCTGGCGGCGACCGAACGGGTCGATATGGGGTTTCGTATATTCGACCCCAGAACACCACTCTATTCCGATGCGGCGCGCGCCCTTGGCGAGACCTGGGTCGATCTGCTCCTCCACAAGCTCAACCAGGGTGTAAAAATTCGCATCAAACTGACCGATTTCGATCCGGTAGTTCGTGGTGAGCTGCACCAGAAAAACTGGAAATCCCTGCGCATTCTTAAGGGTATCGGGGAAATGGCCGACAATCCGGAGCTGATGCAGGCACGTGTGCTGGCGCATCCGGCGCGTGTGGGGTGGGGGCCGCGCACCGTGCTCTGGCCGAAGGTGATCGGCAAGATTGCCGAAAGCTGCCAGCGATTGAACGCGTTGACACCGGATTACCGCAAGGATGCGCTCAAGAGCATGCCGCGCCTCAGGGGCATGGTTGCCGACAGGGAAGGTGAACTTGAGCCGCTGCAGGCCCAGTTTCCTTCGATGATGCCCGTCACGCATCATCAGAAGGTCGCGGTCATGGACGATCACGTGCTCTACATCGGCGGGCTGGACCTCGATCAGCGGCGTTATGACACGAAGGCACATCGCTTGCGTCCTTCGCAGACATGGCATGACGTCCAGCTCATCATGCGCGATCCCGCGCGGGCGAAAGCCGCGCGCAGGCATCTGGACCGGCTTCAGGGCGAATGTGCGGGAGAGCTTGAAATCGATCCCCCGAACGGGCTGTTGCGCACCTTGTCCATGCGCCGCCCGCGCGAGTCTTTATTTCTGTCGCCAAGTGTCGAAGATACAGGGATTTTGCAGCGCCATCTTGAGTGCATCTCGAGGGCGGAAAAACTGATTTATCTGGAAAACCAGTTTTTGCGTGATCCGGTCATCACGGCGGCGCTTGTGGACAGAGCAAGGAAAGCGCCGGATCTGGGGCTGATCGTCGTTCTCCCTGCGGCACCGCAGGAGGTTGCTTTTGAAGCCGACGAGGGCGTGGATCAAAAATACGGCGAGCATCTGCAGGCGGACTGTCTTGATCAGTTGGCCGCTGCCTTCGATACGCGGTTGTTCGTCGGCGCGCCTGCCCAGAAAGTGGAATCCGATAGTAAGAACCGCGATGCGCTCTGTGGTGCACCGATCATTTTCATCCATTCGAAAGTGTCCATTTTCGACCAAGCCTATGCACTGGTCACGTCGGCAAATCTCAATGGCCGTTCCATGCGCTGGGATACGGAGTTGGGTATCGAGGTGGCTGATCCCGAGCAGGTGGCGCACTTGCGCCAACGTGTCATGCGGGTCTGGCTTCCGTCGGATGCCGGGGCCAATGACATTGCCGCGCGACCGGAAACCGTAAAACGCTGGCGCGATATCGCTTTTGAGAACAAGGCCACCGCGCCACGGTCGCGCCGCAGCTTTCTGCTGCCCTACGATCATGCCGCCGCCAAGGCCTTTGGCAAAGCGCTGCCCGCCGTGCCGGTGGAAATGGTTTGAGCCCCTATGTTGAACCTGCGCTCCTCACCCAAAGTACATCTCGCCGCCAAAACACTGGTTTGCGGCTGTCGCTTGTCAAATCCGACGGTTAAGTTGAAAAAGACTTTGGCAGATACGATGGGGCAGAGTTTGCCGGCTTCCATCGGGAGATAGGGATGAATTCGTCCACGGCCCTGCGCGCCCGCCCGAAGGTGGTGTCACGAGCGGTTTTGAAACAATCGCCGATCCTGCTGGCGCTCTTGGGGCCGCCTTTCATCGCGTGCCTGATACTCGCCGAGTGGCGGCTGGCCGGGTCAATGGTGGGTCAGGTAATTGTTCTCGCGGGATTTTCGCTGGCGCTAAGGCGCTCTCCTTTTCCGGACGATCTGCGGAAAATCGAAGCACTCATCACGCTGGCATCCCTCTTTCTGATCGGAACGATACTCGTGACGCCCGCTTTCGTCGTGTTGGGCATGCCGGTAATCGACGCGCTTTTCGAGGCTGTGTCGGGTATTACCTCGACCGGGCTGAGCCTTGCCAGCGAGGCCGAGACATGGCCAATTCCGGGCCATTTGTTGAGGGGGTGGGTGCAATGGTGTGGGGGCTTCGCAATCGCCTTTGCCGGTCTCGCCCTGCTGTCCGGGTCTTCCGGGGCGTCGTTGTCGATGGGCAGCAGCAGTTTCGCCCGAAGGGATAACCTGACGTCGCTGAAAATGCAGGCAAGACAGGTGCTCGTAGTATATATCGTGCTGACCGTACTGGCGATGGTCGCCTGCCTGCTTGTTCTCCCCAACTGGTGGGAGGCGATCAGCATAGCTCTGGCGGCGGTCTCGACCGGAGGGTTTTCGCCGCGTGACAACAGCCTGGCCGATTATTCCGCGTTGGCGCAGGGCGTTGTCATCCTGATCTGCATCGCCGCAGCGCTTTCTTTGATGTTCTACGTGCAAATTTTCAGGAACGGGCTGCGCCAGGCTCTCGGCAAGTCCGCCGTGCGTGCGACTTTGGGTATGATGGCCATAGGAACCGCCATTTGCATCACGATCAACCTGATCCTGACAAAACATGATGCATCGGCGCTGTACCACGGTGCGCTCAACTTTCTCAGCGGGTTCACGACGGCCGGGTTCTCGGTTTCTGTTGTATCGTCGCATCCGGCATTGGTGCCGCTGTTTATCGTCGCCATGATGATCGGTGGTGACACCGGGTCGACCGGGGGCGGGATCAAGGTCAGTCGTGTGGTGCTTCTGGCGCGGACCTGTCGGCTCAGTATCCTGCGATCGCGCGTGCCGCCTTCCGCTGTGACGTACCTTCGAGAAGGCGACACGAAAGTTACTTTTGATCGACTGGTCGCGGTGACATCGCTTTTGGCGCTTTATCTTGTGACGCTTATGGCTTGCTGGTTTATCTTCCTCGTGACGGGCACGCCGGCGATGCCAAGCCTTTTCGAGGTGACATCGGCGCTTTCGACGGTTGGACTCAGCGAGGGAGTGACCGAGCCGTCGATGGCGGCGCATCTGAAAATCACGTTGATGATCGCAATGCTGCTAGGCCGGCTCGAGTTCATTGCGCTTATCGTTCTGTGCCTGCCGGGCACCTGGTGGAAGGGAGTTTGAACCATGAGAATTGTCGTGACGGGCCCTTCACGTCTGGGGGTCGCCATCGTGAGCCGGCTACTGGAGTCCGACCATGATGTGGTTCTTGTCGATATCTCGCGCACCCGCCTTGATGAAATCGCCGAGCGGATCGATTGCGGATTTATCGAAGGGGACGGCACGCTACCGCAGACGCTGCGTGATGCCTACGGGGACGGTGCGGAAGTCCTGATGATGATGACGAACCAGGACGATGTGAATATCCTCGGTTCCGTTGTCGGGCGCTCCATCGGGTTTGAACGCGTTATTTTGCAGATCGTTCGCTCCGAGCTTCTGGACGTCTGCGAGGAGCTTGGCTTTGACGAAGTCGTGACACCGCATATCACCGTGGCGCGGTCCATCGTGAGTTCCATCGAAGGCGATTATGATATCGAGCCGGACACCGGTGCGACGGAGGACCTGCATTTCGCTACCTACCCTGTGCCCGAGGGCCTGCAGGGCGAGACCTTCGGTGGTCTTCAATTACCTGAAGGCGCGCGCGCCGTCGCCGTTCTCCGACCCGAAAACGAAAAAAGCGTGGACCCCGATCTGACCCTTGAAGAAGGTTTTGAATTGGTCATTGCCACGTTGCCGGGCGCAGATGACGCGCTGAAAGAGATGTTTGAAACGCAAAGCGAGTAACCGGTGCGGGAACGGCGTGATGTGACAAGGTTGCAGATCGAGGCTATGCATTTTGCGCTTTGAAAACTTGAAATGCGATCTGCCCAGCGTCGGAAAACATCGGTACACCATTGTTCATGATGTTAGCTGCCAGTGTCCACTGAGCGGGGAGCAAGGTCGTGATGGGATGAAGGGTTTCTTAAAATTCGGTGTTCTGAGCGGAAAGGTGCTTTACGCCAATTATGAATCTAGTAGGACTGGCGGTTAAATGGCTGTGTCGGCGCTTGTGACGGTCGTATGTCAACGAAAAGCACCAGTTACCTACGCCAGCATGCCACAACGGAAACAAGACAATATAGAGCAAGCGCCTTCGCGATGATCGCGGGTTGCATGCGGAAAAACGGCGTGATCTTCTTACGCAGCAGCTTTGATCTGACTGATCTTCGGATCAGTCACCTCTGACCACCAGTACGAAACTTCCCAAGGAGGATGTCGCCAGTGCGCTACGAACGACCTGAAACGATTATGGATGCAACACGGCTGCTCGCCGGTGTGGAGGAACGCGCATTTGTCCTTGCGGGTGGTACGGACCTCCTGGTCAGAATGAAAAGCGATGATTTCGAGGCAGATCTCGTCGTAGATATAAAGGCGATTGCCGGCATGACGGAAATTGCCCAGACCGAAGAGGGTTTCGTAATCGGGGCAGCGGTTCCCTGCGCAGCGCTTGGCGAGCACAAGGCGCTTTGCGCTGCATGGCCGGGGGTGGTGGAGGCGGCCAACCTCATCGGCTCGACACAAATTCAGGGGCGCTGCACTGTTTCTGGCAATCTTTGCAACGCATCACCGGCAGCAGACAGTGTGCCCGCGCTCGTGGCGGCCGGGGCGCATGCCAGGATTGCAGGACCCGACGGAACACGGACGGTCGCCGTGGAAGAAATCCCCGTCGGTCCGGGAAAGACATCGCTGAAAAAAGGTGAAATCATCGAGGCGATACTTCTCGATGCGCCGAAAGAACGCAGGGGGGACGCCTATTTGCGTTTCATTCCCCGGACTGAAATGGACATTGCCGTCGTCGGCGTTGGAGTGCATCTCGTGCTCGACGCCGGGGGAACGGTCGAGAGCGCCCGCGTCGCGCTCGGCGCCGTTGGTCCGAAGGTCGCGCTGGCTGAGGAGGCCGCGGCCTGCCTTGTCGGAACGAAACTTGAGGATGCGGCGCTTGAAGCCCTTGCCGAGGCCTGCTCGGCGGCCTGCACGCCCATCGATGACAAACGCGGAACAATAGATTTCAGAAAACAGGTCACCGGCGTGCTGGCGCGTCGCGCCGCCCGTATCGCGTACGACCGCGCAGGAGGAAAATAATGTCTTCGATTGCTGTATCCACGACCATTAACGGGGACGATGTCGAATACCTCTGTCAGCCCGACGAGACCTTACTGGACGTTTTGCGCAACCGGCTGGGATTGATGGGCTCCAAGGAAGGGTGCGGGACCGGTGACTGCGGTGCCTGCAGCACGATCATGGACGGTCGGGTGGTCTGCTCCTGCCTGGTGCTGGGCGCCGAGGCGGACGGGCGGAGCATCGAAACCATCGAGGGCATGGCAAAGGGCAGCGAACTGCACCCTTTGCAGGCCAAGTTCATCGAACATGCAGCACTTCAATGCGGTGTTTGTACACCCGGCTTTCTTGTCGCTGCCAAGGCGCTTCTGGATGCGAACCCGAACCCTACCGAAACGGAAATCCGCTTCTGGCTGGCGGGCAACCTTTGCCGCTGCACCGGATATGACAAGATCGTTCGCGCGGTACAAGATGCCGCGCAGGAAATGAGGGGAGAAAAGGCATGAGTTTCGATGCAGCGTATCAGGCCCAGAAATTCAAATCCGTAGGCACGCGTCCCCTGCGCCCGGATGGCGTGGACAAGGTCACGGGCCGCGCCCGTTATGGCGCGGATTTCAACATGCCGGGACAACTCGTGGCCCGCGTCTTGCGCAGTCCGCATGCCCACGCCCGCATCCTGCGCATCGACACGGCGCGTGCCGAGGCACTGAAGGGCGTGAAGTCGGTCATTACCGCTGCCGATCTTCCCGATCTGACAAATGGCAAGGAGTCGCTTTTCGCTGTCCTCGACAACTGCATGGCGCGCACGAAAGCTCTCTATGACGGGCACGCCGTCGCAGCCGTTGCTGCCATAGACGCAAAGACGGCGCGCGCGGCGCTCAAGCTCATCGAGGTCGAATACGAGGTATTGCCGCATGTGGTCGATGTCGATGCCGCCACGCAGCCGGACGCGCCCTTGATCAACGATGCGATTTTCACCGGCGGCGTCGAGCCTAAGCCGGAAAATCCTTCGAATGTGGCCAACCGGTCGGAGTTCGGCCATGGCGATATCGAGGCCGGTTTCGCCGAGGCCGATTTTATCGTCGAGCGCAGCTACAAGACCGAACAGACCCATCAGGGCTACATTGAACCACATGCCTGCGTGGCAAGCTGCAACCCGGATGGCACTGCGGATCTCTGGGTCTGTACGCAGGGGCATTTCGTCTATCGCCAGACTTGTGCAGAGCTTCTGGGACTTGATGTATCCAAGCTGCGCGTCACTTCATCGGAAATTGGCGGCGGCTTTGGCGGCAAGACCCACGTCTGGGCAGAGCCCCTGGCGCTGGCGCTGTCGCGCAAGGCGGGACGTCCCGTCAAGCTGGTGATGTCTCGCGAAGAAGTGTTCCGCGCCTCCGGCCCGACCAGTGCCACGTCGATCGACGTCAAGATCGGTGCCCGTAAGGACGGGTCCATCACGGCGGCGTCGGCCACGTTGCGATACTCGAACGGACCTTACGCGGATATGTGGGCCGAACTGGGCGCGATGACGTCCTTTGCGTGCTACGATCTCAAGAACGTCAAGACAGTGGGTTTTGAAGTTCTGGTCAACCGGCCCAAGACTGCTGCTTACCGTGCCCCTTCGGCACCCATGGCGGCCTTCGCGGTCGAAAGCGCCATTGACGAGCTGGCACATAAGATCGGGATGGATGCTGTGGAAATGCGCATCAAGAACGCCGCCAGCGAAGGCACGAAATCCTCTTACGGCCCGGTCTACGGCCCGATCGGGATCGGTCCGACGCTCGAGGCGGCGCAATCGCATCCGCATATGAGCGCGCCTCTGGGTGAGAACCAGGGACGGGGTATGGCCTGCGGTTTCTGGTTCAATTTCGGTGGCCAGACCTGCACCGATCTGAACGTCAATGCCGATGGCACGGTGACGCTTGCCGTAGGCACCGTCGATGTGGGCGGTTCGCGCGCGTCCTTGTCGCTGATTGCCGCAGAAGAACTGGGTATCGATTACAACCACGTCAAAGCCGTGGTCGCCGATACAGCGACCTTGGGCTATAACGACATGACTGACGGCAGCCGCGGGACTTTCTCCTCCTCGATGGCGACGATTTCGGCGGCACGTAATGCCATCGACGTGATGCGCAGCCGCGCGGCCCTGACCTGGGATATCCCGGTTGAGGATGTTGTTTGGGAAGATGGGCACGCAAAGGCCGTCGGAGCCAATTACGGCAATCTCGCACCGCTGTCGGTCAAGGACATTGCGGCTGACTCGGGAAATACGGGCGGGCCGATCGCCGGACACAGCGAGCTTGTGGCTGACGGAGCAGGGGTTTCTTTCGCGACCCACATCTGCGACGTCGAAGTCGATCCCGAAACCGGGTCCACCCGCATCGTCCGCTACACCGTAATTCAGGATGCGGGCAAAGCGGTGCATCCTTCCTACGTGGAAGGGCAGTATCAGGGCGGCGCCGCGCAGGGCATCGGCTGGGCATTGAATGAGGAATACATCTACGGTGATGATGGCCGGCTTCAGAATCCGGGCTTTCTCGATTACCGGATTCCGGTGTGCTCCGATTTGCCGATGATCGACACGCAAATCCTTGAAATACCGAACCCCAACCATCCTTATGGCGTGCGAGGTGTCGGTGAGACCTCCATCGTGCCGCCGCTCGCGGCCATTGCCAATGCGGTTTCAAATGCGGTCGGCGTGCGGATGACGCACATCCCCATGTCCCCGCCGAGGATTCTGGCGGCGCTGAAACGGGAAGCAGGTGCCTAATGGTCGAGGTGACGCTGTGGGGCGGCCTCGTCCCACTGGCTGACAATCAAAAGAAGCTCACGGTCGAGGCCGGGACAATCCGTGAGCTTCTGCGCAAGCTTCAGGAGCGCTATCCGGGCCTGCGCGATCCGATCCGCAACGAAGTTGCGGTGGTGGTGGATGGCGTCATCTACCGAGATGACTGGTCTCAGGATTTGCCCGAGGACGCGGAGGTTTACCTGATGCGACGCCTCGCTGGCGGTTAAGCAAAGAGCACCTGTCCGGTGCTGCTACGATGATCCGATTGCGGGGGTGGAAACTCAGATCAGGTGGCCGTGTCGTGAAACGATCGCCTTCTGGCTCTACATAGATTTTCTTTGACAGACGGCCAGTCGCCCCAGATCGGTCATTGTCGCGGCCGAAGCGGTGATGACATTAACCCAAAATCCGCCGACGGTGCGCTTGCCCATTCCACTGGCCGCAGCAGCAGGGCGTACCGCGTCCCAACGATTGATACGCGTTCAGCTTAGCGTGGCCGGACAAAGGGAGTGGGCCGGACGCCTAGCCCAGCTCAAGCGTTGCAACTGCATGGAAAGCAGGGGCTTGTCCCGCCGGAGGGGTTCCGCGATACATTCGCGCGGTGCCGAAGACGGGCGCGAACCCCTCAGCGGCCACAAGGACGCTAAAAGCCGGCGCGCTATCAGGTATATCGATGTAGCTTGGAGTGCTGCCCATGACGTACGCCGCATGCCGCATAACCGTCATGGCGTCCTCGGAATCATGTGCGTAAAGCGGCCCGATCTTATGACCGCTCAGACAGGCGCGTGCGGTTGCAAATGCCGCGATCTGTCCGTCTCTGACAATAGTGAAGGTCTGTCGCGTCAGCGATGGCGTGAACCATCCGGTCAGGTAGCGCCGGCGGTCATGCCCGGTTACCGCGCGATCCATGGCCAGCAGAGAGGCCACGTCCGTTTCCGTTGCAGCGCGCACTTCGCCCGATGGCGCAGCGTCGATGACGCCTTCGTAGCGCAGCGTTTCACCGGCTGGCGCGAAGCCGGATTTGACGTAATTCTCCTGTTGGGCGGGAACTCCATCGAGTCCCACCGTTCGGTTACCGGCGTGAGCGAGCCCTTCTTTCCATACCTCGAGACCGTATCCGCGGCCTCGGTATGCCGCAGCACAGATATAAAGGCCCAGAAAGGCATATGCCTCATCGTGATTGACAACTGATACGGCGGCCGCGGGGACGCCATCTACGATCTTGACGAAAAAGCCTTCGGGATCGGCCGCGTAAAAAGCATCTGCATCCGCAACACCCGGATTCCAACCTTCTGTCGCGGCCCATGACAGGACGGTGTGGAGTTCCTCTCTTGTCATGCGACGAACACTCACGGTGCAAGTGCCTCCCGGAGCGATTGTGTCGTTCGGGGGCGTTCCCGCAGATCCAGTGCCGAGTGCAGATCAACGAGATGGCTGTGCATCAATTCCTGGGCGTCCTGCCCGCGTCCTGCCTCGATCGCTTCGACCAAGGCGTGATGCGCGTGTTTTTCGCACAGCGCGCTTTCGCGGCGCCAATAGAGCGCGATGATCAGCGATGAGCGCGCAATCAGCGTTTCGATGAAATCGGCAATCGTCTTCTGCCGGGCGATGCGTGCGATTTCAATGTGGAACTTTCCCGACAGATGCAGAGCTTGACCCTGTTCCCCGGCTTGGATTGCGGCATGTTCATCGGCAATATGGCGGCGCAGGATCGAAACCTCTGCTTGTGACGCTTGCGTGGCAGCCGATCGCGCAGTCCGTGGCTCCAGCAATTCGCGGGCTTCGAAGACTTCATGCGCTTCGTTGATTGTTGGCTGCGCGACAAAAGCTCCGCGATTTCGCCGGATATCAACGAGTTGGGCGTGCGAAAGGGCCTGAAGACTCGCACGGACCACGGTGCGCGACACCCCATAGATCTCCGCAAGGTCCTCTTCACCCAGCTTTGCGCCGGGGGCGATGCGATGTGCGTGAATGGCCAAGGACAGCGCCTCGGTGATGGTTTCAGTGGTGGCTGTCTGCGCCTTTCCGTCAGTGGATGGCGACGCGGTAACATGGCTCATAACACATCCTTTGCAGAATCGTCTTGCCAGACTGGTGCAGTTACCACAAGCGCGGCACGGATCGTGCGCAGGTCAATTTTAAATTGTATACAATTTTGTGTGCAAAAATGAGGCATTTCCGTCTGCACATGCAAAATTTTTATACAAATGCATGTTTCAGCCAGGACAAAACGCACGGAGGATTTGAAACGAGCCGCGATCGCGCGTTGCACTTGCGGAAAGGTCAATTGGGGGACCCATGTGAAGACTACAGGCAAGGATCTGGAATTGGTCAAAGTGACCAAGCGTTACGGTGATACCATCGCTGTTGATGCAGTCAGCCATCATTTCAAACCGGGCTCGTACACCTGCCTCCTGGGGCCTTCGGGATGTGGAAAATCCTCCACGCTGCGGATGATCGCGGGGCACGAGTCAGTGTCCGAAGGGGCGATCCTGCTGGCTGGGCGGGATATTTCGCATCTCGAACCCGCCGAGCGTGGCACGGCGATGATGTTTCAGAACTACGCTCTGTTCCCGCATCTCAGCGTTGTCGATAACGTGGCGTTCAGCCTCAAGATGCAGGGCGTGGCCACCGCCGAGCGGCGCGCCAAGGCGGGAGAGATGCTCGAACTGGTGGATATGACCACCTATTCGGACCGCTTGCCGGACCAGCTTTCGGGTGGGCAGCAGCAACGCGTGGCCCTCGCGCGGGCGCTCATTACCCGACCGCAGGTGCTGCTTCTCGATGAACCGCTTTCCGCGCTTGATCCGTTTTTGCGTATCCGCATGCGCGCGGAGCTGCGCAAGCTGCAGCAGGAACTGGGCATCAGCTTTCTCCACGTCACCCACTCACAGGACGAGGCGCTGGCGCTGGCCGACGAAATCGTGGTGATGAACAACGCGGTTATCGAACAGGCCGGCCCCACGCGCGATGTCTTCAACGCGCCACGTACCGAATTCGTCGCACGATTCATGGGCAGCCATGACGTGCTGGCGCTGCCAGAGGGGCATTTCGCCATCCGTGCAGATCAGATCGCGCTCACGACGCCGGAGGCGGGAACCATGGAGGCCGTTATCAGCGCGGTGGAATACCAGGGCATTCATGTGGCGGTGACCGCGCGCCTGCCGGGCGATCAGGAGGTCACGGCACTTATTGCGGACAAGGAATTTTATACCGATCCCAAAAACCCGGGCGATGCAGTCGGACTGACCTGGGACAGACAACAACTCCACAAACTCAACGCCTAACAGACGAGGAAATAAACCAAATGACTAAAATGAATCGCAGATCACTGCTGAAAGGCAGCGCAACTTTCGCGGCGGCCAGCACGCTGGGCGCACCGATGATCTGGGCGCAAAACATCAAGGATGTGACGCTGCGCCAGTTCGGTACAGGGGTGTCGAACCTCAACGAGGTGGCCCAGAAGGTGAAAGAAGACCTCGGTTTCACGCTGGAGATGACGGCGCTTGATTCCGACAGCGTCACGCAGCGTGCGGCGACACAGCCGGGCAGCTTCGACATAGCCGATATCGAGTACTGGATCTGTAAGAAGGTCTGGCCGACGGGCAACTTGCAGGCCATGGATACGAGCAAGATCAAGAATTACGACAAGATCGTGGGCATCTTCCGCAACGGCAAGCTGACCCCTGAAAGCACCATCGCGCAGGGCACCGCACCGCACACTGTCGGCTTTACCTCCGGCCCCGAAGGCACCGACTTCGTCGATGAGGAATCGGGCTGGATGACGCTGATCCCGACCATCTACAATGCCGATACGCTGGGTATCCGCCCCGACCTGATCGGTCGGCCGATCAACAACTGGTCCGAATTGCTCAATCCCGAGTTCAAGGGCAAGGCCTCCATCCTCGACATCTCCTCCATCGGCATCATGGACATGGCCATGGTCGTGGAATCGATGGGCGAATATACCTATCCCGACAAGGGCAACATGACCCGCGAAGAGATCGACATGACGATGGCGATCTTTACCGAAGCCAAGAAAAACGGTCAGTTCCGTGCCTTCTGGAAATCCTTCGACGAGAGCGTCAACCTGATGGCCTCGGGCGAGGTGGTGATCCAGTCGATGTGGTCGCCTGCGATCACGGCCGTGAAATCCAAAGGTATTCCCTGCGTCTATCAGCCGCTCGAAGAGGGATATCGCAGCTGGGGCGGCGGCATCGGCCTGTCCGCATCGCTGTCGGGTCTGGAGCGCGATGCAGCCTACGAATACATCAACTGGTATCTCGACGGCTGGGTCGGCGGGTTCCTGATGCGTCAGGGCTACTATTCCGCCGTTCCGGAAACTTCCAAGAACTACATGTCCGAAAACGAATGGGGCTACTGGTTCGAAGGCAAGGAAGCCACGGACACCATCACCTCGCCCTTCGGCGATCCGCTGGCACAGGCGGGTGAAACCCGCGATGGCGGCTCCTTCTATGACCGCATGGGATCTGTTGCCTGCTGGAACGCCGTGATGGACGAAAACCAGTACATGGTTCGCAAGTGGAACGAGTTCATCGCCGCTTGATCACCAACGCGGGGACGCCGCCATGCGGCGTTCCCCAAGCTTTCCGGGCCATCATGCAAAAACTGCTCAAGAACAAAACCGTCCAGGGCTGGGCCATGGTTTCTCCGCTGGCGGTCGTGCTCGGGTTCTTCCTGTTGCTGCCGATTGTCATGATCGTGGTGGTCAGTTTCTGGCGCGCAACCGAGTTCTCGATCCTGCCCGCCTTTGATTTCGAGAATTACGAGTTTCTTTTCGGCTCTTCCGTCACCTATCAGGTGTTTTTAAATACGTTCAAATACGCCTTCATCACCTGGGCCTGTACCCTGGTTCTGGGGTTTGCCGTGGCCTATTTCCTGGCCTTCCACGTGCGCAGCCTCACGTGGCAGATCGCACTGTTCCTGCTGTGTACGATCCCGTTCTGGACCTCGAACATCATCCGCATGATCTCCTGGATACCCTTCCTCGGGCGCAACGGCATTGCGAACTCGACGCTGATTTCATGGGGGGTGATCGACGAACCGCTCGAATGGCTTCTGTTCAGTGATTTCGCGGTCATTCTCGCTTTCGTGCACCTCTACACCCTCTTCATGGTTGTGCCGATCTTCAACACCATGATGCGAATTGACCGGTCGCTGATCGAGGCCGCGCGGGATGCCGGCGCCAACGGCGCACAGATCATGTGGAACGTCATCATTCCGCTGACCAAGCCGGGTATCATGATCGGCACGATTTTCGTCGTGACGCTGGTGATGGGCGATTTCATCACCGTACGTTTCATGTCGGGCAGCCAGTCCGCCAACGTGGGGCGCCTG
>JBFFFS010000004.1:0-26731 GCA_041557855.1 Roseobacter sp. | reverse complement strand
GCGCGCATTCTCGACGCGCGCAGCAAGGGGGAGAACCCCGACGCGATCGAGCGCGAAAATATTCGCATCCGGCATGAGCAGATGCGCGACCAGGCGCGCCAGCGCGCCGAAGGGCGCCTGCTGGTTCTGGGGGCTTTCTTCGTGATGGCCTTTTGTGTGATTGGTCTGCGGATGGGCCTTTTGGCCACCTCCGAACCGATGGAGCCTCGGGTCGATGTTCCGGGTGCACAGATCCATGCGGCACGCGCGGATATCGTGGATCGTCATGGCCGTCTTCTGGCGACCAACTTCGAAACTCATGCCCTTTATGCGCAGCCGCCGCAGATGATCGACCCGGAGCATGCGGCACAGGAACTGGCTCGGATTTTTCCTGATCTGGAGGCCGATGACCTGCTGGAAGACTTTACCGGCAGCCGCAAATTCCTCTGGATCAAGCGCAAGATCAGCCCCGAGCAGATGCAGGCGGTGCATGAAATTGGCGATCCGGGACTATTGTTCGCGTCCCGCGATATGCGTCTTTATCCCAACGGTCCGATGGCGGCGCATGTTCTGGGCGGTGCCGGCTACGGCAAAGAGGGCGTCACCGCGGCCGAAGTCATCGGTGTGGCCGGGGTCGAGAAATACTTCGATGATCATCTGCGCGACCCCGCCAATGGGGCCACGCCGTTGCAACTGTCTCTGGATCTGACCGTGCAGGCGGCGGCGGAGCGGGTTCTATATGGCGGCATGCGGCTGATGAACGCCAAGGGGGCCACGTCCATCCTGATGGATGTCTATACCGGCGAGGTGGTCAGTGTGGTCTCGCTGCCGAGCTTCGATCCGAACAAGCGGCCCCGGCCTGCAGTTGCGGGCGATCCTTCGGACAGCCCGCTTTTCAACAGATCGGTGCAGGGCGTTTACGAGTTGGGCTCGACCTTCAAGATATTCACGGTCGCGCAGGCAATGGACCTTGGACTTGTCAATGCCGACACGGTGATCGATACCAAGGGGCCGCTGCGCTGGGGCAAGTTCCGCATCAGTGATTTCCGCAACTACGGCAACGAGATGTCGGTGACCAAGGTGATCGTCAAAAGCTCGAACATCGGCACCGCCCGACTGGCTCAGCAGATCGGTGTCGAGCGCCAGCGCGCCTTTCTCAAGAAACTTGGAATGCTGGATGCAACCGGGTTTGAAATCGTCGAAGCGGCCGGCGGCAAGCCGCTGCTGCCGAAGAATTGGTCGGAGCTGAGCGCCATGACGATTTCCTATGGTCACGGGCTTTCCACCTCGCCGATGCATCTCGCGGCGGGCTATGCCGCGATTGCGAATGGGGGCTTCAAGATAGAGCCGACGATTCTCAAACAGGACGCGCCACAGCTTGGAGAACGGGTTTTCAGCGATGCTTCGGCCCGTGCCGCCCGTAATATGTTACGCAAGGTTGTCACGGAAGGCACCGCCAGTTTCGGCGAGGTCAAGGGTTATGCCGTCGGCGGCAAGACCGGCACGGCGGACAAGCCGAAACCGCGCGGCGGCTATTACGATGAGAAGGTCATCGCGACATTTGCCTCTATATTTCCGATACATGACCCCCGCTACGTGCTGATCGTCACGCTTGACGAGCCGGTCGATACCATCGGCGACGAGCCGCGCCGCACCGCCGGATGGACCGCGGTGCCGGTGGCGGCCGAGATGATCCGCCGGATTGCCCCGCTGCTGGGGGTCAGACCGACCGTTGAACCCACCGATATGGGCGATATAAAGCTGACCAGTAACTGATGCCGCAAAGGCGGGGGCGATGCGCGGGCAGACAAAAACTCTTTCTGATCTGGGTCTGACGGCGCGCGGCGGTCGCAATGCGGCCGTGACCGGGCTTGCCGTGGATAGTCGGGAGGTCCGCGACGGATATCTGTTCATCGCATTGCCAGGCACCCGGATGCATGGCGCGGAATTCATTCAAAAAGCTCTGGAGATGGGGGCGGCGGCGGTTCTGACCGATGCCGCAGGATCGCAGATCGCAGCGGAGCTGCTCGCCCGCAGCGATGCGGCACTGGTCCTCTCGGAGGCTCCGCGCGAGGCGCTGGCGCGCACGGCGGCGCTATGGTTCGGCGCTCAGCCCGACAGCGTGGTGGCGATTACCGGCACCAATGGGAAAACCTCAGTGGCCACCTTCGTCCGCCAGATCTGGACGAGCCTCGGTCACGCGGCCATCAATATCGGCACCACCGGGGTAGAGGGCGCATGGCAGGCGCCGCTATCCCATACCACGCCGGAGCCGATCACCCTGCACCGGATATTGGCGGAGGCGGCGGAACACGGGATAACGCATGCCGCAATGGAAGCCTCGAGCCACGGACTGGACCAACGCCGGCTTGATGGGGTGACGCTGACGGCTGCCGGGTTTACAAACTTCACCCAAGATCATCTGGACTACCACCGCAGCTTCGAAGATTACTTTGCCGCAAAGGCAGGCCTTTTCGCGCGTTTGCTGCCCGAGGATCGCAAGGCGGTCATCAACATCGACGTGGACCGGGGTGTGGATATGGCCGCGATCGCACAGGCGCGCGGCTGCCCGGTCATTAGCGTCGGACGTGATATCGGCGACCTGCATCTGGGCAACATACAGGTGGACGCGACCGGTCAGACCGTCTGTTTCAAGTACCTTGGCAAGCAGCATGTCCGCCGCCTTCGCCTGATCGGTGATTTTCAGGCGGAGAACGTCATGCTGGCCGCCGGACTGGCGATTGCCTGCGGTGATGAACCCTTTGCGGTGTTCAACGCGCTGGAAGATCTGCGGACGGTAAGGGGGCGCATGCAACTGGCCGCTACGCGCGAGAATGGGGCGACGGTTTTTGTCGATTACGCGCATACTCCCGATGCCGTTGCCACCGCGCTGAAGGCCTTGCGTCCGCATGTGCTGGGGCGGCTCATCGCTATTGTCGGTGCCGGCGGAGATCGCGATGCAACCAAGCGCCCGCTGATGGGGCAGGCCGCAGCGGAAAATGCCGATCTGGTGATCGTGACGGATGATAACCCGCGCTCTGAGGACCCGGCGACCATTCGCTCGGCCGTGCTCCTCGGGGCGCCCGAGGCCATGGAAGTGGGCGACCGCGCCGAAGCGATCCTGCGCGGGATCGACGCGCTGGGGCCGGGAGATGCATTGCTGATCGCCGGCAAAGGGCACGAGACAGGCCAGATCGTAGGCGATGACGTGCTGCCCTTCGACGATGTCGAACAGGCCAGCATGGCAGTTGCCGCATTGGATGGGAAAATCGCATGACGCTGTGGAGTGCTGCCGATGCCGCCGCCGCAACGGGTGGCAAGACAACGGGGGACTGGGCCGCATCCGGTGTCTCCATCGATACCCGCAGTCTGCAGCCGGGCGATCTTTTCGTCGCGCTCAAGGACATCCGGGACGGTCATGATTTCGTCGCGCAGGCTTTTGAAAAAGGCGCAGCCGCGGCACTCGTCTCCCGCGTGCCGGAGGGTGTGGCAGAGGATGCGCCCCTGCTGCTGGTCGAGGACGTACAAAGCGGCCTGGAGGCTCTGGGCCGGGCGGGACGGGCTCGCATGACCGGGCTCGTGGCTGCTGTCACGGGCAGCGTTGGCAAAACGTCGACCAAGGAAATGCTGCTCGCGATGATGGCCGACCAGGGTCGCGCCCACGCTTCCGTCGCAAGCTACAACAACCATTGGGGAGTGCCGTTGACACTGGCCCGGATGCCGGCGGACACCGACCATGCGGTGATCGAAATCGGAATGAACCATCCTGGCGAAATTGCACCGCTGGCAAAGATGGCGCGTCCTCATGTGGCTTTGGTGACCACGGTGGCGGCCGCGCACCTTGAGGCCTTCGATGACATAACCGGCATCGCGGTGGAGAAAGCCTCCATTTTCGAAGGTGTCGAACCGGGCGGTACGGCGGTTCTCAACGCGGATGTGGATACCGCCGCAATCCTGATGGCCAAGGCTATGGACTGCCGGTTGCGCGACATCAGCTTTGGTGAAAACGGGCATGATTTCAAGATCGTACAGGTGGATGTTCTCGAGGAGACGACCGTCGTACGCGCGATGATGGGAGACGCGCCACTCCTTTACAAAATCTCCTCTCCGGGCCGCCACTTCGCCATGAACGCTCTGGGTGCACTGGCGGTCATGTCCGCATTGGGCGCCGACATGGCGCTCGCCGTCGGCTCACTGGGCCGCTGGCAGCCCTATGAGGGGCGCGGGCAGCGGGAGCGTGTCTATCTCGATGCAGTGGATACGCGCCTGTCGCTGGACCTGATTGACGACAGTTACAATGCAAACCCTACCTCAATGGCGGCCGCGCTCGAAGTTCTTGCCGCCGCGCAGGTGACCAATGACATCGGGCGGGTCTCAAAGGGACGCCGCATTGCCTACCTAGGCGACATGAAGGAACTCGGTCCCGATGAGGCCGCTCTGCACGCGGGGTTGGCGGAACTGCCCGCCTTGAAGACGCTGGATGTCATCCATTGTATCGGACCTCTGATGAAGGCGCTCCATGATGTGCTGCCCGACGCGATCCGCGGGGAATGGTTCGCCACCTCCGATGAGGCAGCCGACCAGGTCAAGCGTCATCTCGACAGCGGAGACGTGGTTTTGGCCAAGGGGTCGCTGAGCATGAAACTGGCGCGCATCGTTGACGCCATCCGCAAAATGGGACATGCCCCGCTGGATCAGGAATAGGGATACGCCATGCTGTACTGGTTAACGCTGTTGTCGGACGGGGGGGATTTTTTCAATCTCTTTCGCTACATCACATTTCGGGCCGGTGGCGCGTTTCTCACAGCTTTGGTGTTCGGATTTCTCTTTGGCAAACCGCTGATCTCAGTCCTGCGGCGGCGTCAGGGTAAAGGGCAACCGATCCGGGATGACGGGCCGGAAGGGCATTTTGCGAAAGCAGGTACACCCACCATGGGCGGGCTGCTGATCGTCGGGGCGCTCCTGACGTCGACCTTGCTCTGGGCGCGGCTCGACAACCCGTTCATCTGGATCGTTCTCTTTGTCACGCTTTCTTTCGCGCTGATCGGCTTTCTGGACGACTATGCCAAGGTTTCCCAGCAGACCACCGCAGGGGTGCCCGGCAAAATGCGGCTCGCCATCGGTTTTGCCATCGCCGCAACCGCCGCCATCTGGGCCTCGCAGTATCACCCCGAAGCCTTGCAGAACCGTCTGGCGCTGCCCGTCTTCAAGGATACGCTCATCAACATGGGCTTTCTGTTCGTTCCTTTCGCGATGATCGTCATCGTCGGTGCCGCCAACGCGGTCAACCTGACCGACGGGCTCGACGGTCTGGCCATCATGCCGGTAATGATAGCGGCGGGCGCCCTCGGCGTGATCGCCTATGCGGTCGGACGGGTCGACTTCACGGAGTACCTCGACGTGCATTATGTACCGGGGACCGGCGAAATTCTCATCTTCACTGCGGGCCTCTTCGGCGGTGGGTTGGGGTTTCTTTGGTACAATGCCCCGCCCGCAGCCGTTTTCATGGGCGATACCGGCAGCCTCGCTCTCGGAGGCGCCCTCGGCGCTATCGCCGTTTCCACCAAGCACGAGATCGTTCTCGCCATCGTTGGCGGTCTTTTTGTCGTCGAAGCGCTCAGCGTGATCATTCAGGTGCTCTATTTCAAGAAAACCGGCAAGCGGGTGTTCCTGATGGCGCCGATCCACCATCACTACGAAAAAAAGGGCTGGGCCGAGAGTACCATCGTCATCCGGTTCTGGATCATCTCGCTGATCCTCGCGATGATCGGTCTTGCCACGCTCAAGGTAAGGTGATGGGTCGCATGCGGTTCTGGACCTCTAGCATACCCGGAGCATGGGGGCGCATCCCCTGTGCGTGGCGCGCATGATCCCGGTGCGCGGGCTTGCAGGCGCGTGTGTTGCCGTCTTGGGCCTTGGGCGCAGTGGTCTGAGTGCGGCGCGCGCGTTGCGCGCGGGTGGGGCTGAGCCGCTTTGCTGGGATGACAACCCTGCTGCGCGGGACAAGGCTGAGGCTGAGGGGTTCACCTGTCGCGGTTTCGCGACCGAAGCGGATATGGAGGATGTTGCGCGGCTGATCGTCAGCCCCGGCATCCCTCATCTCTATCCGTCACCCAACCCGGTTGTGGGTCTCGCGCTTAGCGCCGGCGTGCCTATCGACAATGACATCGGGCTGTTTTTCCAGTCCCTTGCGACGGCCGAATGGGACGGATTTGATACCGCCCCGCGCGTGGTCGCGGTGACCGGATCGAACGGGAAATCAACCACATCTGCACTGATCCATCACATCCTTGAGGATGTTGGCCGCCCGGCGACGCTGGCCGGCAACATCGGGCGCGGCGTGCTCGACATCGCCCCGCCGCGGGACGGAGAGGTGGTTGTGCTGGAATTGTCGAGCTATCAGACGGAACTCGCGCGTGCGCTGACGCCCGACGTGGCCGTCTTCACTAACCTGTCTCCGGACCACCTTGAGAGGCACGGCGGGTTCGGGGGGTATTTCGCCGCCAAGCGGCGCTTGTTTTCCGAGGGTGGTCCCGACCGTGCAATCGTCGGCGTCGATGAGCCGGAAGGGCAGTTTCTTGCCAACCAGCTGTCCGAAGGCCGCGCAGACGACCGCGTCATCCGTGTTTCATCAGGGAAGAAACTGACTGGCCCCGGATGGCAGGTCTTCGCGCGCAAGGGGTTCCTGTCGGAATACCGCAAGGGGCGTCAGGCAGCATCGATCGATCTGCGGACCGTACAGGGCCTGCCGGGCGCGCATAATCATCAGAATGCCTGCGCGGCCTATGCGGCCTGCCGGGCGCTGGGGCTGTCGCCCAAGGCCATAGAGGCCGCGCTCCACCGTTTCGCGGGTCTGCTGCATCGCAGCCAGTTGGTCGGGGAAACTGGCGGCGTGCGTTTCGTCAACGACAGCAAGGCGACCAATGTGGACGCGGCGGCCAAGGCGCTGTCCGCTTTTTCTTCGATCCGCTGGATTTGCGGCGGTTTGGAAAAAGAAGGCGGGCTTGCTCAACTCGGAGCCGCCGCCGGGAATGTCCGCAAGGCCTATGTCATCGGTCGCGAGGCCGCCGCCTTTGCGATGCAGCTTGATGTGGAATCTGAAATTTGCACCACCATGGCTCAGGCTGTGGCGCGGGCCGCAGAAGAGGCGGAGCCGGGCGACGTGGTCCTGCTCGCGCCAGCAGCGGCCAGTTTCGATCAGTACAACAACTTCGAAGAGCGCGGCGACGATTTCGTGGCTGAAGTTTCGCGTCTGATGTAAAGCCACTCGGATCGTCCAGGCGGCATGTTCCCCGGGTGATACGTCCGCTTCAGATCGGGTTTTGCCCTATTACAGGCTGCGCGCCGCTGCCATCGCGGAAGACCATGCCCATTGGAAATTGTATCCACCGAGCCAGCCGGTGACATCCACTGCTTCGCCGATGAAAAAAAGGCCGGGGACGGCTTTAGCCTGCAAAGTCTTCGCCGACAGGCCATCGGTATCAACCCCGCCCAGCGTGACTTCGGCGGTACGATAGCCTTCGGTGCCGGCGGGCTGGAGAGACCAGTCTTTCAGCGCGCCGACAAGCTGTGCGAGGCGCGCGTCCGACTGATCGGCGAGGTTACCCGATATCGCGAGCGGTTCTGTGAGATGCTCCACGAGGCGCGTCGGCAGATACTGCGCGAGTTCCGTAGTAAGATTCCGGCGACCCGCGCTCTGACGCTTGTGTTTGAGGTCGGACAGCACGTCGCCCTGGGGCAGCAGATCTATGCGGATGTCTTCTTTTTCCTGCCAGTAGGAGGAGGCCTGCAAAACGGCAGGCCCGGACAGGCCGCGATGGGTAAAGAGGATGCTTTCGTCGAAGCTCTGACGTGGCGTGGTGACACGCGCAGGTGTCGAAACCCCGGAGAGATCGGCAAAACGTCCGGCCGGAAAGGTGAAGGGGACCAATGCAGGCCGTGTCTCTGTCACTGCCAGGCCGAAGTGGCGCGCCACCTCGTAGGCCAGTCCGGTCGCGCCCATCTTCGGTATCGATTTGCCGCCGGTTGCGATGACCAGATTTTTCGCTTCGACGCGGGTCGCGGTACCGTCGCTCACCATGTCGAACTCAAAGCCGTCCGGGCTCTTTGCAAAGTTCTCGGCCTTCGTCAGCAAACGCAATTCGGCGCCATTGTCCGCCATCATCCGGCGCAGCATGGCGATGATATCCTTGGCGGACGTGTCGCAGAACAGCTGGCCCAGCGTTTTCTCGTGCCAGCTGATGCCGTGGCGGTCCACCAGTTCGATGAAGTCCCATTGCGTGTAGCGGGCCAGAGCAGACTTCGCGAAATGCGGATTTTGCGAAATGAAGGCATGGGGTGCGCAATGCAGGTTCGTGAAGTTGCAGCGCCCGCCGCCCGAGATGCGGATTTTCTCACCCGCTGCGCGGGCGTGGTCGATGATCAGCGTGCTGCCCGGCGTATGCGCCGCGCACATCATGCCCGCAGCCCCCGCACCTATGATCGCCATATCCACCTTCATGGCGCGCCAAGTGACGCGAATTGGGCGTTTTGGCAAGGGTTCAGACTAGCTTTGCCCGGAAATTCAGGTTAGGGTCCCGCATCAGACCCCACCAAAGGGGCGCATCGGCAGTGTAGTACATTCAAGGCAGGCATCCATGACGGAAATGGTCTATGGCGCAGTCCCGGTTCGCAATGGCGACCCGATCCTCCCTCGTTGGTGGCGGACCATAGACAAATGGTCGATGTCCTGCATTCTCATGCTATTTGCCGTAGGCTTGCTGCTGGGGCTCGCGGCGTCTCCACCGCTGGCTGCGAAGAATGGTTTTGAGCCCTTTCACTACGTGCAGCGGCAGGCTTTTTTCGGCACGCTCGCGCTGGTTGCGATGCTGGTCACTTCGATGATGTCACCCACGCTGGTGCGCCGGCTTGCCGTCATCGGGTTTACCGCGGCTTTCGTGGCCATGGCCTTGTTGCCGATATTCGGTACGGATTTCGGTAAGGGGGCGGTGCGCTGGTACGGGCTCGGCTTTGCCTCTTTCCAACCTTCGGAGTTTCTGAAACCCGGCTTCGTTGTGGTGGCGGCGTGGATGATGGCCGCTTCGGCAGACCTCAACGGCCCCCCGGGCAAGACATGGTCCTTTGCGCTCTGCATCGTGATTGTTCTGATGCTGGCATTGCAGCCGGATTTCGGGCAGGCATGTCTGGTTCTGTTCGGCTGGGGCGTGATGTATTTTGTCGCCGGGGCGCCGATGCTGTTGCTTGTGGGCATGGCGCTGCTGGTGATGCTTGGGGGGACTGTGGCCTATTCCAATTCGGAGCATTTCGCGCGTCGGATCGACGGTTTCCTGAGCACCGAGATCGACCCGACCACGCAACTGGGCTATGCGACCAATGCCATTCAGGAAGGCGGTCTATTCGGTGTCGGTGTCGGTGAGGGGCAGGTCAAATGGTCTCTTCCCGACGCGCACACGGATTTCATCATCGCTGTCGCGGCTGAGGAATACGGGCTGATCCTCGTTCTGGTCATTATTGCGCTTTATGCCAGTGTCGTCGGGCGCTCGCTTTTGCGGCTGGTCAAGGAGCGTGATCCTTTCATCCGGCTGGCAGGGACCGGGCTGGCGTGCACGCTCGGAGTTCAGGCCATGATCAATATGGGCGTGGCGGTGCGGCTTCTGCCGGCCAAGGGGATGACATTGCCTTTTGTCAGCTATGGCGGGTCCTCCATCATTGCCTCGGGGATCGCGGTCGGCATGCTACTGGCCTTTACACGCACGCGACCGCAGGGCGAGATCAGCGATCTGCTCTCGCGAGGGCGGATAAGGTGAGCCAGCCGCTGCTTCTGATCGCGGCCGGTGGCACCGGTGGGCACATGTTCCCTGCGCAGGCGCTGGCCGAGGCGATGCTGGCGCGCGGTTGGCGGGTCAAGTTGTCCACCGATCCGCGCGGTGCGCGCTACACGGGCGGCTTTCCGGCCGGGACCGAGATCGAGGAGATCAGCAGTGCGACTTTCGCACGTGGAGGGCTGGCGGCGAAGGCCTTGGCGCCATTCCGGATCGCACTGGGAATTCTCGGCGCCCTTGTCGGGCTGTGGCGCGACCGTCCCGCCGTCGTGGTCGGGTTTGGCGGCTACCCGACGATTCCAGCGATGTCGGCGGCCTTCGTTATGAAGCTCCCGCGGATGATCCATGAGCAGAACGGCATTCTGGGGCGCGTCAATACCGCTTTCGCGTCCCGCGTGGATGCCGTGGCTTGCGGGACGTGGCCCACGCAGTTGCCTGATGGCGTGCATGGAGTTCACGTCGGCAACCCGGTGCGTGCCGCGATCCTCGAGCGGGCAGAGGCAGGATATATCTCGCCGGGTGATTATCCCATGGAAGTGCTGGTGATCGGCGGCAGCCAGGGCGCGCGCATCCTGAGTGACGTGGTGCCGCCCGCCATCGCAATGCTGCCAATGAAGATGCTTGAGAACCTGCGGGTGAGCCATCAGGCGCGCGGTGAAGACGAAGAACGTGTGGCGCAATATTACGCGGAACATGGTATAAAAGCCGATGTGCAACCGTTTTTCGATGATGTGCCGCGTCGTATTACCGAAGCCCAGCTGGTCATCAGCCGTGCGGGCGCATCGTCGGTTGCGGACCTGTCGGTTATCGGGCGCCCTTCGATACTGATTCCCTTCGCAGCGGCCACCGGGGATCATCAGGCCGCCAATGCGCGTGGTCTTGTCGAGGCCGGCGGGGCAATCATGCTCCCGGAATCAAAGGCTAATCCCGAGGCGCTGGCGGAATTGATCCTCACAGTGCTGGACAATCCCGGTGGGGCCATGCAAATGGCGCGCTCGGCGGGGGCTTTCGGCAAACCGGAAGCGACCCAGACGCTCGCTGACATGGTGGAAACGCTTGCGCGTGGAGAACGAATAGAATGAATGCAGCAACCAAATTGCCCGGAGACGTCGGCCCGATCCATTTCGTGGGCATCGGCGGCATCGGCATGTCCGGCATTGCCGAGGTGCTGCTCAACCATGGCTATACGGTGCAGGGCTCCGACCTGAAATCAACGCCAATCACGCGTCGGCTGGAGAAGCTGGGGGCAACTGTTTTCGAAGGGCAGCGAGCCGAAAACATCGAAAACGCCGAAGTTGTTGTAATCTCCAGCGCGATCAAACCGGGCAATGCCGAGCTTGACGCGGCGCGCAGCCAGGGGCTGCCAATCGTGCGCCGCGCCGAAATGCTGGCTGAACTGATGCGGTTGAAATCCAACATCGCGGTGGCCGGCACGCACGGCAAGACGACCACCACGACGATGGTGGCCACTTTGCTCGATGCGGGTCATTTCGACCCGACCGTGATCAACGGCGGGATCATCCATGCCTATGGCTCGAACGCGCGCAAGGGCGAGGGCGAATGGATGGTGGTCGAGGCGGACGAAAGCGACGGCACGTTCAACCGTCTGCCCGCAACGATTGCCATCGTCACCAACATCGATCCTGAGCACATGGAGCACTGGGGCGATTTCGAGACCCTGCGGCGCGGCTTTCTGGAGTTCGTGTCCAATATTCCGTTCTACGGGGTCGCCGTGTGCTGCACGGATCATCCGGAAGTGCAGGCGCTGGTGGGCAAGATCAGTGACCGGCGCGTCGTAACATACGGGTTCAATGCGCAAGCCGACGTCAGGGCCGTCAACCTCAGATACGAGGCGGGCGTGGCGCATTTTGACGTGGCATTGCAGGCCGAAGGCATGATGATCGAAGGCTGTACCCTGCCGATGCCCGGCGATCACAACGTCTCCAACGCGTTGTCGGCCATTGCGGTGGCGCGCCATCTGGGCATGAAGAGTGCGGAGATCAGAACGGCGCTCGCTGCCTTTGGTGGCGTTAACCGCCGCTTTACCCGCGTGGGCGAGATTAACGGGGTGACGATCATTGATGATTATGGCCATCACCCCGTGGAAATCGCGGCGGTGCTTAAAGCCGCGCGGCAGGCCACCGATGGCCGCGTGATCGCCGTGCACCAACCGCACCGCTATTCCCGTCTGTCCAATCTCTTTGATGACTTTTGCGCGTGTTTCAACGATGCGGACGTGGTCGGCATCGCCGAAGTTTATGCCGCCGGTGAAGACCCCATACCCGGTGCCAGCCGTGACGATCTTGTCGCCGGGCTGATCCGCCATGGTCACCGCCATGCCCGCGCAGTGGTCGGAGAAGACGATCTCGAGCGTCTCGTGCGTGAGCAGGCGCGCCCGGGCGACATGGTTGTCTGCCTCGGGGCGGGCACGATCAGCACCTGGGCGAACGGTTTGCCTGCGCGGTTGCAGAAAGGGGCGGCGTGATGGCTTTACTCTGGGCCTGCTGCCTTTGGGTCCTTGCGTCTGCCGGGGTGGCGCTGCTGCCGATGCGATATCAATACGTGCCGGGCGTAGCACTGCTTCTGGCGGCACCGCTGCTGATCCTCTGGGTGGGGCTGTCTTATAGCTGGTGGGCCGCTGCCGCGGCTGTCCTTGCCTTTGTGTCCATGTTCCGCAACCCGCTGCGCTACTTTCTGGCGCGGGCGCGTGGCGACCGGCCGGAGATCCCCGAATGACCACTTCGCTTACGCTTGCCGCGCTCTGGGCGCTCATTGCAAACCTTCTGGCCATGACCCCCAGCAGAGATCATCATTGGCGCAATGCCTATGTGCTTATCACCGTCGGCATACCGATCGTTGGCTATGTGACCTGGCAGCACGGCCCATGGATCGGCCTGCTGGTGCTCGGCATGGGCATGTCGGTGCTGCGCTGGCCGGTGATTTATCTTGGGCGCTGGATCAAGCGCCACACGATAGGCTAAAAACGCCTGCATGAGACAACTGCCGGAAGTCCGAGGGCGCCTGACGCCCGGCCGCGCCTTGAGCGAACTGACGTGGCTGCGCGTGGGCGGGCCGGCGGACTGGCTGTTCCAGCCCGCGGATATTCAAGATCTCTGCCACTTCATGTCGGGCCTTCCGGATGAAGTCGCAGTGTTTCCGATGGGGGTCGGCTCAAATCTGATCGTGCGCGATGGTGGCCTCCGCGCAGTGGTGATCCGGCTGGGGCGCAGTTTCAATGACATCGTTATCGAAGGTACACGGGTTGTCGCGGGTGCTGCAGCGCTGGATTCGCATGTGGCGCGCAAGGCAGCGGATGCAGGCCTCGATCTGACCTTTTTGCGCACGATCCCCGGCAGCATAGGCGGCGCGGTGCGCATGAATGCAGGGTGCTATGGTCGATATACAGCCGATGTTCTGATCGAGGTCGAAGCGGTGAGCCGGGCGGGAAGGGTCGAACGCCTGAGCCGGGACGATTTGAAGTTGGCCTACCGCCAGAGCCGGTTGCCCGAAGGTTGGGTGCTGACCCGCGCCTTCTTTGACGCGCCACGGGCCGCTCCGGACGCCCTGCACGCGCGCATGGACGAGCAGATGGCCAAGCGCGATGCGAGCCAGCCCACGAAAGAGCGCAGCGCGGGCTCCACCTTCCGCAATCCGGCGGGGTATTCCTCGACTGGGCGCGAGGATGATGTGCATGATCTCAAGGCGTGGAAAGTCATCGATGATGCAGGCATGCGCGGCGCCCGGCGTGGGGGGGCGCAGATGAGCGAAATGCATTCCAACTTTCTGATCAACACCGGGGGCGCCTCGGCGGATGATCTGGAAGGATTGGGTGAAGAAGTGCGGAAAAAGGTTTACGATGAAAGCGGGATCGCGCTAGAATGGGAAATCATGCGGATCGGCGAAAAGTTAATTAGAGACTAATCGAAAAACGCCTAAAATCCGCGAGATATAAAGCGGTGAACCGACGCAAAAGTCGGGCAACTACAAATAATAACGGGTCCGGTAAAGGACCCAGTCAGAGGCACCAAGGTGGGTCAGTCGAGCAGGACACCCCCGAAAGTGGCAGTTTTGATGGGCGGACCTTCGGCCGAGCGCGAAGTGTCGCTCGACAGCGGGAGAGCCTGCGCTGCTGCTTTGCGGGATGAGGGGTACGAGGTGGTCGAGGTCGATGCCGGCCCCGACCTCTGTGCGCGCCTTTCCGAGATTGCGCCGGGTGCGGTACTCAATTGCCTGCATGGCCGCTGGGGCGAGGACGGTTGCGTGCAGGGGCTGCTGGAGTGGCTGCGGATTCCCTATTCTCATTCCGGGGTTCTTGCTTCTGCGCTGGCGATGGACAAGCAGCGCAGCAAAGATGTTTTTGCAGCCCATGGCTTGCCGATCGTACCCAGCATCATAGCTCTTGCCGCCGACGTGCGCGCCGTCCATGTGATGGTGCCGCCCTATGTGGTCAAGCCGAATAATGAAGGGTCCTCCGTCGGGGTATATCTGGTGCATGAAGCCGGCGATGGGCCGCCGCAACTGTCTGCGGACATGCCCGAGACGGTGATGGTCGAAGCTTTTGTGCCAGGGCGCGAACTGACCACCACTGTGCTGGGGGACCGTGCTCTTACCGTCACCGATATTCTTACGGATGGCTGGTATGACTACGACGCGAAATACAAGCCCGGCGGGTCGCGCCATGTGGTGCCGGCAGAAGTGCCCCGGGAAATTTTCGATCTCTGCATGGACTATGCGTTGCGGGCACACCGCGCGCTTGGCTGCCGCGGTGTCAGCCGCACGGATTTCCGCTGGGACGAGGCGCGCGGCGTGGATGGGTTGATCTTGCTGGAGACAAACACTCAGCCGGGTATGACCGCGACATCGCTTTCCCCTGAACAGGCGGCAGCCGGTGGAATGACCTTCGGGCAGATGTGTGCATGGATGGTGGAGGATGCGTCATGCGACCGTTGAGGCAAGACCGGAGAAACCGTCGTACCTGTGACCCCGCGCCGTCGCGTTGGGCCTGGCGGATGCAGCGGCTGATGCTTACTCCTGCGTTTTTGTTGTTCCTGCGGGCGGGTGTGCCTTTGGCCGTGACCTTCGGCTTGGCCAGCTGGTGGCTCTCTGAAGAGGGAAACCGCAGGATGATCGCGGACTCGGTGGCCGAAGCGCGCGCCAGTTTCGAGACCCGGCCAGAATTTATGGTGCAGTTGATGGCCATCGACGGCGCCAGCGATGCGCTGGCGCAGGACATTCGCGAAGTTCTTCCGCTGGATTTCCCGCTTAGCTCCTTTGACCTCGACCTCAACGACATCCGCGACACTGTCGCGGCACTCGAGCCGGTCAAGTCGGCCGGCGTCCGTATCCGTCCGGGCGGCATCCTGCAGATCGACATCGAACCGCGTACCCCGGTGGCGATCTGGCGGCACCGCGAGGGGCTGGCGCTGGTGGATGTGACCGGCGCGCATGTCGATACACTGCGCAATCGGATGCAGCGCCCCGATTTGCCGCTGATCGCCGGGGAGGGGGCGACAGCGCATCTCCAGGAGGCGCTCAATCTCTATCGGGCGGCGGCGCCTTTAGGCGGTCGCTTGCGGGGCATCGTGCGCATGGGCGAACGGCGCTGGGACGTGGTGCTTGACCGGGAGCAGCGGATTCTCTTGCCGGAAGACCGTCCGGTCGAAGCTCTTGAACGTGTCATCGCCCTCGATGGCGCCCAGGATATTCTCAGCCGCGACGTCCGCCGCGTCGATCTGCGGCTGGGCGCGCGGCCAACCGTACAGATGAGCGAGCAGGCCACCGAGGCATGGTGGGAGATCAAACAGGTGTCAGGGCAATAGAAGATGAACGACCTTTACGACAGTCAGCGCCAGATGCGGAACATGCGCAAAGCCGCCATGCAGCGCGGCGTGGTTGCCATTTTGGATGTAGGCAGCTCGAAAATTGCCTGCCTCGTTCTGCGGTTCGATGGTGTTGCCCCGTTGGACGAGGATGGCGAGATCGGCTCGCTTGCCGGTCAGTCCGGGTTTCGCGTCATCGGGGCGGCGACGACTAGGTCGCGCGGTGTGAAATTCGGTGAAATCTGCGCCATGCCCGAAACAGAGCGCGCGATCCGGACCGCCCTGCAGGGTGCGCAGAAGATGGCCGGCATTCGTGTCGATCACGTGATTGCCTGTTTCGCCGGGGCGGAGCCGCGCTCTTACGGGTTGGACGCGCAGGTGGCGCTTGAAGGTGGCGCCGTGCGCGAAGAGGATGTGGCGCGGGTCCTGGCGGCCTGTGATGTGCCTGATTATGGTGCTGGCCGCGAAGTGTTGCATGCGCAGCCGGTGAATTTCGCGCTCGACCACCGTTCCGGGCTGAGAGATCCGCGTGGGCAGCTCGGTAACGAGCTGTCGGTCGATCTTCATATGCTGACCGTGGACGGCTCTGCCGTGCAGCACCTGGCGCATTGCATCAAGCGCTGCGACCTGGACCTGGCGGGCATTGCGTCATCGGCTTATGTCAGCGGCATCTCTTCGCTGGTTGAGGATGAGCAGGAACTCGGAGCGGCCTGCATCGATCTGGGCGGCGGCGCGACGGGCGTGTCGATCTTCATCAAGAAGCACATGATCTTTGCCGACAGTGTGCGCATGGGCGGCGACCACGTGACGTCGGATATTTCCATGGGCCTGCAGGTGCCGATGGCCACGGCCGAACGCATCAAGACGATGCATGGCGGTGTGCATGCGACGGGGGTGGACGACCGTGAGATGATCGAGATCGGGGGAGATACCGGCGATTTCGAGCATGATCGGCGCACGGCGAGCCGCGCCGAGGTGATCGGTATCATGCGCCCCCGCGTCGAAGAAATTCTCGAAGAAGTGCGTGCACGTCTGGATGCAGCAGGATTTGACCATCTGCCGAGCCAGCAAATCGTTCTGACCGGTGGCGGAAGCCAGATTCCCGGGCTTGATGGGCTGGCCAGCCGTATCCTTGGGCAACAGGTGCGCTTGGGGCGTCCCTTGCGGGTGCACGGACTGCCACAGGCTGCGACCGGACCGGGATTTGCCTCGGTCGTGGGCCTTTCGCTTTTTGCGGCGCATCCGCAGGATGAATGGTGGGATTTCGATATTCCCGCCGACAGCTACCCGCAGCGCTCGCTTAAGCGCGCAGTGAAGTGGTTTCGGGATAATTGGTAGGCGGTGACGTGGGTTTGCATAGCGCATTATCCTCGAATCGGCTAAGTTGAAGACAACGGTGAAAATACCGACAGGCAGACCGAGCAGTCCGCCCTTAACATTGGGATTTTAGACGCAAGGAATTGCGTCAGCACGGCGTAATTGTGCGTGCGCCTATGGCTAGTGTCAGATTTTTCGCAACATCTTGCAGGTCGCGCAAATCTTGGTTTGATTTGCGCGTGAAAAGGCCATATTTTGTGCCTAATTTTCGTTTTTTACGTGACCCTAGGGCGGACAACAGGTAGGGTCGCAGCAGATAAGCAAAAAATCTCCCGCACATGCGGGCTAGCAGCACAGGCGGACTTGATATGACCCTTACTCTTTCGATGCCGGGACAGGCAGATCTGAAACCACGCATCACCGTGTTCGGTGTCGGCGGTGCGGGTGGCAACGCCGTGAACAACATGATCGAGAAAGAGTTGGATGGCGTCGATTTCGTGGTCGCCAACACGGACGCACAGGCGCTTCAACAAGCCAAATCGGACAATCGGGTTCAGCTGGGTGTGAAAGTCACCGAAGGTCTTGGCGCCGGGGCGCGGGCTTCTGTCGGTGCTGCTGCCGCCGAAGAAAGCATCGAAGAGATCGTCGATCACCTGGCCGGTGCCCATATGTGTTTCATTACGGCCGGGATGGGCGGTGGCACCGGCACAGGAGCGGCGCCGATTATTGCGCAGGCCGCGCGTGAGCTAGGCGTGCTGACTGTGGGCGTTGTGACGAAGCCGTTCCAGTTCGAAGGGGCGAAACGTATGCGCCAGGCCGAAGACGGCGTGGAAGCGCTCCAGAAGGTTGTTGATACGCTTATCATCATCCCGAACCAGAACCTGTTCCGCCTCGCCAATGAGAAAACCACCTTCACAGAGGCGTTTTCGATGGCTGACGACGTGCTCTATCAGGGTGTCAAAGGCGTTACCGATCTGATGGTGCGTCCCGGTCTCATCAATCTCGATTTCGCCGACGTGCGGGCCGTGATGGATGAAATGGGCAAGGCAATGATGGGCACCGGCGAAGCGGACGGCGAAGACCGTGCCATTCAGGCCGCGGAAAAAGCCATCGCCAACCCGCTTCTGGACGAAATCAGCCTGCGCGGCGCAAAAGGCGTGCTCATCAATATCACCGGTGGCGAGGACCTTACGCTGTTCGAACTGGACGAAGCGGCAAACCGCATTCGCGAAGAGGTTGACCCCGAAGCCAACATCATCGTCGGATCAACACTGGACACCGGAATGGGTGGTCTGATGCGCGTCAGCGTAGTCGCGACCGGTATCGATGCGTCCGATGTCAACACGGATATGCCCGTACCGCGCCGTTCCATGTCGCAGCCGCTGAGAAAAGCCCCGTCGCCGGAAGAGATGGCATACGAAGACGAAACGCCGGCGGTCGCAGCGGTAGCGGAGACTGAAACGATCGAGCATGCCGTGGTCGCGGATGTTTCCACGGATGAGCCGTCGCTTTTCGAAACGCTGGATGCCGAGCGTGCTGCGAGCGAAGATCTGGCGGAAGACATCTTTGACGAGCTGCCGTCGGAAGAGCAGGCCTCTGATGACCTGCCGCCGCCCGCATACCAGCCTCAGGTGGCCGCATTCGAGCCGAACCGCGACGAGATCGAAGCGGAACCCGAGACTTTCGTAGCGCCGCGTGCGCCTGGCACACCGTCGCCCGAGGCAATGGCGCGTCTTCGCGCCGCGGCCGAAAAGGCTGCGCCAAGCCCGCAGCCGCGTCCCGAACAGGCAGTTCAGACTGGTCACGGGGAACGGCCACGCTTCGGTATTAATTCGCTTATCAACCGCATGACCGGTCATGCGGAAAGTTCCGCGCAGGGTGGCAACCGGCCCCAGCCGCAGCTGCAGCAACGCAGCCAAAGACCGGCCGAAGTACCCCAGGATCACGCTGATCCGGATCAGGAACGCATCGAAATCCCGGCGTTTTTGCGGCGTCAGGCCAACTAAAACAATCACAAAACCTGCAGAAAGGGTCGCCGCACGGCGGCCCTTTTCATTTAAGTCCAATGGGTTGTGCGTCGATGGGCGTCATTGTGCCCAAATGTAACGGTAGTGTTTCAGACGGTTGCAAAGATTGAATTGAGTGCGGAGGGGCCAATCCTTAATTACGATGGCAACCGGGCAGAGTTCCGTCCTTTAAAGTCGTGGGGGCCACGTGCAGACAACGATCAAATCTTCGATCAGCTTTGCTGGCTGTGGCTTGCATTCAGGCGAGAAGGCCACGCTGACGATTCGACCTGCCTCGGCAGAACATGGCATCTGGTTTTCCCGCACCGACGTGGCGGTCGGCGACCGCCTGATCCCGGCACGCTGGGACGCGGTGCTGCGCTCGCCTTTGTGCACGCGCCTTCGCAACGGGGCCGGTCTGGAGGTTTCAACCGTGGAGCACGTGATGGCTGCTCTCGCCGGATGTGGCGTGCACAATGCGCTGATTGAAATCGATGGTCCCGAAGTGCCGATCCTTGATGGTTCCGCCGCTCCTTTCGTGCGTGGCATTATGCAGCGCGGCCTTCGCACGCTGAATGCGCCGGTGCGGGCTTTCGAAGTGCTCAAGGAAGTGACCGTGACCGATGGTCTGGCCTCTGCAACACTGAGCCCTTCCGACACATTGCGGATCGATTTCGAGATAGACTTCGAAGATGCCGCAATAGGTCATCAGAAGAAATCGCTGGTCATGAACAATGGAAGCTTCGCACGCGAGCTCTGCGACAGCCGCACCTTCTGCCGTCAGGCGGATGTGGACGCTATGCAAGCGAGCGGTCTGGCATTGGGTGGCAACCCGGGCGAGAATGCGGTGGTCTTCGAGGGTGACAAGGTGCTCAGCCCGGGCGGATTGCGTCACAATGACGAACCTGTACGGCATAAGATGCTGGATGCGTTGGGCGATCTGGCACTGGCTGGCGCGCCCCTGATCGGGCACTACACCGGTGTGCGCGCGGGTCACTCGCTGACCAACACTCTGCTGCGCCAGCTGTTCGCGACCCCTGGTGCGGTACGCATGGTGGTGTGCGATGAACGGACAGCGAGCCGCTTGCCCGGCCACGGGCTGGTCTGGGACGAAATTCCGGCGGTGGCCTGAGCCGATTGTTAATACATGCCGACATCATCTCGGCGTTTGTTGTGCATTTCCTGAAATCATATCCTGCGGTTACGTGCAAAGAGCGTTTTGCATGGCAGTTTTCTGTGTTAGGACCAAAGCGGAATGGGGACCGTCAGCGTCTCTACAGGGTATGAACGAAGGGTTCAGGGCATGAGTGGGCTAGGATCTGTAAACCGATGGGTGGCCGTGGCGCTTTCACTGGCGATTCTGACAGGGTGCGCAAACGATCCCGGCCGTACGACCGGAAGCATCTTCAATCCGCAGGAAGTTCCGCTCGAGACCTACCCGCCCGACCAGATCTTCGAGCGCGGCGAGTATGAGCTCAACCGAAGCCGACCGCAGGACGCGGCCTTTTATTTCTCCGAGATCGAACGCCTTTACCCTTATTCCGATTGGGCGCGCCGGGCGCTGATCATGCAGGCCTATTCGTATCATCAGGACCAGGATTACCCCAACAGCCGGTCTGCCGCCCAACGGTTCATCGATTTTTATCCTGATGATGACGATGCCGCCTACGCCCAGTATCTTCTTGCGCTCAGCTATTATGACCAGATCGACGAGGTCGGGCGCGACCAGGGCCTGACATTTCAGGCCTTGCAGGCGTTGCGTCAGACCATCGAGCGTTACCCGGACAGCGAATATGCACGTTCGGCGATCCTGAAATTCGATCTCGCCTTCGATCATCTGGCGGGCAAGGAAATGGAGATCGGGCGCTACTACCTGCGCCGCGATCACTTTGCGGCTGCGATCAATCGCTTTCGTGTCGTGGTCGAGGATTTCCAGACCACGTCCCACACGCCCGAAGCCTTGCACCGTCTGGTCGAAGCGTATCTGTCGCTGGGTCTGAACGATGAGGCTCAGACTGCGGGCGCGATCCTCGGATACAACTATCAGTCCACGGTCTGGTATCAGGACAGCTACGCCCTGTTGACCGGAGCCGGTCTGCGGCCGGAAGCCCGTGGCGACAGTTGGTTGCGGCAGATTTACCGTCAGACGATCAAGGGCGCATGGCTCTGACGGGGGGCGGAAGCTCCGTAAACGGGTAGAGGCAATGCTGCGCGGGCTTGATATCTCGAACATGCTCATCATTGACCGGCTGGAGCTTTCGTTCCAGCCGGGTCTGAACGTGCTGACAGGAGAGACCGGCGCGGGCAAATCGATCCTGCTCGACTCGCTTGGATTTGTACTGGGCTGGCGGGGGCGCGCTGATCTTGTCCGGCAGGGTGCGGCACAGGGAGAGGTCACGGCCTGGTTCGATCTGCCTGCAGGCCATCCCGCGCATGAAATTCTGGAGCAGGCGGGGCTGCCGACAGGGAGCGAACTGCTGTTGCGGCGCGTCAACACACAGGACGGGCGCAAGACAGCCTGGGTCAATGACAGGCGCTGCTCGGGCGAGGTGCTGCGGCAATTGTCCGATACGCTGGTAGAATTGCATGGGCAGCACGACGACCGTGGCCTGCTCAACCCGCGTGGACATCGTGCAATCCTCGACGCTTTCGGGAATCTTGACGCAATGCGGGCCAGGACGCGCGCAGCCTGGGCTGCCAAGGCTGACGCGGCCAAGGCGCTGGCGGCCGCCGAAGCGGCCATGGCGGCGATCCGCGACGAGGAGGAATTCCTGCGCCACGCCGTAGGGGAGCTTGATGCGCTGGCGCCGCAACCGGGTGAGGAGGCGGAACTCGATCAGCGTCGGCGCACCATGCAGGGTGCCGAGAAAATCCGCGATGACGTGGTGCGAGCACATGAGATTCTCGGTGGTCCGGGGGCAGAGTCGGCCTTGGGGGACGCGCTGCGCTGGCTCGATGGTGCGGCAGCGAAGGCGGGCGATGATGCGCTGGATGCCCCGATGGCTGCACTGGCGCGCGCCATGGCCGAACTGGACGAGGCGGTGGTGGGCATCGCAACGGCCCTCGAAGCGTTGACGTTCAATCCGATCGAACTGGAGGAGACTGAAGAGCGGCTCTTTGCGATCCGTGCTCTGGCGCGCAAGCACAGCGTTCTCGCTGATGATCTTTCCGGCTTCGCTGAGGGGTTGAGACAAAAATTGGCCGCTCTGGATGCAGGGGATGCAGACCTCGCAAAGCTGGCGAAGGCGGCAAAATCCGCTGAAGCTGCCTATCTTGAAGCCGCAGCCGATCTGACGGCGGCCCGGCGCGAGGCTGCGGCGCGGCTCGATCGGGCGGTCTCGGCAGAATTGGCGCCGCTGAAAATGGAGCGGGCCGTCTTTTCCACCGAAATCACACCGGAGGCCCCCGGCCCGGACGGTACCGATGCCGTCGCTTTCACAGTTGCGACCAACCCGGGAGCGCCAGCCGGTCCGCTGAACAAAATTGCCTCGGGCGGAGAATTGAGCCGCTTTCTTTTGGCGCTCAAGGTCTGTCTGACACAGGACCAATCGGGCTTGACGATGATATTCGACGAGATCGACCGCGGGGTCGGCGGTGCGACGGCGAATGCAGTCGGGCGCCGTCTGGCTGATCTGGCAACGTCCGGTCAGGTACTGGTGGTGACGCATTCGCCGCAAGTGGCAGCACTTGGCGCGCATCACTGGCGGGTGGAAAAGACCGTGACGGGGGGGATGACCACCTCGACCGTGACCGCGCTGCCGGAACCCGCGCGCGTGGACGAAATTGCGCGGATGTTGTCGGGGGACAAGGTCACCGAAGAGGCACGCGGCGCTGCGCGCGCCCTCCTGGCCGGCTGAGATGGGGCATGTTTCGGTTTCCCCATCCTGACGCTTGGCTTAGACAGGTGACATCCGGAGACTGAAACTGATGTCGAGCCCAAAGCGATCCTTTCTTGCGCGCCAGTTTGATCTGGCTCTCGCAACATGCCGGGATGGCTTTCGCGTTCTGCGGCTGAGAGGCCCCAACCGCATCCAGTTCTGGTTTATCGCACTTGCGGTAGGGATCGCGGCGGGCTTCGCCGCTTTGTTTTTCCGCAAGGGCGTCAATAGCCTGCAGACCTTTCTTTACGGTACGGAAGATGTTCGCCTGCTGCACAGCTTCGCGGAATCCCTGCCGTGGTATCTGGTCCTCATCATCCCGATTTGCGGCGGGCTGGTGGTTGGCATCATCCTGCATCTCTTCACCAAGGACGCCCGCGCGAGGTCTGTCGCGGATGTCATCTACGGGGCAGCAATGCGGGATGGCAGGGTGGAAACCAAGGCGGGTCTGGCATCCGCCGCAGCGTCGATGATCACGCTTGGGACGGGCGGATCGACGGGGCGGGAAGGGCCGGTCGTACATCTGGCGGCGGTAATCTCGACCTGGGTCAACAGGCGCATTCTTGCGGATGGCATCACTGGGCGTGATCTGCTGGGCTGTGCAGTTGCGGCTGCCGTCTCCGCCAGCTTCAATGCACCCATCGCCGGTGCGCTTTTCGCGCTGGAGGTCGTGTTGCGGCATTTCGCTGTACATGCCTTTGCGCCAATCGTGATCGCCAGCGCGGCAGGTACGGTTATCAACCGTCTCGAATTCGGCGGGGTTACGGAATTTACGCTCACGACCGTCAATGAGGTGCAATTCTACCAGGAACTCCCTGCCTACCTGATCCTTGGCCTCGTCAGTGGATTGGTGGCCGTCGCCCTGATGAAGGCAATCTTCTGGGCGGATGACTTCGGCAATTACGTGCAGGACAAGACGGGCCTGCCGCGATGGATCCGTCCGGCCATTGCAGGGGGTATTCTGGGCGGTATCGCGATCTATTATCCACATATCATCGGTGTCGGCTACGAGACGACCTATCTGGCACTGGACGGAAAATTGATCCTTTGGAATGCAATCGTTTTCGCGATCATCAAGACGGTTGCCGTTTCGGTGACCATGGCGGGCCGGATGGGGGGCGGTGTTTTCTCTCCCTCTCTAATGCTGGGGGCGCTGACCGGGCTCAGCTTTGGCCTGATCGCGACCAGCATCTTTCCGGATGTTTCGGGGTCCATCTCGCTATATGCGCTGGCTGGTACCGGTGCGGTGGCGGCGGCGGTGTTGGGAGCGCCGATCTCCACCACGCTGATCGTCTTCGAACTGACAGGGGACTGGCAAACGGGACTGGCGGTGATGGTCGCGGTCTCGATGTCCACCGCGTTGGCTTCAAAGCTGGTGGATCGCAGCTTTTTCCTCACCCAACTGGAGCGGCGCGACATCCACCTTGCAGCCGGCCCGCAGGCCTACCTGCTGTCCATGTTGCGCGTGCGCGGGGTCATGCGTGACATGGGCGACCCACGCGCAGCGAACGAAGAGGCGTGCTGGGAGATGATCGGCGAGGGGGTCTATATAGATGCGGGCGCGACCTTGGAAACGGCGATGCCGATCTTCGAGACAGGCCCTTCGTTCATACCGGTGGTTACCCTTCGCGCGGACGCCAGCCCACCTGAGTTGGTCGGGGCGTTGTTTCATGTGGATGCGCTGAAGGTGTACAACCGCGCGCTGGCCGCGACGGCTGCAGAGGAACACTCCTAATCAGATTTGTTCGACGGTGACATCACCATCCGTGTAAAACGCCAGGTAACCCTTTATGCGGGCCGCCTCTTCGGTCGGGTTCTCGTAGGACCAGGCGACGTTTTCCAGGGTGGTGCTTTTGGTGACAACCGAGAAATAGCTTGCATCGCCCTTGTGCGGGCAATGGGACGTCTTGTCCGTCGCATCGAGGAACGCCATGGCGATGTCTTCGCGGGGAAAGTAGATGACCGGGGCGTAGTCCCCTTCGATCAGTTCAAGCGCATCGGCGGTTTCAGCCAATACCGCACCTCCGGCCCGGACGGACCACGTCCCATCGGCTTTCCGGATCGTGATCTTGCTTGTCATTCATTCATCTCCCCTGAACTGGTGCGAAGTCTATTTTCCCACGCTGCGATTGTAAACGCGTGTTACGACAACAAAATTACAGAGGTGCAGTGGCCTTCTTCAGCCATTCCCGCACTTCGGGATCGACGCGATCAGTGATTTTTTCGGCCACTTCGCGGTGGTAGTCATCGATCCAGCGGCGCTCTGCTCCGGTCAGCATTTCCGTGACGATCAGACGGCGGTCGATGGGAACAAAGGTCAGCGTGCGCCACTGCAGCATCGCGCGGTGCGCGTCGCCGCCGGGTAGGGCGGGCGCGTCTTCCACGACGATCAGGTTTTCGATGCGGATGCCAAAGGCACCCTCCCGGTAATAGCCGGGCTCGTTTGACAAGATCATGCCAGGCGCCAGCGGCACATGACTGATGCGGCTGAGCCGTTGCGGCCCCTCGTGAACGCTGAGATACGCGCCGACGCCATGGCCAAGACCGTGGTCAAAATCCTGTCCGGCCATCCACAGCGGCAGACGGCCGATCGCTTCGATGTCGCGTCCGGCAAGGCCCACCGGCCAGCGCAGACGGCTCATCGCGATCATGCCCTGCAACACCCGCGTGAAGGCTTCCGCAGCCTTTCGGGGTGGCGTGCCTATGGCAATGGTACGCGTGATGTCCGTAGTGCCGTCCAGGTATTGGCCCCCGCTGTCGAGCACCAGAAGCTGACCCTCATTCAGCAGGCTGTCGGTATCTTCGGTAACGCGGTAGTGCATGATCGCGCCGTTGGGTCCGGTCCCGGCGATGGTCTCGAAGCTGATGTCCTGAAGTGCATTGTGGCAGCGGCGGCAGCTTTCGAGTTTGCCGACCACCTGCGTCTCCGTCACGCTGCCGGGAGGCTGACAATCGAGCCAGGCCAGAAGCGTGACCACTGCCGCCCCGTCGCGCAGATGCGCAGCGGCGGCCCCCTCGATTTCGGCCGCGTTTTTGCGCGCCTTCGGCAGTGCGCAGGGGTCTGCTCCCCAGGTGCCGCGCGGGCCAAGTACTTCCGCGAGGCGCACCGGAACACTGGATTTTTCCATGCGCACCGGCCCTTCGAGGTTCTCCAGAAAAGCCACAAGGTCGTCCGGTGCGTGGACGGACACGTCTTCACCCAGATGATCCATGACGTCCTGCAGCTTGGCTGGGTCCATGAACAGATGCACCTGACCGCTGGCCATCAGCACTGCAAAACCCTGTGCGACCGGATTGCGCGGGATATCCGAGCCGCGAATGTTCAACAGCCAGCACAGCGAGTCGGGCAGCGTGATGAGTGCCGCGGCCTCGTTCGCGCGGATCAAATCCTGCGCAAGCCGCTTGCGTTTCTCTGCATGGCTTTCACCGGCGAACTCCAGCGAATGCACCCGGACCGGGCTGGCGGGGGGTGCGGGTTGATCCTGCCAGATGCGATCCACGAGGTTCTCTGTGGCGCGCATATGGATCCCGCTGCCGTCCAGCGCGGCTTCGGCCTGCTCGATCTGTCCCTGAGTGTGAAGCCAGGGATCGAAGCCCACGGTGCCGCCCCCGGGCAGCTGTTCGATCAGCCAGTCGGCGAGGCTCGTATCCGGCCAGGGTACGGGCGTATAAACCTCTGCTACCTGGGTCTTGACCTGCGTGCGATATCGCCCGTCGATGAAGACACCCGCCACGTGGTCCAAAACCGCACAAAACCCCGCGGAGCCGGTAAATCCGGTCAGCCACGCGAGTCTTTCATCGTGCGGTGCGACATATTCGCCCTGGTGTGCATCCGCGCGAGGCACCAGGAACCCGTCGACTCCGCAGGCTGCCATCTCCGCCCGCAGGGCCGCCAGGCGAGGGGGGCCCTG
>JBFFFS010000003.1:0-27430 GCA_041557855.1 Roseobacter sp. | reverse complement strand
TGTTCTATAAATTGGAACCATGGACACGCTCAATTATCACCATTTGCGATACTTTCGCGAAGTCGCCCATGATGGAAATCTCACGCGAACGGCAGAGCGGGTAAACCTGTCGCAATCGGCTCTATCCACGCAAATCCGCACGCTGGAAGAACGTCTCGGTCATGCGCTTTTCGATCGGGTTGGACGCAAACTGATACTGACCGAAGTGGGCCGGATCGTGTTGGATCATGCCGACCGGATTTTTGGTACCGGTGAAGAGTTGATTGCCACCCTGCAGCGCAGCAGCGACAGAATGCCTCCGCTCCGGATCGGCGCGCTGTCCACTTTGTCGCGCAATTTTCAGCTTAGATTTCTCGAACCGTTGCTGGAGGCGCAAGAAGTTCCGCTTATCCTGAAATCCGGCAGCGTGGATGTTCTTTTCGAGGGGCTTTTGGCACTGGCGCTGGACGTCTTGCTGACCACGGAGCCGCCTCAACCGCAACACGGGCCGGATCTGACGGCGCATCGGCTTGCGGAGCAAATTGTCGGGTTGCACGCGGTGCCGCGCCGTTTCGAGTACCAAAGCCTGCGTGATCTTCTGCGCCACGAACCGCTTATCGTGCCGACCGATCGCGCCATTCGCCGTGCTTTCGAAAGCTTGATCGCGCGACTGGACGTAAAACCGCACATCGTCGCTGATGTGGATGACATGGCCATGGTGCGGCTGTTGACACGTGCGGACATCGGCGTGGCAGTGGCCCCTGACGTGGTGCTCACCGATGAGATCGCATCGGGCCGATTGGCGACGGCCCCTTTCGATCTGGGCATTGTGGAAAGTTTCTACGCTGTGACGGCAAAACGAAGTTTTCCGCATCCGGCTCTCGCGCGCGTATTGCCGTCGAGTCTCTGATCCTTTGAGAAGCTGATAAGTCGGCTAGCCTTAAATAGCTGTCAGAGTGGACGGAGGCTTGCATTGGGAATGACGCGCATATGAGAAACTGCTTCTGACCGGACCTGTCCTGATGACGGCGGTGTGCCGTTTAGCAGTGTCCGCAATGGGCGTTTTTTGCGAATGATGGTAAACCAACCTTTCTTGCTATGCGCAGATAAACCGCGCATGCTGCGTTAAACTTTAGAGTAACTTAGCGGAGTAATGGCATGGCGGTCAGAACATGTGCTGTTGGCAATCATTTTGGGCTTTTGATTGCTGCGGCGCTGAGTTTGGGCACAATGACCCAGGCGCAGGAGGCCAGTGCCCCGCCAAAGGTAACCATTGCCGCCGCTTATAGCGAGGAGCTGATCCGGGAAGCTACTTTCGTCGGTCGGGGCGAGGCAGCCGCTAAGACGGATTTGGTCGCGCGTGTCACAGGGATTATAACCGATATCTTAGTTAAAGACGGCGCCAGCGTTGCTGAAGGTGACGTGATTTTCCAAATCGAGCCCGATAGCTACATAGCAGATGTTGCTGCAAAACAGGCGGCAGTTAAGCGTGCACAAGCCAATCTGGACCTCGCCGAAATCGAACTGGCACGCAAGGCGGAATTGTTGCGCCGCGAGACAATAGCTGAATCCGAACTGGACATCGCACGGGCAAATGCTGCCGTCGCAACGGCCGATCTTGCTACCGCTGAGGCGTCCTTGACCGAGGCCGAGCTGAACCTTGGCCGTACGAAAATCACTGCACCTTTCGACGGGCGGGTCGGCCGCCTGAACGTCAGCCGTGGCGCGCTCGTCGGACCATCTACCGGCTCACTTGCCACGCTGGTGCAGGAGACTCCGGTTTATATCACCTTTTCGCTCTCCGAGCCGCAATTGCTGGGCGTTCTCGCGCGACTAAACAAAGGTGTCGACGAGTTAGCTTCAAACGGCTCCTCGCCCAATGTCTTTGTCCGCTTGCCCGATGGCAGTACGTTAGACGAGGTCGGAAAAATTGTCTTTCTCGATAATCGGATCAACCCTGAGACCGGTACCATCTCGCTCCGAGCGGAATTCGAGAATTCACACCGTATGCTTCTTGATGGCGCGTTTGTCTCGGTGGTTATTGAAGCGCTGGAGCCGACACTGAGCATCATGGTCCCTCAAAACGCAATCCAACGAGACCAGCGCGGCGACTTTGTGCTTGTGGTTACCGATCTACAACTGGTGGAGCAACGCTATGTTGTGCTTGGTCCACAGGAGGGTACTGCCGTGGTGGTCAATGAAGGACTACGCGAAGGGGAGACCGTGATTGTAGAAGGGTTGCAAAGGGTGCGACCCGGGGCCAGCGTCAATGCGGTGCTTGCAAGCGTGCCCGGGAGCAATTGATCCATGCTCTCTACCGTTTTTATCAAACGGCCCAAGATGGCCATTGTTATTTCAACTGTTCTGACCCTGATGGGGCTCATTGCCTATGCGGTGATCCCCGTCGAGCAATTTCCGAATATCACGCCGCCCGTGGTCAATGTTTCGGCTAACTATACAGGCGCCAATTCGGAGACGGTCGAAGCGACCGTAGCCGCACCCATCGAAGCGGAGGTCAATGGCGTCGAGGACATGATTTACATGTCCTCGGACAGTTCGGACACGGGCAGTTATAAACTGTCAGTGACATTTGCCGTGGGAACCGACCCCACGATTGCGACGGTGAATGTACAAAACCGCGTCGCACAGGCCATGTCCGGCCTGCCTGTAGAAGTGACTTCAACTGGCGTCGTGACCGAAAAATCATCGACCAGCATGCTTCTTGTTGCCACGCTTTTTTCGCCCAATGGCACCTATGACGAAGTGTTCCTTTCGAATTACGCCTCGATCAATCTGAAGGATGCGCTGGCGCGCGTACCCGGTGTCGGCAAGGCAGAGGTGCTGACGGATTTTGCTTACGCCATGCGGATTTGGATGGACCCGGACCGGATGACGGGTCTTGGGGTTACGCAAGCTGATGTGATGGCAGCGGTCCGCGACCAAAACGTGACTGTCTCTGCCGGGAAAATCGGTGCACCTCCCGCATCGGACGGCCAGCAGTTCCAATATTCCGTGACCGCTCAGGGCCGTCTGTCCACTGCCGAAGAGTTTGAAAATATCATCTTGCGCACCGGCTCTTCGGGTTCTGTTCTGAGGCTAGGGGATATTGCGCGGGTCGAGTTGGGAGCGAGCTTTTACGGCGTCTCCGGTAGATACGAAGGCCAGCCTGCGACCGTGTTGGCAGTCTATCAAGCGCCGGGCGAAAATGCGCTGGCTGTAGCTGCTGGCGTATATGCAGAGCTTGAGCGCCTCTCGCGGAGCTTTCCACAGGATGTTGCCTACGAAGTCCCCTTTGACAGTACGGATTTCGTACAGCAATCGCTGAATGACGTGGTTTCTACACTGATCTTAACGTTCATCCTTGTTATGTCGGTGGTCTTTGTCTTTTTAGGCAGCGCCCGCGCCACGCTGATCCCCGCCGTGGCGATACCAGTATCGCTGATAGGCACTTTCGCCTTTCTTTTACTTATGGGGATGACGCTTAATACTATATCACTTTTTGCTCTGGTTTTGGCGATCGGGATTGTGGTCGATGATGCCATCGTCGTGGTTGAGAACGTGGAACGGGTAATCGCTGAAGAGGGATTAAGCCCGCCGGAAGCAACCGCCAAGGCAATGACTCAGATCACCACGCCAGTCATTGCCACAACGCTGGTGTTGTTGGCGGTTTTTGTGCCAGTGACATTCATGCCAGGGATTTCCGGGCGATTGTTCTCGCAATTCGCAATTACAATTTCGGTCGCGGTTGTCATCTCGTCGATTAACGCGCTGACATTGTCACCCGCCCTGTGCGCGCTGGTCCTCAAGGCACGCTCTGGTCCTCCGACAGGAATGCTGGCTAGCTTCGAGAAAGTAATTGGCGGACTGCGCGACGGCTACACCAGTATTGTGCGGCGCATGATCCGTCTGCCGGTGCTGGGATTTGTGCTGCTCCTGGCGCTTGGGGCTGGATCAAGCACCATGATGAACCTGCTACCCAAAGGGTTTTTGCCGCTGGAAGACAACGGCTATGTCTTTGTTGACATCCAACTACCTGATGCTGCCACCGTACAGCGCACCGAAGTAGTATCGGCACGGCTGAATGAGCAGATACGGGCCCTTCCTGGTGTGGCAAACACGGTGCAAGTTAATGGCTTCAGCCTACTCAATGGCGCGGGCTCCAATGGCGCAATGATAATCGTTAATCTTGAGAATTGGGAAGAAAGGCAGACACCGCAGCTCAGCGCCAACGGCATCCTTTCGCGAATTTTTGCGATTGCCGGGCAGGAAGCTTCGGCAAAGGTCATTGCTTTTAATCCACCACCGATCACGGGGCTGGGTGTCAGCTCGGGTGTGGAGATGAAAGTTCAACAGACCGGCGGTGGATCGGCGAGCGATCTGTCCGCGGCGGTGAATTCCCTTGTCTTTGCCGCCAACCAGCGTCCGGAGATCGCCCAGTCCTACACGAGCTTCAGCGCAAATGTGCCCAAGCTCTTCGTCGATCTAAATCGGGAGAAATCGCGAACGCTGGGTGTTCCGGTCAGCGATGTGTTTCAGACTCTTCAGGCGCACCTTGGGTCCATTTATGTCAATGACCTGAATATTTTTGGCAAAGTTTATCGCGTGATGATCCAATCGGATTCGAATTTCCGCAACACAGTTGACGATATCGGTAGACTGCACGTTCGCACGCAGGAGGGGCAGATGGTGCCGCTCTCTACGCTTATGGATGTGGAGAAGGTGCTCGGACCTGTGCTATTGAACCGCTACAATTTGTTCCGCGCGGCGACGGTGACGGCCGTGCCAGCGCCCGGTTATTCAACAGGTGATGCCATCGCGGTACTGCAGGAAGAGGCAGTAACCGCGTTGCCGCCCGGCTACTCTTACGAGTGGACGGGCACCGCGCAGCAACAGCTCGACGCCGGCGGGACCGTGGTGTTGGTGCTCGCTGCCGCGATAATCTTCGGCTATCTCTTTCTGGTGGCTCAATACGAAAGCTGGACGATGCCTTTGGGCATTCTGTTATCGGTCACTGTTGCGCTGTTCGGTGCGTTGGTGGCTGTGCTGGCCACCGCTGGGGACGTGAACCTCTATACGCAGATTGGGATGATCATGCTGATCGGACTTGCGTCGAAGAACGCTATTCTGATCGTTGAATTCGCGATGGAGGAACGAGGTCGAGGAGCTGCAATCCGTGATGCGGCTCTTGAGGCTGCCAAGCAACGATTTCGCGCAGTGATGATGACCGCCTTATCCTTTTTGTTGGGGGTTGTCCCACTGATGATTGCCAGCGGTGCAGGGGCGGCTAGCCAAAAAGCGATTGGCGTTGCCGTCTTCGGTGGCATGCTGGCAGCAACAGTAATTGGCGTGATTCTCGTACCGGTTCTTTACGTGCTCTTGCAAGCGATCCGGGAACGCTTCAAACGGCGGCGAGAACCACATGAACATCCGGTGCAGTAACCTTCTGCATCCAACCTTAACCGCCAGCAGGCGCATTAAGGCTTCGAGCTGGGCAGATTTCTTGTTGTTTAAAAAGATCATTGAGCCGAGGTGACTTCAATTCAGGCTGGGCTTCCACTCAGCAAAGAGTGCCTGAGCCGTTCGGTGCAGCAGGTTTTGAGCTGGGAAAAAAATGCTGAAAAATACGTGCGGGTTAATTATGTTCGACGCCAAGCTGTATAATCGCTTCTCACATGACGTATAAGTTCCGCACCTATGAATCGCCTGAAATTCAACCTATGCAACGATTGGACAAACCTGATCGAAACTAGCTTGCATTGCTATTTCGGCCTGGAGTGGCATTTTTCGCTCATAAAATGCAGCGCGTCACCAATAGAAGGAATACAAGGTAATGTTTGATCAGCTGATGCTGGGATCTGCGATCACTCTTATCTCATTAACTGGTGCAGCTCTGTTGTGGTGGATTCTTAACGAGACACTTTTGTCGATGGAGCCGTGGCTAAGGCGTCCACCTAAACCAGCCAAGTCGCTCATTGTTATTTTGATGGCCGTCATCGCGACGATGACCATGATGACCTTTGGCGTATGGCTGTGGGCAATTATTTTTGCGCAAATGCTTGTCTTCAACTCTCTGGAGGAAGCCGTTTATTACTCGCTTGTGGCCTACACAACGCTGGGCCTCGGCGACGTTGTCGTCCCCCAAGATCAAAGACTTTTGGGTGGAATGACAGGTGCAAACGGTTTTCTAATGTTTGGTCTTATGACTGCTATGCTGACTGATACTTTACGGCATGTGCGCCGAGTGCAACGCAATTTGCGGGACTAGTGCCTGTATGCCATCCTTGAGCGACCAGTCGGTGCTTAAGTATTACGGACATTGGAACAATTTCTTTCACCATCCGCTATGAGGAAAAGCTTTCAACGCCGAAAAGCTTTGCGACCGCCTTGCCGTTCAAAACGGGTTACAGGTCAAGGGCTAGCCTTTTTCTGCGCCGCGTGACATGCGTCCGTTTACAGATTAGGGGAGTGACGGGTGGAACTGGACCCGAAATGGGAATTCGTATCAGATCAGGTCATGGGTGGCGTTTCCCGAGGACAGGTACGGTACGCCCGTGTCGACGGACGCCGTGCCGCGCGACTGACCGGGGAAGTATCGTTGGACAACAACGGCGGCTTTGTACAGATGGCTTTCGATCTTGCCGAAGATGGCGGTCCGCAGGACTTGTCGGCTTGGATCGGGATCGCCATGGATATCTCCGGTAACGGAGAAGGCTACGAGATAAGGCTGCGCACGTCGCAACTTACCCGGCCGTGGCAGTCTTACCGCGCCGGGTTCACTGCCGCGCCGGGATGGCAGACCCTGTGTTTCCCGTTCGACGGATTTGCGCCTCATCGCGTCGATCTTCCCGTCGATCCGACGCAGGTCCGGCGTATTGGTCTGCTGGGCATCGGACGCGTCTTTCACGTTGATATCGCGGTCTCCGACGTACGACTTTACCGGTAGTTGCCGGAGCGGGGAGGGCGGCGCCGGCCTGTGCCGAATGGTTAATATTTGAGCATCCGTGTGGGTAAGTCTTCCTGCAGATTGAATAAACTCTGCGCTCGCAGAATCTTGGTTGCACCGGTTGATCCGTCCGCTAGTTATAGGGAATGGCTCAAAAAACAGAACATTTCAGCGAAATGAACGCTCAGGGTTCGGTTCGCTCCCCTTACATGACCTATAAGTCATGGTTTGACAGGCAGGATGTGGAGCGTCTGTCGAAAAAAGCGCAGGAAGCCGAAGCCTTTTTTCGCCGCACCGGCATTACTTTCAATGTCTATGGACAAACCGACGCCGAAGAACGTCTTATCCCCTTTGATCTGGTACCGCGTATCCTGTCCAATAACGAATGGACGAAGCTTTCACGCGGCATTGAGCAGCGGGTACGGGCGATCAACGCTTTTCTTCATGACATCTACAACAGGCAAGAGATTCTGCGGGCCGGTGTTGTGCCGGTCGATCTTGTGGCGCAGAACGACGCATTCCTGCCGCAGATGATGGATTTCAGTCCGGCCGGCAATGTCTATACCCACATCGTCGGAACGGACATCGTGCGCACTGGGGAGGACGAGTTTTTCGTGCTGGAAGACAATGCACGTACGCCCTCCGGTGTCAGCTACATGCTCGAGAACCGTGAGACGATGCTGCAGATGTTTCCCGAACTTTTCAGCAAGATCAAAGTGCAGCGTGTCAGCAACTATCCGAAGAACCTGCGCCGGTCGCTGGAAGCTTCCGCGCCGCCGGGCTGCGAGGGGCGGCCATGCGTCGTCATCCTGACGCCGGGCATCCACAACTCCGCCTATTACGAGCATAGTTTCCTCGCCGACCAAATGGGGGTCGAGCTTGTCGAAGGGCACGACCTTCAGGTGGTGGATGGCAAGATCGCAATGCGCATGACGCGCGGTTACAAAGTGATTGACGTCATTTACCGCCGCGTGGACGACGAGTTCCTCGATCCGCTGACTTTCAACCCGGCGTCCATGCTTGGCGTACCGGGTATCATGGACGTCTATCGCGCCGGTAATATCACAATCACCAATGCGCCCGGGACCGGGGTTGCGGATGACAAGGCCATCTACAGCTACGTGCCCGACATCGTCGAATTCTACACCGGCGATAAGGCGATCCTGAAGAATGTCGAAACGCACCGCTGCTCCGAACCGGACACGCTGCAATTCGTGCTCGACAATTTGGCCGATCTTGTTGTGAAAGAGGTGCATGGCTCCGGTGGCTACGGCATGCTGGTCGGTCCAGCGGCAAGCAAGAAGGAACTGGCGACCTTTGCTGAAAAGCTCAAGGCGCGGCCTTCGAACTATATCGCCCAGCCAACCTTGTCGCTTTCAACGGTACCGATCTTGACAGAGGCGGGGTTGGCGCCGCGGCACGTGGATCTGCGGCCTTTTGCGCTGGTGTCGCCCGATGAGATCAACATCGTACCTGGAGGGTTGACGAGGGTGGCCCTGACCGAGGGCAGCCTCGTCGTCAACTCCAGCCAGGGCGGTGGTACAAAAGACACCTGGGTTTTGGAGGACTGACATGCTTGGTAAAACGGCAGGCGGTCTTTACTGGATGTTCCGCTATCTTGAGCGCGCGGAGAATACAGCGAGGTTGATCGAGGCGGGCTTCCGTATTGCGCTCACGAGGTCCAGCGATCCGGAGTCCGAGTGGAAATCGGTCATCGTGACCTCGGCGGCGCAGGCTGCATACGAGGCGAAACACAGCGTCTATAACAGCGCAAACGTCACCGATTTCCTGTTGCGCGATCCGCAGAACCCGAATTCAGTGCTCAGCATCATCAAGTTTGCGCGTGACAATGCGCGGCTGACGCGCACCGCCCTGACGACCGAAGTCTGGTCAGCGGTGAACGAGACTTGGATGATGTTGACCTCGCTACTGAAGGAGCCGATCCCGGAAACCGATCTGCCGGAGGTTCTTGGCATCATCCGCCAGCAGTCGGCTCTGGTGCGCGGTGCGCTGCACGGGACCATGCTGCGTAATGACATCTACGATTTCTGCCGTCTCGGCACCTTCATCGAAAGAATGGACAGCACCGCGCGCATCATCGACGTGAAGTACTATGCGCTGTTGCCCGCCACGTCCTTTGTCGGCAGCCGAATGGATAACGTGCAGTGGGAAACAATCCTGCGCTCGGTATCGGCGCATGCGTCTTTCCGCTGGGCCGTGGACGGAGAATACAACGCGTCCAATATTGCGAGCTTCCTGATCCTCGACGCAAGGATGCCGCGATCGCTGGCCTTTTGCGCGTCGCAAATCTCGGAAAACCTCGATTACCTGTCATCGGACTACGGTGCGCAAAGCAAGAGCCGCAACATGGCGCAGGAGTTGAATGCGCGTATCAAGAACCGCGATATCAATGCTATTTTCGATGAAGGTCTGCACGAGTATCTCGAAGCAATGCTGCGCGACATTAGTGCGCTGGCCTTTCAGATCGAGGAAGACTACAGGTTCAACAATTAGATGAAGCTCTCCATCAGACATAAGACGGTTTACGAGTACGAAGCGCCTGTACGTTTCGTGCTTCAAAAGGTTCGGCTGCATCCCATGGATTCAGCTTTGCAGACTGTTACCAACTGGCAGGTCGAGATCGAAGGGGGCAATATCGAGGTCGGCTACAAGGACCACTACGGCAACCACGTGGATTTGGTCAGCGCGTCCGGAGGAACGCAAAGCCTGTCGATCACGGCTTCGGGGGACATCGAGACAAAAGACAAGGCAGGTATTCTGGGGCAGGTCTATGGGCGCGCGCCATTGTGGCATTTCGCGCAAAGCACGCCACTGACAGAACCCGGTGACAAGATCAATGCGCTGAGCGAGAACCTGAAATCACGTGGAATCGACATAGAGACGCTGCATGCGCTTTGTGCCGATGTGCTCAAGGCGGTGCCATACGAGACCGGTCACACCGGGGCGGGTACGACAGCTGAAGAGGCAGTATCCATTGGCAAGGGGGTGTGCCAGGATCATGCGAACATATTCATCTCGGCCGTGCGTAATGCTGGTGGGGCTGCGCGATACGTCAGCGGCTATCTGCTGATGGATGATCGGGTCGATCAGGATGCCAGTCACGCCTGGGCCGAAGTCCACATCAAGGATCTGGGCTGGGTGGGGTTTGATGTCTCCAATGGCGTAAGTCCGGACGAACGCTACGCCCGTATCGCCATTGGACGAGATGCGCATGACGCGGCGCCGATCTCGGGGCTGCGTGCGAGCGCGGGTGACGAGACGATGATTGTATCTTTGCAAGTGCAGCAATAAGGCTTATTGGACAAGCACTCTTCCTTCTTGATGGACACAGATGACTTACTGCGTTGGGATGCGCCTGAACAAAGGCTTGGTGTTCATGTCCGACACACGGACAAACGCCGGATTGGATAACTTTTCGACGAGCCGCAAACTCTTCACCTGGTCTGTGCCGGGGGAGAAGTCTATAACGATCATGACCGCGGGCAATCTGGCCACGACGCAGGCCATGGTCAGCCTGCTGGACGAGCGCTCACGGGCGGTGGAGGACCGCGATCCCGGTATTCTCAACCAGTCCTCCATGTTTCAGGTGGCGCGCCTCGTCGGTGCGACGCTGAAAGAGGTCATCGCCTATTCCAGCCCGAGCGGTCAGACTTCGAACGATCAGTTCAGCGCATCGGTGATCGTCGGCGGTCAGATCAAGGGCGGCCAGCCAACGATTTTCCTCGTCTATCCGCAGGGCAACTTCATCGAGATCACCGAGGACACTCCTTTTTTTCAGATTGGCGAGACCAAATACGGCAAGCCAATTCTGGTGCGGGCGTTTGATCCTGATTTGAGTTTCGGCGAAGCCTTGAAGTTGATGCTAGTTTCTTTCGACTCCACCACCAAGTCCAACCTCTCCGTCGGTTTGCCATTCGATATTCATGTCTATGAGAACGGTTCATTCCACGCGGACAGACAGATCCGGATCGAGGACAGCGACGAAATCTATCAGGCTATTTCAGCCGGATGGGGTACGGCCCTGAAATCTGCACTCGATCAACTTCCCGACTATAACCTGTAAGCCGCCTTAAGCTGCGCTATAGTTCGCGCATCTTAAAGTCCGAGTGACCTCGAAAGGCGGTTTGCGATGGCCGGGATCGGTAAAATAGCGCGGCGCGGAGTGCTGCTGGGATCGCTGGCGACTGCTGGTGGGGTGGCTTTCGGTGCGTACCTTGTCTGGCGCGACCCTGAGAACCCATTGGCGGAGACTCTTTCCAAAGGAGAGGCAAGCTTCAATCCTTGGGTGAAAATCACTCCTGACGGTATCATTCTCATCACCCCGCACGCCGAGTTGGGGCAAGGGGTTGAGCACATGCAGGCCCTGTTGCTGGCCGAAGAGCTCGATCTGGAGGTTGGACAGTTCGAAACGCGTTTCGGGTCGCCGTCACCCGCTTATTACAACACCGCGATGGCTGCGGAGGGTGCGCCATTCCGCACGACAGATACCGGGACGCTTGCAGAAATTGCACGCGGCGCGCTTGGCGCGGTGGGCAAGGTCATGGGGCTGCAGGGCACCGGCGGCTCCACGTCAGTACCAGACAGTTTTGACAAGTTGCGCAGCGCCGGAGCCATGGCGCGCGAGACCCTGAAGCTGGCGGCCGCCGGTCTGCATGGTGTCGATGTGAAGGATTTGTCCACCCAAAGCGGCTCGGTCATTCTGCCCGATGGGCAAAGGATACCATATCAGGCGCTGGCCTCCGCCGCAGCAGGTCTGGAACCTGTAGAGAACGTGGCGCACAGAAACCCGTCAGAATGGCGACTAATTGGATCATTCCAGCCGCGCCCGGATATTATCGCGAAATCGACCGGACTTCAGCGCTACGGTATCGACATGCAACGTGAGGGATTGGTCCATGCAGCACTGCGCCTGAGCCCGACCCGAGGGAAGTCCCTGCGCGCGGACCTGAGCGCGGCAAAGGCCATGGAAGGTGTCAGCCATGTGCTCACGCTCACTGACGGCTTCGCTGTCATCGCTGATAACACGTGGACTGCCATGCAGGCTGCGGAAGCCATTGACGTAGACTGGGAGGAAGCAGCGTATCCGTCCGAGCAGGAAGAGCACTGGCAACGCCTTTCGGACGCGTTAAGTTCCGCGCATCTTGACCGTGAATGGCGTGCAGACGGTGATGTTGATGGCCTTCCAGAGGAGCGGGCCATCACGGCGGAGTATCGCGCGCCCTATGTTGCCCATCAGCCGCTGGAGCCGCTTAATGCAACCATCCTCGTGAATGACGATCAGGTCGAGGTCTGGGCGGCGCATCAGCTTCCGCCGATGGCGCAGCGTGCGATCGCGCGCGTGACCGGGCATGAGACAGATCAGGTGATCTTTCACAATCAGCATGCAGGTGGCAGTTTCGGGCACCGGCTCGAGTTTGAAAACCTGCAATATGCGGCGGAAATCGGGGGGCAGCTTCGCGGCATACCCGTCAAGCTGACATACCGGCGGGAAGAGGATTTTGCACGTGACTTCCCACGCCATATCGCGATGGCAAAATGCGCCGGTTCGGTGCGGGACGGGCAGGTGGAAGGGATCGATCTGCAGATCGCCGCTCCATCACCGGTGGCTTCGCAACTCGGCCGGATCGGTCTGCCGATGCTGGGCCCGGACAATCAACTGCCGGCCGGTGCATGGAACGCACCCTATGCGCTCGAGCATTTCCGGGTACGTACATACCGTGCCGAAGGCCTCGCCCCGGTGTCCAGCTGGCGGTCCGTCGGTGCCTCCACCAATGGGTTCTTCCTGGAATGCTTCCTCGATGAATTGATCCACGCAGCAGGTGCCGATCCGATGGACGAGCGCCTGCGGCTCTGTGCGTGGGATGTGGCCCGCGGTGTGCTGGAAGAGGTGGCTTTGATGAGTAATTGGGGCCGCAGCTTGCCATCGGGGTCGGGACGTGGCTTGGCCCTCGTCGAAAGTTTCGGCGTGCCGGTCGCGCAGTGTGTCGAGGTCAGCCAGATGGCGGCCGGTTTGCGCATCGATCATGTCTGGGTCGCGGCTGACGCCGGCCCTGTCATCGACCCACTAAATTTTGAAGCACAGATTCAGGGCGGTGTGATCTGGGGACTCGGTCACGCGCTGAATTCCGAAATCACCTACCGTGCCGGCGTTGCAGAGCAGACCAATTACCACGATGCTGAAGGCCTGAGGCTTTATCAGACCCCGCAGATCGACGTGCGCTGGCGCGAGCAGAACTTTTCCATCCGTGGCATCGGAGAACCCCCGGTCCCCCCCGCGGCCCCGGCGCTTGCAAACGCGGTTTTTGCGGCAACAGGTCAACGCTTGCGGCAGATGCCGTTCGGCAATTTTGCCAGCTTCGCCTAACTGGTTGGGGATGCGGGCGCGGCCAGCGAATCCCGCATGCGGATGTCGGCCTTCAGTTCGATGGACTGGTCGAACGTGCCTTTCTGCAGTAACCGGATCAGGATTCGCGCCGCCATACGGCCCATTTCTCGATGCGGTACGTGCACGGTGGTCAGCGCCGGGTAGGCTACCTGCGCGAGTTCGATATCGTCAAACCCGGTGATCGAGACCGCGCCCGGTACGTCCACGCCCATCTCGCGCGCGGCCCGCAAGGCACCAACCGCCAGCACGTCGTTCCCGCAAAATACCGCGGTCGGTGGCGGGGCGCGCTGCATCAGTTGGCGAAAGGCGGTGGCCCCGTTTTCGATGCTGTAGGACGTGTCAACAATGGGCAGATCGCCAGGCTTCAGGCCGAAATCGGCCATCGCGTCGTGTATCCCGTGCAGGCGCTCCCGGGCGCGGTCGTTCATCGTCACATCCGCCGAGATCAACGCCAACCGGCGGTGCCCCAATTCCATGACCCGGCGTGCGAGGGCTGCCATGCATTTACGATTGTTAAAGCCGATCGAGGGGCGCGTTTCGCGGGGGTCGAAAGCCCAGGTGACGACGAAGGGGATATCCTGTGCTTCCAGAAACTTGTAGATCGCAGGTGCGCGTTCGTGTCCGATCAGGAAAAGCGCATCTGCCCCCCGGGCCACCAAGGCGCGTATCTGTTCTTCCTCGACGTTTGATTCGTAGCCGGTACTTGCAACCAAGAGGGTAAAACCGCTGGCCAGCAGTTCTTGCTGAAAGGCCTCCAGACCGCGCGCGAAGATGGCGTTTTCCATTGTCGGAATGATCGCGCCGATTGTGTTGGTCCGCTTGGAGGCCATGGCCCGCGCACCGAAATTCGGCGAGTAGCCCAGATCCGCCACCACCGACATCACCTTCTTACGGGTTTTTTCTGCGACCTGATCTGGGAAGTTCAGACAGCGAGAAACCGTGGCCGTCGACACGCCCGATTTGGCGGCGACGTCATAGAGTGTTGGTGTTGATCTAAGCATCGACATGGTGGAACTTTTGATTTCAAGTCGTCATCATGTTCAGACTTACCCTCCGAACTAAAAAGAAACGCGTGAAAAAACATAATGTAAAGGCTTGCAATTAAAATTTGTAAAGGCTTACATGAATCTGTTGGGGCTGAATGCTCAGCCGGGGAGGGGAATACATGACGCTTTGGGGCTCACTCATCTTGTTTCTGATATTCTTTGGAAACGTGGCGCTTGGCGCGTTTTTCAATAGCGCATTTCTTGGGGACATCGGCGAGCTTTTGATGCTTGGCGCATCCTCGATCCTCTTCGTTATCGCAATTTTACAAAAAGAGGCCGCCGCGAAAAACAAGGCGGCAGACTAACGTTCCTTGGGAGGAAGCTACATGAACGACGAAACCGCAGAACTCAAATCTGCTGAAAGACGCAATTTTCTGAAACTGGCAAGCGCGGGAAGCTTTACCGCAGCGCTGGTTGCGGGCGCGGCGGGCACCTTGTGGTCCACCGAAGCTGCGGCGCAGACGGCAAATGAAGAGCGCGACCGTGAAAAAGCGGCCGAACACATCATGACCGTTGCCACGGCCTACGTGCTTGGCGCGTCGCGGTCCTATCCGATCATGCAGCTGGATCTGAAAGAAAACATCCAGAACGCGACCAACGGCAAAATCTATGTCAAGCTCGCTCCCGGCGGCCAACTTGGCGCGGGCGGTGCCCTTGTGCAGAAGGTACAAGGCGGCACAATCCAGGCGGCACAGCATTCGCTGTCCAACTTCGCGCCGTTCGCCTCGACGGTTGACCTTATCAACATGCCGTATCTTTGCGGCTCGAACCAGCGCTTCACCAATCTCGTGACATCGGACTTCTGGAGCGCCGAAGTGCATCCGAAGGTCGAGGCGGCGGGCTTCAAGGCGCTGTTCTATGTCAATATCGATCCCCGTGTCGTTGCCGTGCGCAAAGGCGGAGCCGGTGCCGTGCTCAGCCCCAGCGATCTGTCCGGCGTCAAGTTCCGCGTGCCGGGTTCCAAGATGCTGCAGCAGTATTACCGGATGGTTGGTGCAAACCCGACACCGGTTGCCTGGGGCGAGACGCCTTCGGCGATCAAGCAGGGGGTTGCCGACGCGCTCGATCCTTCCGTCGGCGCGCTTTACGTGTTCGGGTTCAAGGACATTCTGAGCCACGTCACCTTCACGCAGGCGGTGCCGGACAGCCAAGTCTATTCGTGCAATCTCGAATGGTTCAACAGCCTGCCGGCGGATGTACAGGAAGGCGTGATGTGGGGGTCTGAAATGACTGCGCATCAGAACCTGTCGAAAGTACCCTCGGCACGGGCCTATGCGATGTCCGAACTGGCCAAATCCGGTGTCGAATTCCACTCGCTCAGCGAAGATCAGCTGAACGAATGGAAAGAAGCAGGTGGTTTCCAGCGTCCCGAGTGGGACGAGTTCAAGTTGGAACTGGCTGGCTCCATGGACAATTTCGCCAAGATGGAAGAGGCCGCGGGCACGCAAGGCAAGTACTACGTGCACGACGCCTGACGCGGACATGGGGGCGCTCCGATGGGGCGCCCTTTTTCTTGGCCGAGCGATGTGGCCATGGCCGCGCCGGTCGGAAAAAATTTCCAAAGTGACAGGATAAGACATGGATATTTGGCGCCGGATAGATCGGGACGCGGAGCGATGGCTGCTCCTTGGGTTCTACGTGATGCTGGTCATCACCATGGCGGTCGAGGTGGTCCGCCGCGAGCTTTTTGCCTATTCTTCGATCTGGGGAGAGGAAATAGTCAGGTATTCCTTCATCTACCTTGCGTGGATCGGTGCTGCGGCGGCGGTGAAAGAACGCGCGCATATCCGCATTGACGTCGCCATGCACTATCTGGGCCGTCGCCCAAAGACGCTGCTTTATATTTTCGGCGACATCGTCATGTTCGTGGTGGCCATAGTGGCCTTCTACTGGTCGCTCGAAACCGTCCATGTCTCTGCCAAATTTGGCTCGGTGACGGACGGGCTGCGCATCTCGAAAGTCTGGTTTCTGATGGCCGTGCCCGTGGGCTTCGGTCTGATGATCTTACGACTGATCCAGTCGCTAATCCGCGACGTCAAAGCCTTCAAGGACGGTGCCCCCGTCTTCGAAGGTGACAAGCTATTTGACTGAGGGGACGCGAGATGCTCTGGAACCAACTTAATCAGACGGTCGAACTCGGCTGGGATTTCTACCTTCCGGTGATCATGTTCGTGGTACTGATCGCGATGGCGGTGCCGGTCTGGGCGGCCATCGGGTCGGCGGCGATCGTAATGCTGATGATGTCGGGCGATTTGCCGCTTAGCCTCGTCGGCGAAAGCCTTTTTGCCGGGATCGACGCCTTTGCCCTGACGGCTGTCCCATTGTTCATCCTGACTGGCGACGTGCTGGTGCGCACCGGCTTGTCGCGAAAGTTTCTTGATGTGGCCGAGGCGCTGACCTGTTTTGCCAAGGGCGGGTTTGGGTCCGCCACGGTTCTCGTCTGCGGTATGTTTGCGGCGATTTCGGGGTCCGATGCCGCCGGTGCTGCCGCCGTTGGTCGTATGACCATCGACCGGCTGGTCGAGAGCGGATACCCGCGCCCCTATGCCTGTGCCCTGGTGGCCGCGGGGGCCTGTACCGGTATCCTGATCCCGCCGTCCATCGCCTATATCATCATCGGCCTCGTGCTGGGCATATCCGCATCCACCCTGTTTCTTGCCGCGCTGATCCCGGGTCTCGCGATCCTTGTGTCTATTCTTGCCACGAACATCGTGATGAACCGGCTGTACGGTTGGGAAGGCGGAGGCAACATGAGCGCGTCGGAGTGGTTCGGCAACCTCGGGCGGTCGCTGAAATCGGGTTGGTACGCCTTCATTGTGCCCGGCATCATTTTCTACGGCATCTTTTCGGGACGTCTGACACCGACCGAAGCAGGGGCCACGGCGGTTGTCGTCACCATCATCATGGGCTTCATTCTCGGAACGCTGAAGTTTTCTGACTTTCCTGCGATGCTGGTCAGCTCGGCCAAGGTCAACGGTGTCATCCTGCCGATCATCGCCTTCTCGGCCCCTCTGGCCGAAGCGCTGGCGATTATGGGCGTGCCGCAGGGGTTCGTGACCTCGGTGACCAGTCTAACCGACGATCCGATGCTCCTGATCCTGCTGATGATATGCATTCTGGTAGCCGCGGGCTGCGTGATGGAGACAACCCCGAACATCGTGATCCTCGCGCCGATCCTGAAGCCGCTGGCGGATAACATCGGCATGAACGAAATTCAGTTCTGTATCATGATGATTACGGCGCTGGGGGTGGGGTTCATTACTCCGCCGCTCGGTCTGAACCTCTTCGTCGTCTCGGGCATTACCGGAGAGTCGATCCTCAAGATCGCATGGCGCGCGATCCCCTTCGTGCTCTTCATGCTCGCGGTCACGCTACTAATCGCATATGTGCCGGCGATTTCCACCACGTTGCTGCCGGATATCTATAAATAAAGCGGCCCATAGAAGACCGTGTTGTCCTTGGGGGGACATGAAAAGGGAGGGTTCGGCGCTTCCTTTTCGCTTATGCGTTAATGAGTTTCGACAGTTCCTGTGCACCGTCTTTAAGCGTGTCCACCTTGGCCACGAGGTCGTCGAGGCCGAGCCGTTGCAGCGGCGCGTGAACCGATAGCGTCGAGACGAGCCGGTTCTGCATGTCACGGACCGGCACGGCCACGGCGGCCATCCCTTCCATGAATTCCTCATTATCGGTCGAGTATCCACGCTTGCGGGTAGTCTCCAGCTCCTCGAGCAATTGCTCCGGGTCCGTGATGGTCCCAGGCGCGCGGGGGGCAAGTTCGGCGCTGGCGAGGAAACGCTCCAGGTAGGAGGGGCGCAGCGAGGAAAGGTACATCTTGCCACTGGCCGTGCAGTGAAAAGGCACCTGCGTGCCAATAGGCAATTGAATACGCAGCGGCCAATGGGTTTCGACGCGGTCAAGATAGGTCATGCCATCGCGGTCAGGGGTCGCGATATTGCAGGTTTCTCCGATTTTTTCGGCGATGCGGCTCAGGATCGTCAGGCGGATCATGCGCACCCGCTGCGAAGAAACGGTGTTGATGGCCAGTCGCCGCAGCCGCGGCCCGGGGCTGTAGGAACGCCCGTCGATGTCTCTTTGCAGAAACCCGGCTTCTTCGGCGGTGTGAAACAGCCGGTGGAGCGTGGGTTTGGGCAGGTTAAGTTGATCTTTCAGCGCGGAGGGGGTCACTGGGACACCCGCCTTGGCGACCTCTTCCAACAGGACCAGAAGCCTTAGATTGGTCGGGATCTGGCCCTGTTTATCGGAAAATTGGTCGTCGGGCATTGTCACACTTCTTATCTCTCCGGAAGTAGCATCAATGCCATATCCGGTACGAGTGCAACAAATATCCATGTTGCCATCAGCGCAATAAGGTACATCGTCGAATATTTCAGCAGACGGAAGTACGGAACGCCGGTTACCCCGGAAGCCACGTAGAGGTTGAGACCATAGGGCGGCGTGATGAAACCGATGGACGCGCCGACGAGGAAGATCACCGAGAAGTGGATCGGATCGACGCCCACACTGACCGCGATGGGCGCGAGGATGGGCGCGAGAATGATCGTCACCGGAAGCGACTCCAGCACCATGCCCGAGACGAAGACGATGACCATCGCCGTGGCCAGCACCGCGTAGTAACCGCCCATCGAGATCACGAAATCCCCGATAACCTGCTGTGCGCCAAGAAGCGACAGGATCTGCTGCATCACCACCGAAATGGCAATCAGCGGCGCAAGAATGCCGGTAATCTGAGCAGAACGGACGACGATGCCGGGGATCTCGGGTATGGTGAACCCTTCGACCAACAGCATTTCGGCGTAACTCTTCTCGTTCCACTCCTTGCCTTCCTTGATGCGGAATAGATGGCTCAGTGCCCAGCTGACCAAACCCGCGATCACGCAGAAGCCCACGGTCACCCCGGCGGCTTCGGTCGGAGAGAACTTGCCGGTGTAGATGCCCCATAGCACCAGACCAATGGCAAAGAAGCCAAGCCAGGCCCCAAAGGCGGTTTTCAGCACCCGGTTCAACTGCAGCGGAATGAGGTAGCCCCATCCGTTGATGCGGCAGATGATCCAGCAGGCAAACTGCATGGCAAACACCATTAGCGCTCCCGGGATGATCCCTGCCACGAAGAGGTCGGAGATCGGCAGGTTCATCAGGAAGCCATAAACGATGAAGATGATTGATGGTGGAATGATGATCCCCACTGTACCGCCCGCAGCCGCTGTCGCTGCTGAGAAGCGCTCATCGTATCCGCCTTTGACCATTTCCGGATGCAGCATCGAGCCGATCGTCGCTGTCGTGGCGGAGTTGGACCCGGAGATCGCGGCAAAGAGACCGCAGGCACCGAGACTTGCCATTGCAAGACCGCCCCTGAGCCAGCCGAGACATGCATAGGCAAAGTTCGACAGCCTTCGCGCAATACCAGATTTGTTGATGAGATCCCCGGTCAGGATGAAAAGAGGCATTGCCAGCAGCGCAAAGCCCTTGTTGAAGACGTTCATCAGCTCCGAGCCCATGTTGTCGAGGGTCAGGCCCAGAACGAAGGAGCAGCCGATCACCCAATAAGCGATGACCAGCAGTACGGGCACACCGAGCATGAACAAGCCGGTGACGCCGAGCGAAATGAGTGTAATGAATGTGCTGTCAGCCATTAGTCCGCTCCGATCACAGCTTGTTCTATGAGGGTTTCGCCCGAGCGATACTTGCGCATGTCTTCCTGAATGTTTTCGAAGGCGCGGCCTGCCATGAGGACGGCTGCCAGGGGCGCGGTGATGAGAAACCACCACTGCATCGTGTTGTCGGTGCCCAGCACAATCTGAAAGTTCGACGCCGAGTTAGCCGTCAGACGGCAGGTAGTGACGAAGAGGATAAGGGAGAAGCCGATCCACAGGAAGAAATCCAGCCAGAGGCATGCGATCTGTCCGCCGGGAGGCATCTTTGTGCGGAATTCCGAGAAGCTCAGGTGCGTGCGCAGACGCACGTTATAGGAGGCTCCGAACCACGCCATGATCATGAATAGAAAGGGCGGTATTGTTGTCGACCACGGCTGTTGGTTGTTGAACACGAACCGATCGATCACACCCCAGAAGATGATGAAGGCGATCGCGAGGTAGGAGGCGACCATGATGGTGCGCTCAAGATGGCGTTCGAGCAAATTCACGTGGTTATATATCAGCGAAATCAAATACCCGCCGACCAGAAGGGCAATGAGACCCAGATACCACGCGGCATCGGAACTCAACGCGTTCGAGATCTCAAAGCTGTCCTGCGATGCAAGCGCTGAGAGGATCGTTCCCATATCAGATATAATCGACAAACCCTGTCCCTCCCGAAGGTTTGGTGCCGGCACAGCCCCTAAGCGTTTCAAAAGCGCATGTGTTCATGCGTCGCTTTCGGATCGGAAGAAGGCCGGGCCAATGTCAAAGAGCCGGCCCCCGAGAGGGGACCGGCATCGCGTCATCGCAGTGCGAGGCTCAGGCCTTCCACCACCGGCGTGGCTCGACGTTCTCGGCGAGCGCATGCGGGTTTTTGCGCACTTCGTTGTAGATGTCCTGATAGGTGTCGATACCACCTGCCCAGTTGTTGATCCGCTCACGCCACTGCTCCCACAGTTGCGGCTGGAATTCGGGCGAACACATTTCTTCGGCCTTCTTGCGCTCGGCATCAGACAGTGTGGCCATGCGCACGTTGTTTTGCGCAAAGATCGTGTCGGGAAGCTGCGGATCGGAGAAGCCTACCGTGTTGACGAGGGCCGCTTCGTTTGCCGCCTGCACGTGAACCTGTGTCAGGTATGCCGATTCCATCACCGCGTCCTGCAGGTCGCCGCCAAGGCTGTCGAAGACCGATGCAGACATCGCGGTGTGCTCCGTGCCGCAGAAGAAGCGCAGGTCCACACACTGGCTGACCACCGGTGACATGTTGGCGTAAGCCACCGCAGACGCCCAGGTTTCCGCGCCGTCGATTAGGCCCTGCTTGAGGCCGTCGAGCGTTTCTTCCCAAGCGATCGGAACCGGGTTGAGGTTAAGCGCCTGCATTGCGATCCGGCCGAGCTGTGTACCCGTCACACGGTTCTTTGTACCGAAAAGTTGTTCGATGCTTGTGACAGTGTCCTTGCCTTCCCACGCAAGACCCAGCTGGATGCCGCGCAGTTCGGCGTGGCTGAAGAGGAACTTCAGGCCGTGGCGCTTCTCGAAGGGCTCGCGCAGGATGCGCTGCGACTCCGGGCTGTAAAGGAAGTAGTACTGATCCGCGCGGGTGCGGAACATGTAAGCATAGTCCAAAACGTTGAGATAAGGCGCACCGCCCGCGGAGTTCTGCGTCGAGGCAGCGTACATGTCCACGATTCCCTGCTGAGTCTTCTCGACGCAGGACAGCTGGTTACAAATCTGGTTGTTGCCGATGAACTCTACGCGAATCTCTCCATCTGTCCGGCTTTCCACGTCGCGGGCAAACTCGAGAACGCCTGCGCGTTCGATCAGAAGGTTTTGCGGGTTGAAACCGGCGGCGCCCATCTTGAGGGTGAATTTCGGCTCTTTTGCGAATCGCTTTTCATAAGTGGATTCAGCGGCTTGAGCGAGGTTGGATATACTCATGGCACCGCCGAACGTGCCAGCTGCCAACAGCGTGGAGCTTAGCCCGTACCGCCCCGCAACGCGGAACAAATCTCGACGTGACAGGTGTTTGATATTGTTCTGAACTTTCATGACGTCCTCCCTGGTTGTCAATTATTGAGACTTTTAGTCCCAAAAAACACTAGTATGATATTATCTTTTTGCCTAGAGTTTTTTTCATACTACATGGAGGAGGCCATTGTGGAAGCGGATTTCGTCGTCATTGGGGCTGGGTCAGCCGGTTGCGTACTTGCAAATCGGTTGAGTGCCGACCCGAAAAACAAGGTTATTCTTCTCGAAGCGGGTGGGCGGGACTTGAACCCGTGGATCCATATTCCGGTGGGATATTTCAAAACGATTCACAACCCGTCGGTAGACTGGTGCTACAAGACCGAACCTGATCCAGGCCTGAACGGGCGCTCCATCGAATGGCCGCGCGGCAAGGTTCTTGGCGGTTCTTCGTCGCTCAACGGCCTGCTTTACGTTCGTGGTCAGGCCCAGGACTACGACCGGTGGCGGCAGATGGGCAACCGCGGTTGGGGATGGGACGATGTCCTGCCCTTGTTCAAGCGCGCCGAGCGCAATGAACGTGGGGCGGACGAGTTTCACGGCGATCAGGGACCTCTTTGGGTATCGAACATGCGTATCCAACGCCCGATCACCGACGCGTGGGTGGCGGCTGCGCAGGCGGCCGGCTACAAGTTCAACCCTGATTACAACGGAGCCGATCAGGAAGGCGTCGGCTTTTTCCAGCTGACAGCGCGAAACGGACGCAGGTGCAGTTCCGCCGTGGCTTATCTGAACCCGGCCAAGAAGCGACCGAACCTTCAGATCATAACACATGCTTTGGCGCAGAATATCGAAATGGAAGGCAATCGCGCGACGGGAGTTCAGTATCTTGATCGCAGCGGTCGGCCGCAGACCGTGACCGCACGCCGCGAGATCATCTTGTGCGGCGGCGCGATCAATTCGCCGCAACTTCTGATGCTTTCCGGGATCGGAGAGCCCGAGCAACTGGCAGAACAAGGCATCGAGGTGAAAAAGGCGCTCAATGGAGTCGGCAAGAACCTTCAGGACCATTTGCAGGCCCGTCTGGTCTACAAGTGCAACGAGCCGACACTGAACGACGAGGTTTCCAGCCTGGTGGGGCAAGCCAAGATCGGGCTTAAGTATATCCTGTTCCGCGCCGGCCCCATGACAATGGCCGCAAGCCTTGCAACCGGGTTTCTCAAGACCCGCGAGGACGTCGAAACACCCGATATTCAGTTCCATGTGCAGCCGCTCTCGGCGGAAAATCCAGGCAAGGGTGCGGATAAGTTTTCCGCCTTTACCATGTCCGTCTGTCAGCTCAGGCCCGAAAGCCGCGGCGAAATACGGATCGTTTCTGACCAGGCCCGGGTCTATCCGAAGATCATTCCGAATTATCTCTCCACGGAAACAGATTGCCGGACGGTTGTGGCCGGTGTGAACATTGCCCGGACCATTGCCAGACATGCACCGCTGACAACGAAAATCTCGCAGGAGTACCGGCCGAACGAAAATCTCGATATGGACGATTACGATGCAACGCTCGATTGGGCGCGAAGCAACACCGCGTCGATCTACCATCCGACCGGCACCTGCAAAATGGGTGACGGTGCGGATGCGGTCGTCGATGACCGGCTGCGCGTACACGGGATAGAAGGGTTGCGTGTCGCGGATTGCTCGATCATGCCGGAAATCGTTTCGGGAAATACGAACGCCCCGGCGATCATGATTGGCGAGAAAGCATCTGATATGGTGCTGGAGGACTTGAAGGCGCACGCCTGACAGGGCGCCTGACGGCCTCAAGGTTGCGGATTGTGTTTCAGGCCGCGGTCGGTCAACCATGGGACCGATCGCAGCCCGGCTGGAACGGACAGCACCGCTGTGCAGGAAGTCGAAGGCATGTCTGAGAAGTTCTTTTCATCCGCCCGGCGCGCGCCGCATCTCGGTCCGTATCCGCTCGAGCGGCTGGTGCGGGGGGCGGCATCAGACCTCCAGCAGGTGCCTCGGCGTGCGCCCTTGTCCTTTCACCGACCCGAAGACCCGTTCTCGATCGTCAATGCAATGACGGAGCATCAGGCGACGCTAGATGCGTTGCGGGACGGGTTGGTCAACAAGACCCGCGCGACGATCCCGACGGACGTGCAAGCGCGCAGCGATCACCTGAAGTCCTTCGGGTATTTTTGCGATGCCGCGATGGTCGGTATCGGGCCGCTTCCCGCGCAAGCAGTGCTGCATGAACCTTGGCGCAATCCGGATATCGATCATCTCGCCGAAGAACTGAAAACAAGGCAGGTCAAGACGCTCGCATCGGGTATCGACGCGGTCATGGCTGATCTGCGGGATGCCATGGCGGCGCCCGCTACCACCATTGTTGATCATCAGCATGTGCTGGTGCTGATCTACGACATGCCGCGCGATCCGCGTCCCGGTGAACGCGGATGCGACTGGATACAGGACGCGCAGGATCACCGGGCAAGTCTTTTGTCTTCCGAAACGGCGGTGGTGATTGCCAATTACATCCGGCTCCTGGGATGGGACGCAAAGGCTCATACTGCCACCAGTTCCGATATCGAATTGAATGCTGCTGCCGTTGCGGCGGGATTGGCGGTTGTCGAGCAGGGGGCCGTGGTGGTTCCATTCCTCGGTCAGCGCTTTGGCCTCGCGGCGGTCACAACGACCATGCCGCTTGCCGAAGACGCGCCGCTTGCCCCGATGCATGCGCAGACATGGCGCCGCACCAAGACAGCCCTTTGGTGGATCGGGGCGGGAACCGGAACGTCGCGCGGCAATCGCGATCCTTTCGCCTCGCGGGATTTCGCGGCGGGACCGCATCCGTTCGAGACCCTCACACGCGTCGAGGACCCCACCACCTATATCGACGAAGCGCGGGTGGCCCGGGTACCAAAGCGCGCTGACATGTTCGCCCGGGCACAATTCGGCGATCTGGGAAAAGCGGTACAGGAAGCCAGCGCAGAAGGTCATTACGTGCGCAAATCGGCGCCTTCGATGGCGCAACGCAGGGTCCTCGCCGCCTTTCTGCTGTTTCAGGACGGGGCGAAGGCCGACGTACAGCAGGCCCGGGACGCGCGAGAGAATGCCGATAATATCAAAGCCACCAGCTACTTCCTGGGCATCGATGCCGTCGGGCTCAGCCGGTGTCCGGACTGGGCATGGTACAGTCACGATGCGCGGGGCGCACCGATTGCACCGCCACACGACCAGGCGATTTCGATGATCGTTGACCAGGGCTTCGAGACGATGGAGGGCGCTTCGGGAGACGACTGGATCAGCGTCGCGCAATCGATGCGCGCCTATTTGCGGTTCTCCCTTCTGGGCGGCGTGATTGCCGCGCAGATCAGACGGCTTGGGTACAGTGCAAAAGCGCATACGGTGATGGATGGTGAAGTCCTGCAGCCGCCGCTTTTGCTGTTGTCAGGCCTCGGCGAGGTCAGCCGCATTGGCGAAGTCATCCTCAACCCGTATCTTGGACCGCGCCTCAAATCCGGCGTCGTGACCACGGATATGCCGCTTGCGCATGACAAACCCATTGATTTCGGGCTCCAAAAGTTCTGCGAAAGCTGCAACAAATGTGCTCGTGAATGTCCATCCGGGGCGATCACCGCCGGACCGAAGCTGATGTTCAACGGCTATGAAATCTGGAAATCCGACAGCCAGAAATGCGCAACCTACCGAATCACCACCAAGGGAGGGGCGATGTGCGGACGCTGCATGAAGACCTGCCCGTGGAACCTCGAAGGTCTGTTCGCCGAAAAGCCCTTCCGCTGGGCCGCGATGCATCTTCCGCGCGCTGCCCCCGTGCTGGCGCGTCTTGACGATGTCCTGGGGCGCGGTGGGTTGAACCCGGTCAAGAAATGGTGGTGGGACATCGAACTGGCTGAAGATGGCGGTTACCGTCCTTCCCGTGCGCCGGTCAATGCGCGCGATCTTCAACCGGATTTGCGGGTAGTCTACGAGGATCAGACACTGGCGGTCTATCCTGCCTCGCTCGCACCACCTCCCTGGCCCTATCCCGCGCCAATGGACCGCGAGGCGGCGATCGCCGCATATCGCGAGTTGATCCCCGCCGGAGACTATAAACGTCTGCGCGCCGCTGGGGAAACGGGAGCGTGGGATCACCGTTACGAGATTTCCGGCGAGGCCCCGGTCATCGAGGTTGAGGTGACGGAGGCCCAAACCCTGAGCGAAGCGATCACCTGCTTTACTCTGATGGCGACCGACCGGGCCGATCTGCCTTCATGGCGGGCGGGAGCGCATGTCGATGTGGTCGTCTCACCCGACAAGCTGCGACAGTATTCCCTGCTGTCCGATCCCGACGACCGGTCCCGATACCAGATCGCCGTGCTGCGCGAACCGCAGGGGCGCGGCGGCTCCTCGCTGCTACACCGCATCTTTCAGCCCGGAAGGCGGATTTTCATCTCGCGGCCCATGAATCACTTCCCCCTCCATCTGCAGGCGTCGCATAGCCTGTTGATGGGCGGCGGGATCGGCATCACGCCTCTTATCGCCATGGCGCATGATCTGGACCGGCGCGGCGCGTCATTCGAGATGCACTACAGCGTTCCGTCGCGCGACAAGGCGGCTTTCGCGAAGCATCTGGCGGCGATGCCATTCTCGCGGCATGTGCATCTGCATGTCTCGTCCGAGGACGGGCGCGCCGACTTTTCCAGCATCTTTGCCGGTCGGGACGCAGGCTCGCATGTCTATGCCTGCGGGCCGGCAGCTTACATGGAGGCGGTCACGGCCGCCGCGCAGCTTGCCGGTCTGCCACCAGAGGCCTGTCACGTCGAGTTCTTCGCAGTCCCCGAGGCACCGGATTACGTCAACAGCCCGTTCACGCTGGTGTTGAGGGACGGGCGGCGGATCGCCGTGGCCGTGGATCAATCCGCAGCCGATGCTCTCATCGCTGCCGGCATGCCTGTCGATCTCAAATGCGCGGACGGGCTCTGCGGGGTGTGCAAATGCGGTGTGCTCTCAGGAGATGTGGATCACCGGGACCATGTCCTCTCCGCCACCCAGCGCGCCGACCACATGATCCTGTGCCAGTCACGGGCAGCCGTCGAAAACGGTGAAATTTTCGTCGATTTACCCGCCTCCCGGTGAATGACCTTTGGGTAACTCGGCCTATTCCGCGCGGCATTTCGCACGTCGCGCTCTTGCTTGAAGAATTATCCACCGCTTGGCGGGCTCTTTTCCCCGGAGTTTCGGTTTTTTGCAGGCGAACAGTCAAACGCGGTAAACATCGCCAAGGATTCATTATCGCCGGTGGCTTTACAACTGGTCGCACCGCCGTGGACGTCAAAACGGTGTCGTCATTCTTGGCTCTCAGCCCGAAAGACGTGTCTTACTTTGTACGAAAATGCCTGTGTGGCCGGTCTCTCAGCTCAGCGGTTTCTGATCT
>JBFFFS010000002.1:0-37958 GCA_041557855.1 Roseobacter sp. | reverse complement strand
GTATCTCTGATCTGATCCATCAGGGGCACCGCCTGCGCCTTGCCAAGGCGCGGATAATGCTTGTCCTCCACCGCCTGCGCGACCGTGTCGAGAAACATCGACGTGATCGCCGAGGCGACGGGGATCATCAAGAAGATCGACAACACGGCCACCAGAAGCCCCGATCCCCACCCGATTGCCGTATCGAGCCACGTAATCTCGCCGATCCAGGGCAGAGTGACGCTGTCTCCGACAAGCCCGCTCATCACCCAGACAAACAGCCATGACGCGCCGATCAGCAGCCCCAGCGTGAGGGCGATACCGGTCAGCAGCACGCCGCGAAAGCGTGGGTCGGTCATCTGGTTCAGGGCCGCGAAGAAACACGAAAGGATCATGAGGTCACCCAGGTGGTGATCGTGTCCAGATCGGGGCGCGGGCGTTCCGGTGGAGCGGAGGTTTCAGTCGCGATGTGTATGAACCCGGCGATCCTCTCATGATCCTCCAGTCCCAATGCATCGCGCATGAACCCGCGGTCATGGCTTGGCCAGCCCGTCAGCCAGTTGGCCCCCCAGCCCGCCGCCAGCGCCGCGTTGAGAAGCGCGAGGCAGACCGCCCCGGCGGAGTAGGTTTGCTCGATGGTGGGAATTTTCTCTGATGGTTTCTGGACCTCGATGACGGCAACGGCGAGATGGCCCTGATCGAACTGCGACCGCCCCTTGGCGATCTGTTCTTCATCGAGGCCCAGAGCGGTACCCCGCCGGGCCGCATGTTCGGCCAGTCGTGGCATAGCCTCCTTGGCGATGACCACAAAGCGCCAAGGCTCCAGCTTACCGTGATCGGGCGTGCGCGCGGCGGCCTGCAGCAAGGGACGCAACTGTTCGGGCGATGGCACCGGCGTGCTCAGGGTCTTGGCCGGGCGCGATCTCCGGGTCAGCAAAAAGTCGAGCGCGGAAGGGTTTGTGGAAGGCATGGATATCTCGCGGATTACAATTGGTTGGCCAGATGATCGATCTCGGCCTTGAGAAAGGCGTCAAAGCGGGGACCGGGCTGGCGTGTGTTGAGGGCGACCGCCATTGGGTCGGGCGCGGTGATCTTGCTGCCGGACAGCGCCTCCAGAGTGGCGTGACCGCAGAAAGGCACATAAACCTCTGAATAGCCGCCTTCGTGCACCAGCACGAGGCGGCCATCGCAAAGGCGTGCTGCGGCGGCCTTGATGCGCAGCGTCATTTCGCGGAAGGTTTCCGCCGTGGCGAGCATTCGGGCCAGCGGATCGATGGCGCTGGCGTCGAACCCGCAGGCGACGATGATGATGTCGGGCGCATAGGCTTCGATCTGCGGCACGATGATGCTGTCCATCGCGTGCAGGTAGGCCGTATGGCCCGCGCCTGCCGGCAGCGGCAGGTTGAGGTTGTACCCGTTACCAGCGCCGCGCCCCCGGTCCGAAAGGGCGCCGGTGTCGAGCGGGTAGTTCCCCTCCTGATGGATCGAGATGGTGAAGACATCATCGCGTTCGTAGAAAATATGCTCGGTGCCGTTGCCGTGATGCACATCCCAATCCAGAACGACAAATCGCTGGGCGAGGCCTCGCGCTTTCGCCGCCTCGATGGCAATGGCGATATTGGCGAGCAGGCAGAACCCGTTGGGAAAGTCCGGCAGGCAATGATGGCCGGGCGGGCGTGATAGCGCGTAGGCATTGTGCAGATCACCCTTAAGCACCGCCTCGACCGCCGTCTTGGCCAGACCTGCGGACAAGGCTGCAATCTCGTATCCGTCCTTGGCAAACGGGGCGGTGCGCCCAAGATTGCCGCCAGCGTCGTCGGAGGCGGCCTTGAAAGCATCGAGATAGCTGGCGGGATGGACGCGCAGCAGGTCCTCACGGATTGCAGAATCCGCGCCCCGCATGTCCAGCTCGCGGCTCAACCCGGTAACATCCATCAGGTTTTTCAACCGGCGTTTGGTTTCAGGACTTTCGGGCAGCCCGCCTGCCGCGAAGGGCTGCACCAATCCACCGAGCGGCACCGTGAAGGCGTAATTGCCGCCCGCATGCCAGAAACACCGTTCGTCCCAGAAAAAGCCAGTGGACATGTAAGATCAGTCTCCGCCGTTAATCGCTGCGAACCTGACCGAAGGCGGCGCAATTGTCCATGCGCGGATCAGGCAGCTTCGGCGACGATCGCATCCACGTCCAGCGGCGTGTTCGACAGGATCAGATTGCCTTGCGCATCGCGCGGCCACTCCGAGCTTGGACGGTCCCGGTAGAGTTCGACACCGTTCCCGTCCGGATCGTCGAGATAAACCGCTTCGCTGACCCCATGGTCGGCGGCGCCAGTCAGCAAGTAACCGGCTTTGAACACGCGCTTGATGACAGCGCCCAAGCTGGCCCGATCCGGGTAAAGGAAGGCGGTATGGTAAAGCCCCGTGTGCCCCTTCGGTGGAGGTGTGGCGCCCTTGCTGTCCCACGTGTTCAGGCCGATGTGGTGGTGGTAGCCTCCCGCGCCGAGAAACGCCGCTTGTGTGCCAAAGCGCGCCATTTCCTCGAAGCCCAGAACGTCGCGGTAAAAGGTAACGGCGCGGTCGAGATCGGCGACTCGCAGGTGAACGTGTCCGACGATGGCATGGGTCATGGAGGCGGTCCTTTCTTAATGGGCTAACCGAAGGTACCCACGAACCGCTTGCGTGCGAAGAGCCCTATTTCGCGTAGATCATGTGCGTGGCTGCACGCAATCAGCGCACCATGCCGATAATATCGTAGGTTTTTTGCAGGATCGGGACGGTAATCTCGCGGGCCTGTTCGGCGCCACGTGCGAGGATGCGGTCGATCTCAGGAGTGTCGTCCATCAGACGCGCCATTTCCGCCGAGATCGGGGAAAGTTTGGATACCGCCAGATCGGCCAGCAACGGTTTGAAAGTTCCGAACTGCTGGCCGCCCACTTCCTTAAGCGCCTCATCCACGGTCTGGTCGCTGAGGGCGGCGTAGATATTGACAAGGTTGCGCGCTTCCGGCCGCTCCGCGAGACCGGCCGCTTCGGAGGGCAGAGCATCCGGGTCGGTCTTTGCCTTGCGAATCTTTTTGGCGATGCTGTCAGCGTCGTCCGTCATGTTGATCCGGCTGGCGTCGGAAGGATCGGATTTGGACATCTTCTTGGAACCGTCACGCAGACTCATCACCCGGGTTGCTGCCCCTTCGATGACGGGTTCCGTCAGCGGGAAGAAATCGACACCGTAGTCGTGGTTGAATTTGGCCGCGATGTCGCGGGTCAGCTCAAGGTGTTGTTTCTGGTCCTCTCCAACTGGCACGTGGGTCGCGTGATAGACCAGAATATCCGCTGCCATCAGCGCCGGATAGCCGAACAGCCCGAGCGAGGCATTCTGGGCATTCTTGCCCGCCTTGTCCTTGAACTGTGTCATGCGTTGCATCCAGCCCATGCGGGCGACGCAGTTGAACACCCAGCCGAGTTGCGCGTGCTCGGGAACCTGGCTTTGGTTGATGAGGATGGATTTTTCCGGGCTGATGCCACTCGCGATGAAGCCTGCGGCCAGTTCGCGCGTGTTATGTGCCAGCGCCTTCGGGTCCTGCCAGACGGTGATCGCGTGAAGATCGACCATGCAATAGATGCACGGGTACTCATCCTGCATGGTCACGAAACGCTTGATCGCACCGAGGTAGTTTCCCAGCGTCAGACCGCCCGACGGCTGGATGCCGGAGAAGACTCGCGGGGTATGGGTCGGGGTGGTCATCTGAAAACTCCGTTCTCGCTGGCAATGCAATCCGCTGTGGATTACCCATGCGTCACAGCATCGTCAAGGAAGCCTGATCATATGCACGACCCTCATAATACACCGCCCGTGAACCCGTTGCCGCCGGTGGTGATACTGCTGTTCATGGCCATTGCCTTGCCGGAGGCGATGTTCAGCCTCGGCGCGCGGGGTCTGATCGGTGGGCCAGAGGCCGTGGGCTGGCGGCTTGCGGCGGTGAAGGACTACGGATTTTCCGGGGACCTCTTCGACTGGATGCTGGCGAATGGACGCTGGATGCCTGAGCATTTGATCCGCTTCGTCACCTATGCCTTCGTTCACGGCGCATTCACGGCGACGCTGTTCGCCTGTGTGCTGACGCTGGCCCTTGGCAAACTGGTGGGCGATACCATGGGTCAGATCGCCGTATTGGTGCTGTTTCTGGGGGGTAGCATCTTCGGCGCGCTGATCTATGCGCTTCTTCTGGATGATCCGGCGTGGTTGGTGGGGGGCTTCCCCGCAGTCTATGGGCTTATCGGCGGCTATTCCTTCCTGATGTGGAAGAAACTGGTCTCCGCCGGAGAGCAGCAACTGCGTGCTTTCAGCTTGATTGCCATGCTGATGGGGCTGCAACTGCTCTGGGGCGTATTCTTTGGGCCGAGTGTGGAATGGGTGGCCGATCTTGCGGGGTTCGTCTTCGGGTTTGGCGCATCGGTCCTGCTGGTCGCCGGTGGGCTGACACATCTGCTGCACCATCTGAGGCGCAACTAGCCGCCGCGCCGCATCGCGGATCTGAACTCCGCGAGGCGGAAGGCGCCGAACAACTGGGCGCTGCCGAAATACGTCAAGCAGGCCACACCGATCAAAGCGATCAGCGCGATCACACGCCACCACGGCAGGCCCAGGAACGGATTGAGCAAGGCCCCGGTGATCCACACTGCAGCGCCCATCACAATGGCGGCGGCGATTATTCTCCAGATACGCCGGTGAAAACGTGCGTCGAAGGTCACGACTTCCCCGAAAGAGCGCGCGCCCTGGCGTAGCAGGGCGACCATCACCCAGGCGGCCACGCTGGTGGCAATGGCAGGTGCAAACCAGCCGACGACAGGCGCGAGGCCAACAGCGAGTGCGGCGTTCACGACCATCGACACGACCGCGTAGTGAAACGGGCGGCGCGTATCTTCGCGGGCAAAGAACACTGGCTGCATGATTTTCTGCAGCACGAAGGCGGGCAGGCCAAGCCCGTAGATCGCCACCGCAAGCGCAATTGCTGCGGAATCGTCGGCGGTTGCCGCCCCGCGCTCGAAGAGTACCGACACCAGCGGCAAAGGTACGATTACGAGGGCTACTGCCGAGGGGATTGTCAGGGCCAGCGAAATTTCCGCAGCACGGCTCAGGGCATATCTGGCCCCTTCGTCGTCGCGCGATTTCAGGCGTCGTGACAGATCCGGTAGCAGAACGACGCCGACGGCGATGCCGACTACGCCCAGCGGCAACTGGTAAAGTCTGTCGGCGGCAAAAAGCCAGCCGACGGCCTTGTCGAAATAGCTGGCGACCTGCTGCCCGATCAGCAGGTTGATCTGAACGACGCCGCCAGCCATCGCCGCCGGGATCGCGACACGCACCAGCTGGCGCATCTCGGGCGAGAACCTTGGGCGCTTGATCGTGATGTGGAAACCTTCGCGACGGACCGCGCGCCACAACAACGTGAACTGAGCGATCCCGGCGAAGGGAATGGCCCAGACAAGTGCGCGCGCCACGTCTCCGCCTACGTAGGCCGCGCCTGCCATGGCCGCGATCAGCAATACATTGAGCAGAACCGGTGCGGCCGCGGCCGCCGCGAAGCGACCCGCGGCATTGAGCATCCCGGACAGCAGGGCTGCAAGCGAGATGAAAAGGATGTAGGGAAAGGCGATGCGCCCGAATTCGACAGAAAGAGCGAATTGTTCCTGACCCGCAAATCCGGAAGCCAGCGCATAAATCAGCCATGGCATCAGGGCCAGCGCCAGCAGTGTCAGCCCGATCAGTACCGTGGCCAGTCCGGCAAAAGCGTCGGACGCGAATTCATCCGCGTTCTCGTCACCTTCCAGACGCTTTGAGAACATCGGCACGAAGGCCATGTTGAAAGCCCCTTCGGCAAAGAAGCGGCGGAACATGTTGGGCAGGCGGAACGCAACCACATAGGCCTGATAGAGCGGGCCGGTTCCGAGAAATGCGAGGATCATCGCATCCCGAACGAACCCCAGAATGCGGCTGAGCAAGGTCCAGCCGCCCACCGTGAAGAAGCCGGAAACAAGCCGGATGGGCCTCAACTTGCCGCCCTTTCGGCGCCCTGATCGATGGCTTGCCGCAGCCTTCGCTCAAGGGTGCGCTGCTTGCTTTCGGAGTAGTATTTCAGGCCGAACATATCCTTGACGTAGAAGGTATCCACGACCTGCTCACCATAGGTAGCGATGACTGCATTGGCGATATAGACGTTCGCATCGGCCAGCGTCCGCGCCAGGTCGTGCAGCAGACCGGGCCGGTCGCGGGTGTCGACTTCGATGATGGTGTATATCTCCGACCCTTCATTGTCGAAAGTGATATGGGTCGGCACCTGGAAGGCGCGTTCGCGTTTCTTGACCTTGTCGCGGGCCTTCATCGCTTCGGTGGTTACGACTTCACCCATCAGCGTGCGTTCGATCATGCGGCGCAGGCGTGGCAGACGCGAGGCATCGTAGGGATTTCCGTCCGCGTCCTGAATCCAGTAGGCATCGGTCACCATGCCGTCCTTGGTGGTGTAGCTGCGCGCATCGACGACATTGGCCCCGACCAATGCCAGCGCACCGCAAATCCGCGCGAAGATGCCCGGGTGGTCTGCCATTACGAAACAGGCACGGGTCGCGTCGCGGTCTTCGTCGGGGTGCAAATCGATCTTGATCTCGTCCGGCTGGACGTCGCGCAGCATCTCCGCAAATACCTGGTGCGCGGTAACATGAAGTCCTTGCCAATAAGGATCGTAATGGCGCGCGGTTTCTGTCTGCAAATCCTTTCGCGGCCAGTCTGAGAGCGCTTCGCGCAGCGCGCGTTTGGCCTCGGCGCCCCGGTTCTCGCGGTTGAGATCCTCGAGCCCTGTCTCCAGCGCACGGCGCGTTTGCCGATAGAGCGCCCGGATCAGAACCGCTTTCCAGTTGTTCCACGTGTTGGGGCCGACACCGCGAATGTCGCAGACCGTCAGTACGCACAGAAGGTCCAGCCGTTTCACGGTTTGTACGGCCTTGGCAAAGTCTCGTACTGTGCGCGGATCGGCGATATCGCGTTTCTGTGCCATGTCGGACATCAACAGGTGATAGCGCACGAGCCATTCGACGGTGTCGGTATCCGCCTTGTTCAAACCAAGGCGCGGCGCAATCTTTCGGGCCATCTGCGCCCCGAGGATAGCGTGGTCTTCGGGCCGGCCCTTGCCGATGTCATGAAGCAGCAGCGCCGTATAGAGTACTTTGCGATCGACGCCCTCGCGCAGGATGGAGGAGGCGACGGGCAGGTCCTCTTCAAGCTCGCCGCGTTCGATCTGGCTGAGGTTTTTGATGCACTGGATGATATGCTCGTCCACTGTGTAGCTGTGGTACATATTGAACTGCATCATCGCGACGATGGGTTCGAATTCGGGGATGAATGTCGCCAGAACGCCAAGTTCGTTCATCCGCCGTAAGGCGCGCTCCGGATTTCCGTGTTTCAACAGCAGATCGAAGAAAATCCTCTGGGCCTCGGGGGTGGTGCGCATTTCATCGTCGATGAGGTTTAGGTTGGCCTTCACAAGGCGCATCGCGTCCGGGTGGATCAGCATGCCGGTGCGCAGCGCTTCTTCGAACAACCGCAGCAGGTTGAGATTATCCGCGAGAAAGTTTTCCTCGTTCTCCAGCCCAAGCCGGTTGTTCACGACTGTGTAGCCGTCCTTGACCTTGGGCTTGCGCCGGAAAATCCGTTCAAGTAGCGGGTCGTCCTTGACGTGATCGGCTTCCAGCTTGGTAAGGAAAATCCGGGTCAGGTCGCCAACGGCTGTAGCATGCAGGAAAAAGGCCTGCATGAAGATTTCAACGCCGCGCCTGCCTTCCTTATCCTCATAGCCCATCGCCTCGGCAACCTGCGCCTGCATGTCGAAGGTCAGTTGTTCTGTGGCGCGACCTGTCAGCAGGTGGAGATGGCCCCGGACCGCCCAGAGGAAATCTTCCGCGGCAACGAACTCGTAGAATTCTTCCCGTGTGAAAACCTTCAGATTCACAAGATCCGACGCTTTCTGGACGCCATGAATATGTTTCGCGATCCAGTAGAGCGACTGCAAATCCCGCAGCCCGCCCTTTCCTTCCTTCACATTCGGTTCGACCACGTAGCGCTGGCCATATTTGTTGTGGCGGGTTTCGCGTTCGGCCAGCTTAGATTCTACGAATTCCTTGCCCGAGCCCGAAAAGAGATCCGCCCGCAGACGCTGCGCGAACTTCTCTGCGAGGGCGCTGTCCCCGGCGAGGAAACGATGTTCAAGCATCGCGGTCTGGATGGTGAAATCGGCGGCACCGAGGCGGAGGCAATCCTTGATGGTCCGGCTCGAATGGCCGACCTTCAGTTTCAGATCCCACAGGATATAGAGCATCGACTCAATGACGCTCTCGGCCCACGCGGTGATCTTGTAGGGGGTTAGAAACAGCAGGTCCACGTCGGAGTAGGGCGCCATCTCACCCCGGCCATAACCGCCCACGGCAATCACCGCCAAGTGCTCGCTGGCCGTCGGATTGGATTTCGGATGAAGGATTTTCGTGGCGACGTGAAGGGCGGAATTCACCAGTTGATCGGTCAGGTAAGTGTATGCGCGGGTCATGGGCCGCGCCTCGAAGGGGGCGGCGGCAAAGGCTTCGGCTATCGCTTCGCGCCCGGACTTTTGCGCCGTGCGCAAAAAGGTCACGGCTTCTGCGCGGATTTTCGCGGGTTCACTTAACTCAGCTGACAGCTTGTCCATGGCGGCCTCGAAGGCCGCCTTGTCAAAGATCGCGTCCGGCGCACAGATCAGCCCGTGGGGTTCTGCTGTCTGGTCCGTCAGGGCTGTGGATTTCATCGGGGTGTGCCTTAGAACCCTGCGCGGCCGAAACTCTGGGGGGCGGGGCTGATGATTGTTACCTGTGCTTCGTTGATCGTCGCGACCGCGAGACCGCGCGAATTGGTCCCGTCAGGATTGAGCCGGAAAACTCCGCTCGCGCCGCGGAAGCCGGCTCCTTGGGTAAGGGCGGAACGGGTCAGCGCGTCTCCCTGTCCCTGGCTGGCCAAGGCGCCAATGGCCGCGATCGCGTCGAAGGCAAGCCCGCCGATCGGATGCGCGGACGTGCCGTAGGCCGCCTGATAACGGGTGGCGAAGGCGGCTGTCGCGCCGGGATCCGGCACTGCGAACCATCCATTTTGCACGCCCGGCAGGCTCAGCGTTTGTGACGGGATATCCCAGCGCGTGAGACCTATGAACTGCGTCAGTTCGCTGGTCACGCCTGCTTCGGGCAGAAGTTGCGACAGCAGCGGCAGTGCCGTTGCCGTGTCCGACGTCAGAAGAAGCGCGTCCGCGCCATTGTCGTTTACGGCCGCGGTAACACGCGGAATCGCCGCGATCACGTCCTGCTGGGAGAGGGCATACCCGACTGTTCCCACGACAAGACCACCCTGCGACGCCACTGCACGCTCAAAGGCATCGCGACCCTGCGTTCCGGCAGAATCCTGCCCGTGTACAATAACGAAACGCTGCTTGCCCTGACCGGCGGCAAAGGAAACCATTCGATTGGCTGTATTCTGGAAAGTGGGTCCGAGCACGAACAGGTTGTTGCCCGCGACGGCCGCATTGTTCGAGAAGGACAGCACGTTGACGTTGTCACCGGCCACAGCGTTCGCTGCGGCATTCGCGCTGGCGGCATAGACCGGGCCGATGATGATCTTGGCCCCGTCGTCCACTGCCTTGGCCGCGTTTGCCGCTGCAAGCGAAGCATCTGCGGCAGTGGGGTAGACACGCAGGTCAATCTCCACGCCATTAAGGTTCTGCATGGCCAGACGTGCCGCGTTTTCAAGGCTTTGCGCAAGAATTTCGTCCGTTCCCTGCCCGGAGCCGCTCGGTACCAGCAATGCGACCGGCACAGGATCACCCGAGCGGATCGAAGACCCCGGCCCGAAACCGCCGGCAGGCATTCCATCGCACGCGGCAAGCGCCAGCAGCAGGAAGGGCAGAACGAGGGCACGCAGCGTCTTGCGGGCACTTGGGAAAACGGCAAACATATAGCTCAACTCCAGCATTCGGACGCGGAGAAGAGCCGCGCCGGTTTACTGCGATCATAGTCGTCAGGAAAGGCGGGTCCAGCGTTGAATTTTCAAAAAACCTCTCTGGCGGCGGGTCTTTACTTCGTCGGAGTGCCGATTGGCACGGCGCGAGACATTACGCTGCGCGCGCTCGATATCCTCGCAAGCGCCGATCTTCTGGCTGCGGAGGATACCCGCAGCCTGCGCAAGCTGATGGATATTCATGGCATTCCGCTGGCCGGGCGCAAGCTGATCGCGTTGCATGATCACAGCGATTCCGGGGTCGTGCCGCGGCTTTTGCAGGCAGTGGAGACGGGTCAGTCCGTCGCCTATGCGTCCGAGGCAGGCATGCCGCTGATCGCCGATCCGGGCTTCGAGCTGAGCCGGGCGGCAGCCGAAGCAGGGGTGCTGACAACATGTGCGCCGGGGCCTTCTGCAGTCCTGACCGCGCTGGTGCTTGCGGGCCTGCCCAGCGACGCCTTTCACTTTGCGGGTTTTCTGCCGAATGCACAGTCCGCGCGCCGGGCGGCGCTGGAAAGCCTGCGTGAGATCAGGGCGACACTGGTCTTTTACGAATCTCCCAAGCGCCTGAAGGCCATGTTGCAGGATGCGGCAGAGATGCTTGGACCGGATCGTCCCGCCGTCGTTTGCCGGGAGCTGACCAAGAAATTCGAGGAGGTCCGGCGTGGCACGCTGGAAGAATTGGCCGGGCATTACGCGAAGAACGCTATCAAGGGCGAGGTCGTCGTGCTGATTGATCGCATGCGTTCGCAAAATGTTAGCTTATCGGGGTTAAAAGACGACCTGATGGATGCGATGGAATCGCACTCCATGCGCGATGCCGTCGATCTGGTGGCGAAAGCGCATAACCTGCCGCGGCGCCAAGTCTATCAGACTGCGCTGGCCCTGTCGAAGGAGGGATGATGCCCCTTTGTGATGCCCGGGTGGACCGAGGACGAACGTCTTATCATGCCGGTGTCGCGGCGGAAGAGGGCGTCGAGCGCGTTTATAGGAGTCGTGGATACGATCTGGTTAAGTCGCGTTGGCGCAACGCTGGTGGTGAGATCGATCTGATCTTTCGCCACGACGGTGAAGTGATCTTCGTCGAAGTCAAAAAAGCCCGTAGTTTTGCAGCGGCGGCCCTGCGCATCACGCGGGCGCAGACAAGAAGGATCTTCACTGCCGCCAGTGCATTTCTTTCCGGGGAGCCGGCCGGGCAGTTGACATGGGCGCGCTTTGACGTGGCGCTGGTCAACGAGGTCGGCGAGATCGAAATCCTCGAAAACGCATTACTTGATGGCTGATTTGTCACTGTGATGGCATTGCACCTTTCCCTGCGCTACGTCATTTAAAGGTGACCAGCGACAGGAGAAGTCATGAAAATCGCTTTCCAGATGGACCCGATCGGCGACGTAAATATCAACGCCGATAGCTCGTTCCGTCTTGCCGAAGAAGCGCAGGCGCGCGGATACAGCCTGTTTTTCTATACACCCGACCATCTTGCCTATCAGGAAGGGCGGATTACCGCGAGGGGTCACGATCTGACAGTGCGGCGCGTTCAGGGCGATCACGCCACGCTTGGCGAGGAGAGAGAGGTCGATCTGGCCGGTTTCGACGTTGTGTGGCTGCGCCAGGATCCGCCTTTCGATATGCACTACATAACCTCGACCCACTTGCTGGACCGGCTCGCTCCGGAGACACTTGTTGTCAACGATCCTTTCTGGGTTCGCAATTACCCCGAAAAACTCCTTGTCCTCGATTTCCCGGACCTGACGCCACCCACCACGATAGCGCGGGACCTGTCGACCATCAAAGCCTTCAAGCAAAAGCATGGCGACGTGATCCTCAAGCCGCTTTACGGCAATGGCGGCGCAGGGGTATTCCGTCTGGATGCGCAGGACCGCAATCTGACGTCCCTGCACGAGTTGTTTACCGGCTTTTCGCGTGAACCGCTGATCGTGCAGAAGTTCCTGCCAGCCGTCTCCAAGGGAGACAAACGGGTGATCCTCGTCGATGGTGAGGCGGTCGGTGCTATCAACCGTGTGCCCGCCGCCGGGGAGACCCGTTCGAACATGCACGTGGGTGGACGCCCGGAAAAGGTCGGCCTCACCGCGAGGGATCGCGAGATTTGCGACGCCATCGGACCACTGCTGAAGGAAAAGGGACAGGTTTTCGTAGGCATTGACGTGATCGGCGACTACCTGACAGAGATCAACGTGACTTCGCCCACTGGCATCCAGGAACTGGAGCGTTTTGACGGTGTCAACATCGCCGGGAAAATCTGGGATGCCATCAAGGCGCGCCTGAACTAAAGCTCAGTCGGCTTGATGGCCCATGCGAAAGCTGACCGCTTCGGCAATATGCGGACGCCGCACCCGTTCGGACTGGTCGAGGTCGGCAATTGTTCGTGCAACCCGGATGACCCGATGGTAGCCACGTGCCGACAGCTTGAAACGTTCGGCTGCGCGCACCAGCAGTTCCCGACCCTCGGTGTCTGGGGTTGCAACATCCTCCAGTGCTTCGCCCGTTGCATCGGCATTGGTGCGGATATCCGGTAACTTTTCGAAGCGAAGCGCCTGAAGTTCATGGGCTGCCCGAACTCGTCTGGCGACAGCGGCGGAGGGTTCGCCGGTGGCCGGAAGGTCGAGATCAGTGAAGGCGACCGGGGGCACGTCCACGCGCAGGTCGAAGCGGTCGAGCAGAGGGCCCGAGACCCGGCCCAGATAATCTTCGCCGCAGGCAGGCACGCGCGCACAGGCCCGTGCGGGGTCCGACATGTAGCCGCATTTGCAGGGGTTCGCGGCGGCCACCAACATGAAGCGGCAGGGGTATTTCACATGCGCGTTGGCGCGCGAAATCATCACGCTGCCGGTCTCAAGCGGCTGTCGCAGGGTTTCAAGAACATTGCGCGCGAATTCCGGAAACTCGTCCATGAAGAGGACGCCATTATGCGCGAGTGACGCCTCTCCCGGTTTCGCCAGACGGCCACCGCCGATGATCGCGGCCATCGAGGACGTGTGATGCGGGTCTCGAAACGGGCGCGCGCGCGATATCCCGCCTTCGTCGAGCAAGCCCGCCACCGACTGGATCATCGAGGTTTCCAGCGCCTCGCGTGGCGAAAGAGGAGGCAGGATTCCGGGCAGACGTTCGGCGAGCATCGATTTGCCTGAACCGGGCGTGCCGACCATCAACAGGTGATGACGCCCTGCGGCGGCGATTTCCAGCGCGCGCTTGGCACGTTCCTGTCCCTTCACGTCACGCAGGTCGAGCGGATGCGGCGGCGCGACCACTTCGCCGGGGCAGACATCGCCGATCGGGGTCTGCCCGGTGAAATGCCGCAGGACATCCCCAAGCGATTTGGCGCCGATCACGCGCGCGCCGGAGACCCATGCGGCTTCCTTGCTGCAGGCTGCGGGACAAAGCAGTACGTATTCTTCCTCCGCGGCGGTCATCGCCGCTGGCAGTGCGCCGGTGACTGCCACCAACTTGCCGTCAAGCGACAACTCGCCCAGCGAGATGAGTGATTGCGTGATGTCCTGGGGGATCACATCAAGCGCTGCGAGCAGCGCCAGGGCAATCGGCAGGTCGAAATGACTACCTTCTTTCGGCAGGTCGGCGGGGCTGAGATTGATGGTGACCTTCTTTGAAGGAAAGGCGATGGCCATGCTGGCAAGTGCGGCTCGCACACGTTCTTTGGCCTCGGAAACAGCCTTGTCGGGCAGGCCCACGATGCTGAAGCCGGGCAATCCGGCGACAAAGAGCACTGTACTTCCACGGGGCAGGCCTCAACCCCGCGAAAGGCCACAGAATAGGTGAGCGACACAGATGTCTCCCGAGCTTGCGATCCGATCTATGGTTAATCGCTACGTCAGGGAGATTACGGAATGGTTAAGCGTCGGAGGTACAGGCCTCTGGCCAGGGCGCTGCCGGACAGTCGGTGGGGTAGGGAAACGGATCATAACTTACCTGCAAACCCGCCTGCCGCCATGCGCGGAATGCCGGATCGCTGATTGTCTGCAGGCAGTAGTTCATGGCGTCCGGTGAGACTGGCAGATCGTAACCGACGATGCGGGCGGCCACCGGCGCATAGAACACGTCCGCCAGAGAATAGTCCCCCATCAGCCAGCCGTGCGGCGTGCCTGACAGGGCCAGCGCGCTGGCCCATATTTCCTCGATCCGGGAGAGGTCATCCAGTACCGCAGCACTGGCTTCGAAGCCGCGGTTCACGTGTTGCAACTGCATCGGACAGGTTTGGCGGAGAGCGGAAAAACCGGACGCCATCTCGGCGCAGAGCCATCGGGCGCGTATGCGCAGAGATGGATCTTGTGGCCACATCTTTTTTTCAGGGTGACGCTCCGCGAGAGTCTCGGCAATCGCCAGACTTTCTCCGATCACGTCACCTTCGGGTGTGCGCAAGACTGGGACCAGCCGTGCCGGGGCGAGCGGAGCGAGGTCTTTGGCCATGGTGCCTGAATAGAGCCCGACCATATGGATACGGTGTGGCAGATCGAATTGCGCCATCATCAGGCCGGCCCGCAGGGACCAGCTTGAAAACGTGCGATCGCCGATGAAAAGGTCATAAGTCATACGAAAAGTTAGTCTGCCAGCCAGCCGCGAGGCAAATTCCGAGTTGTGAGAGGCGCATCACGGAAGGTGATTTATGCGCGCTGCCTGTGGCTTACCGTTTTGCCAGCGCACTTCGGTGACGGACAGGTTATCGATTTTATGGGCGAAGGCTTCGTAAGGGGTGCTGCCCATGGCGCGCTGCACCTGCGTGAGGATCACGCCAAAATGCGCGACGGCAATAACATGGCGGCCCGGAAAGCGCGCGTTGATTCGATCGACGGCGGCATTGACGCGGGCAGACGTCATGTTCCAGCTTTCCCCGCCGGGTGCGGTGATTTCACCGGGGGTTTCCCAGAATGCACGGCTCAGGTCAGGATCCCGCGCCGAAATCTCATCGAAGGGCAGACCGTCCCAGAGCCCGAAATGGATTTCGCGCAGGTGGGGGTCATGGGGAAGCCGCCTGTGACGGTCACTGGTGAGCGCGTCGGCGGTTTCCCGGGCCCGGGCAAGGTCGGACGAAATCACGAGCGCATCCTGTGGCAGGTGATCCCTCAGGCGGTCGAGCCGCGCGCGGTCGGACAGGTCTGCGGGAACGTCTCTCCAGCCGACAAAGGTTTTTTCATGTGTCGGTCCGTGTCGAATCCAATGCCATGTGGTCACGGCAATTGCCCCTTCAGCACCAGCGGCAGGCCTGCGACGATAAGAGTTGCCAGATCCGACTGCGCGGCAAGGGCAATATTGAGCCGCCCTTGTTCTTCGCGAAACTGCCTTGCCAGGGCATTGTCGGGAACGATGCCCTGGCCGACCTCGTTCGAGACGATCACGACCGGAGCCGCACTATCGCTAACGGCCCGCAAAAGGCGGGTCTGCGCTTGCTTCAGATCGTCTCCGTCCATCAAGATGTTGCTCAACCACATGGTAGCACAATCGATGAGGACAGCCTCTCCCGGACCCATCGTCGCCAGCGCAGGGGCGAGGTCGGTGTCTGCCTCAATGGTACGCCATCGATCATTTCTGCGTGATTGGTGCAAATTAATTTTATTTTTTATTTCGTCGTCAAAGACCCGAGCCGTTGCCAGGTAAACAGGGTCTAAACCACTGCTTAACAAAAGGTTTTCCGCCCAGGCAGATTTGCCCGAAGCCGCGCCACCTAGCACAAAGCTCAGCTTTGGCAACATTTTATCGACCTTTGCAGTGAACCAACTGTGTGTATTGTTCGTATCTATGTCAATTGTACACGGCAAGGTGTGCTTCATCTGACTGGGAGATGTCGCTATGGCTTTGGACTCTGCAAGAGATATGACGCTGTCACGGACAGCGATGAAGGCTGAACTACTGGATGCGGAGACAGAGCTTCGGCTTGCCTACGCGTGGCGGGATGACAGATGCGAAGAATCTCTGCACCGCCTGATCACGGCTTATATGAGACTGGCCATTTCGATGGCGTCGAAATTCAAGCGCTACGGCGCGCCGATGAACGATCTCATACAGGAAGCGGGTCTCGGCCTGATGAAGGCTGCCGACAAATTCGATCCTGACCGTGGCGTTCGGTTCTCGACCTACGCGGTCTGGTGGATCAAGGCGTCCATTCAGGATTACGTGATGCGGAACTGGTCGATGGTCCGGACCGGTTCTACTTCGTCCCAGAAATCTTTGTTCTTCAACATGCGCCGTGTGCAGGCACGACTGGAACGCGAGAGCGCGGCAGCGGGCGAGGTTCTTGACCGACATCAATTGCGCCAGATGATCTCGACAGAGATCGGCGTGCCTCTGCATGATGTCGAAATGATGGAAGGTCGCTTGTCCGGATCGGACTATTCGCTCAATGCCACGCAATCGACCGACGACGAGGGCCGTGAGTGGATCGATGCGCTGGAGGATGACAGTGCACAGGCTGCGGAAACGGTCGAGCACGCCCATGACACCGAGCAATTGCGCGCGTGGCTGCTGCAAGCGATGAATGACCTCAACGAACGGGAACGTTTCATCGTGAGGGAGCGCAAACTGCGCGATGCACCGCGCACGCTGGAAAGCCTTGGGCAGGAGCTGAACCTGAGCAAGGAGCGGGTGCGCCAGTTGGAAGCGGCTGCCTTTGGCAAGATGCGGAAGTCTCTCGAAAGTCAGTCCCGCGAGGTCCATCATTTTCTGACGTGAAGCGTTTCCCGGTTTCATTCATCTTTGGAATAGGCGCGGTCTTTTTGGCCGCGCCATTCGTCTGGGCAAAGGGTGCAGGAAATCTGCACCCTACTTCTGGGGCGGAGCAAGCCGATATTGTCTTCCTGGGAGAGCAGCACGACAACCCCGTGCATCATGAGGTACAGGCTGCTTGGGTTGCCGCATTGTCTCCCACTGCGATCGTCTTCGAAATGCTGACAGAGACACAGGCGGCGCGCGTAGCCCCTGATATCCGGGGCGATATGGAGGCGCTCGAAGCGGCTTTGGGCTGGGAGGCTGCAGGATGGCCGGATTTCACCATGTACCATCCGATTTTTACCGCGGCGTCGCAGGCACAGGTCCTTGGCGCGGCCGTGCCACGCGAGGCGGCGAGAGAGGTAATGGAAGCAGGCCCGGAGGTCGTGTTCGGCGCGGAAGACACTGAACGATACGGGCTCAACAATCCGCTACCGGAGGCTCAGCAGGCGATGCGCATCGCCTTTCAGGCGGCTGCGCATTGCGACGCCATGCCCGAAGCGCTGTTGCCGCGCATGGTGGACATTCAACGTTTGCGCGACGCCAGCCTGGCGCGTGCCGCGCTTGACGCGTTGCAGATGCATGGTGCGCCGGTGGTCGTCATCACCGGAAACGGCCACGCGCGCGAAGATTGGGGCGCGCCCTTCTTCGTCAGGCAGGTGGCCCCGGAGGTGACAGTCTTCGCACTGGGGCAGGGAGAAGGCGGTCGAATGCCCGAAGGTACCTTCGACAGCGTATTGGACGGCCCGGTGATAGATCGAGCGGACCCATGCGAGGCCTTCAGATAATTGAGGTGCCGGCTGCTCTTCCCTACGAAGGGCTGGTGATCGTTCAAGCTGCGGCGTATGGTCTGCGCCAGGATGAACCCATGCAAGGCGCGGCATGCTGACCGGAAAACACATACTGCTGATCATCGGCGGCGGAATCGCTGCCTATAAATCACTGGACCTGATCAGGCGGCTGCGCGAGCGTGGGGTGCTGGTGACGCCCGTCCTGACCCGTGCCGGGGAGCAATTCGTCACTCCGCTGTCAGTCTCGGCGCTGACGGGTACGAAGCTCTACCGCGATCTCTTCGATTTGACGGACGAGGCCGAAATGGGCCACATCCAGTTGAGCCGGGTGGCCGATCTGGTTCTGGTGGCCCCGGCCACGGCGGACCTTATGGCAAAAATGGCTCAGGGACATGCCAATGATCTGGCCAGCACTCTGCTCCTTGCCACCGACACGCCGGTGATGATCGCGCCCGCGATGAACGTGCGCATGTGGGAACACGCGGCCACGCAGCGCAACCTGGCAACGCTTCAGGGTGACGGTGTCTCGCTGGTCGGACCTAATGAAGGCGATATGGCCTGCGGGGAGTTTGGGCCGGGACGCATGGCGGAACCGCTGGAAATCATAGCTGCGGTGGAGCGGTTTTTCTCGTCCGGCCCGCTTGCGGGCCGGCGCGTCCTCGTGACGTCGGGCCCGACCCATGAGCCGATCGACCCGGTGCGCTACATCGCCAACCGGTCTTCCGGTGCGCAGGGTACGGCAATTGCAAAGGCGCTGCGGGACCAAGGGGCAGAGGTCGTTTTCGTAACCGGACCCGCCGATGTCCCTCCGCCCCCCGGTGTCGAGGTGATCCGGGTTCAGACGGCCGAAGAGATGATGGATGCGGTGAAGAACGCACTGCCCGCAGAGGTGGCCATCTTCGCAGCCGCCGTGGCCGATTGGCGCGTGTCGTCGGCAAGCGATCGCAAGCTGAAAAAGACGCGCGACGGCCTGCCCTCACTGTCATTTGCCGAAAACCCTGACATCCTGCGCACGGTGGCGCAGCTTGACGAGACGAGGCCGGGGCTGGTCATCGGCTTTGCCGCAGAGACGGATGACGTGATTGCCCATGCCACAGCCAAGCGTACGCGGAAGGGATGCGACTGGATCGTCGCAAACGACGTCTCGCCAGCCACCGGTATCATGGGTGGCACGGAAAATGCCGTCACCCTGATCAATGGAGATGGGGCCGAAGAATGGCCGCGGATGGGTAAGGACGGTGTCGCCGAAAAACTAGTCGCGCGCATCGCGGCGTATCTTTCCGAGCAGGACGGCTGATCCATGGTGACGGTAAAGCTGACATGGGCGGCGGATGCGGACCGGACTCTGCCCTTGCCTGGCTACGAGACGCTGGGAGCGGCGGGTGCAGATTTGCGTGCCAATATCAAAGCTGGTCCGATCATGCTTGAGCCGGGGGAACGGGCACTGGTGCCGACCGGGCTGCACATGGAAATTCCGCCTGGATACGAAGTGCAGATCAGACCCCGCTCGGGCCTGGCGCACAAGTACGGTATTGCACTGGTCAACAGCCCCGGCACTATCGATAGCGATTACCGGGGGCCCGTCGGCGTCCTGCTGCTCAATACCGGCGCGACGGCGTTTGAGGTCAGCCATGGCATGCGGATCGCCCAGATGGTTGTAGCCCCTGTCGTGCAGGCTAGGTTCAACGTGGTGGACGCGCTGGACGAAACGTCGCGCGGCACTGGTGGTTTCGGGTCGACGGGGGAAACCTGATGATACTTGTTCTGGCTCTTGCGGCGACCCTCTGGGGCGTCGGTCATCTGATGGGCATGCCGCGCAAAGCGCGCTTTCTGATGCTGGGCATTCTCTACATTGCCGTGCTGGGACTGCAGATTGCCTTTCCCGATGGGCACCCGCTGCGGATGGCGACCGGTGAAAGCCCGGCATTGTGGCTCATTCTTGGCGGTTTTGCTTTGTTGGTTCTCGGCTACAGGCACGTGCTGAGCCACCTCAGGTCGCGGGTCAAGAGCACCGAACAGCAGGAAGACGCAGCGAAACCAAAACCCGCTTTCAACGAAACTGAACTCAATCGATATGCGCGTCACATCGTACTGCGCGAGATCGGAGGAGGTGGGCAGAAAGCGCTGAAGGATGCGCGCGTTCTGGTGATCGGCGCGGGTGGGCTCGGTGCGCCTGTGCTGCAATATCTCGCAGCGGCGGGCGTGGGCACCATTGGTGTGATCGACGATGACCGGGTGGAGAACGCCAATCTGCAGCGGCAGGTGATCCATAAGGATAAATCAATCGGCATGCCCAAGGTCTTCTCCGCGAAGGAAGAGATGGAAGCGCAAAACCCCTATGTGAGCGTGCGCCCCTACAACCGCCGTCTGACTGCAGAAATCGCCGGAGATCTTTTTTCCGAATACGATCTTGTTCTCGATGGCACCGACAATTTCGACACGCGATATCTCGTCAACCGCGCTGCCGTGGAGGCGCGCGTGCCGCTGATCTCGGGTGCACTCAGCCAGTGGGAAGGGCAGTTGAGCGTCTTTGATCCGGTTCACGGCGCGCCCTGTTACCAATGCGTCTTTGCCAGCGCGCCTGCAGCTGATCTGGCCCCCTCTTGTGCCGAGGCGGGTGTTATCGGGCCCTTGCCGGGCGTGATCGGCGGGATGATGGCCGTTGAAGCGATAAAGGTAATTACCGGAGCGGGTACCGCCCTGCGCGGGCAGATGGTCATCTATGATGCGCTTTACGGCGAGAGCCGCACCCTCACCGTCAAACCCCGTGCGGATTGCCCGGTCTGCGGCGGACTCACGGCGCAGGCATCATGATCTGAGACCGCCGCGCGATCGTGGTTGCGCCGCTTCCCGCACCGCTCTAGCTATGGCTCAAAGAGGAGTAAGCAGATGACCAACCCGATCCTGCAGGACTGGAACACGCCGTTCCAGATCGCACCTTTCGACAAGATTTCGGATGCGGATTTCGCCCCTGCACTGGAGCAGGCACTGGCTGAGCACCGTGCTGAAATCGACGCGATTGCCGGCTCCGAAGAACCTGCGAGTTTCGCCAATACGATCGAGGCGCTGGAGGCGGCGGGTCAATCACTGGACAAGGTGCTGAGCGTTTTCTTCACGCTCGCGGGCGCGGACAGCAATCCGATGCGCGAAGAACTACAAAGAGAGTTCTCACCAAAGCTGTCGGCGCATTTTTCCGAGATTTCCAGCAACAAGGCCCTCTTTGCCCGTGTGGCCGACCTTTGGGCTGCGCGTGAGACACTTGATTTGAACGAGGAGCAGGCGCGTGTGCTGATGCTCACCCATCGCAATTTCGTACGTGCGGGCGCCGCCCTCGAAGGCGCGGACGACGCGCGCACGACCGAGATCAAGGGACGGCTTGCGGTCCTCGGCACAGAGTTCACCCAGAACCTACTGGCAGACGAGCGCGACTGGTTCATGCCCCTGTCCGAAGACGATCTAGAGGGGCTGCCCGATTTCGTCATCGATACTGCTCGGGCAGCGGGCCCGGAGAAATGCGTGGAGGGTCCGGTCATTACGCTGTCACGGTCCCTGATCGTACCTTTCCTGCAGTTTTCTCAGCGCCGTGATCTGCGTCGCAAGGCATTCGAGGCCTGGGCTGCGCGAGGTGCGAACGGGGGCAAGACGGATAACCGGGCCATCGCGGCGGAAATCCTGGCGCTCAGGCAGGAGCGCGCCGCGCTTCTCGGCTATCACAGCTTCGCCGAGTACAAGCTGGAAACGGAGATGGCCAAGACGCCTCAGGCGGTGCGTGATTTGTTGATGGCGGTCTGGCAGCCAGCGCGCGCGCAGGCCGAGGAGGATGCACAAAAACTGACCGAGATGATGCATGCAGATGGTGTTAACGATGATCTTGAGCCTTGGGACTGGCGTTATTATTCCGAAAAGAGGCGTGCGGCGGAGCATGACCTCGATGAGGCGGCGCTCAAGCCATATTTCCAGCTCGAGAAAATGATCGAGGCATCTTTCGCCTGTGCGGAAAGGCTCTTTGGTCTGGAATTCGCGCCGCTCGATGTGCCGCTTTACCACAAGGATTGTCGCGCCTGGGAGGTGACCCGGAAGGGAGAGCATATCGCCGTTTTCATAGGTGACTATTTTGCGCGTGGCTCCAAGAGGTCCGGTGCGTGGTGTTCTGCAATGAGATCTCAGGCCAAGTTCCCGCGCGAACAGCGCCCCGTGGTCATAAACGTCTGCAACTTCGCCAAGGGCGATCCGGCGCTCTTGTCCTACGATGACGCGCGCACGCTGTTTCACGAGTTCGGTCACGCTCTCCACCAAATGCTGTCGGACGTGACCTACGAAAGCGTCTCCGGCACCTCTGTTGCGCGCGATTTCGTAGAACTGCCGAGCCAACTCTACGAGCACTGGCTGGAGGTTCCGGAGGTGCTTGCGACCTATGCGGTGCACGCCAAGACTGGGGAACCGATGCCGAAAGCACTTTTGGACAAGGTGTTGGCGGCGGCAACCTATGACATGGGATTCCAGACCGTGGAATACGTGGCCTCGGCGCTGGTGGACCTCGGTTTTCACGACGGACCCGCACCACGCGATCCGATGCAAAAGCAGCAGGAAATCCTGTCCGAGATCGGCATGCCCGCCGCCATTACGATGCGCCATGCGACGCCGCATTTCGCGCATGTATTCGCGGGCGACGGCTACTCCAGCGGTTACTACAGCTACATGTGGTCCGAAGTCATGGATGCTGATGCGTTTGCTGCCTTCGAAGAGGCGGGCGGGCCGTTCGATCCATCCTGTGCAGCCGCGCTCGAAGAGCATATCCTGTCAACCGGCGGCAGTGTGGATGCGGTAGAACTTTACACCGCGTTCCGTGGTCGCCTACCCGGTGTCGAGGCACTGCTCAAAGGGCGGGGTCTTGCTGCGGCCTAGGTCCGCCTAGTAGCCGCGTGTGCGGTCTACGACATTCTCGAAAGGCAGCCCGGCCTCGCCGCGCCTGATCTGCTCCGCGATCACTTCCGAGGCCGTGCGCGGGTTTGTTTCGGCCGCGACATGCGGGGTCACGGTGACATTCGGATGCGCCCAGTACGGATGATCCTGCGGCAGCGGTTCGGTTCGGAATACGTCCAGCGTAGCATGGCCGACCTGGCCGCTGTCGAGGGCGACCAGCAGCGCGTCATCGTCGATCAGCGGGCCACGCCCCGGGTTGATGATACGAGCCCCCTTCGGCAGAAGCGACAGGGTCTGTGCATTTAGCGTATTTTCAGTGTCTGCCGTGTCCGGCATCAGCAAGACGACGATTTCGGCGCGCGACAAGGCTTCGGCCAGTCCCTGCTCACCGTGGTGGCAGGTGACACCGGGCAGATTCTTGGCGCTGCGGCTCCAGCCGCTGACATCGAAACCCAGCGACACCAACGCTTCCGCAGAGGCCCGGCCCAAGGCGCCAAGGCCCAGAATGCAGACCCGGCGGGTGGTGATATGAGGCGGAGAAACAGGTGCCCAAAGGTGATCCGGGTTGACGATATGCGCATCCATCCCGAGGTGGTAGCGCAGCACATGGCCCGTGACCCAAGCGGTCATCGACTGCGTCATACCGGGATCGACCATCCGTACAAGCGGCATTGTCAGGGTGTCATTGGTGACGATCGTCTCTACTCCGGCCCAAAGGCTGAGCACCGCCTTCGTCGCGGTGAACGGAGTAAAATCATGCAGGCCTGAGGAGGGTGCATATACCACGTAATCGACGTGCGTCGGATCGGCTTCAGTGACCAGTTCAGTCTCCAGCCCGGCGGCGGCGAGGGCCTCGCGCAGTGGCGCGCCGTAGGTAGCCCAGTTGTCGTCACTGGCGGAAAAGAGCACGGTCAGGGGCATTTGTTATACCTTATCTTGGGCGGTGGACATGGGCGCTTTGCATCAGGCCGAACGCCAGCATAAGCACCAGCATTGCCGATCCGCCGTAACTGACCAGTGGCAAGGGCACCCCCACCACCGGAGCCATGCCCATGACCATCGACATGTTCACCGCGAAGAACAAAAAGAAGTTGAGCGAAATACCCAGGATCAGCAGGGACGAGAAACGGTCCTTGTTCAGAAGCGCGGACCACACCGAGAAGACGATGATAAGCCCGTAAAGGCAAAGCAGCGATATGGCGCCTACAAAGCCGAATTCTTCGGCAAGTGTCGTGAAGATGAAATCGGTATGCTTTTCGGGCAGGAAGTTCAGCCGGCTCTGCGTGCCTTGCATGAAGCCGCGCCCGGTCCAGCCGCCAGATCCCAGCGCGATCTTCGACTGCGTGATGTGATAGCCTGCGCCCAGCGGGTCGGTGCTGGGGTCGAGGAAGGTGTCGATCCGTCTGAACTGATAGTCCTTGATGAGCTGCCATGACGTGCCGCGCGACTCGAACACGGCAGTGATCAGGCCGACGCCGCTCGCAATCACGGCGGCGAAATACGCCCAATGCACGCCTGCAAGGAACATCATCCCGCCGCCTGCGATCAGCAATAGTATGGCCGTTCCGAGATCGGGTTGCTTGAGTACCAGAAATACCGGCACGATGATGATAAGGACCGGAAGCAGCACCCAGAACGGCCTTGATATCTTTCGCGCAGGCAACCAGTCGTAATAGGCGGCGAGTAGCATCACCAGCGTGATTTTCATCAGTTCCGAAGGCTGCAGGCGCATGAAGCCCAGATCGATCCAGCGCTGCGCGCCCATGCCGACCGTGCCGAAAAGCTCCACCGCGACGAGCAGCAGGAGAGTGACCAGATAGGCGAACCCCGACAGGCTGCGCCAGAACCAGATCGGTACCATGGCGACCACCAGCATCAGCGCAAACCCAAGGGCAAAGCGTTTCATCTGCGGCTCTGCCCAGGGGGTGAAGGAACCGCCTGCCACCGAATAGAGCATCAGGAAGCCTGCGCCGGCAACGGAGGCCAGAAGCAGGGCCACGGACCAGTTCAGATAGAAAATCTTGCGAAACCCGGTCGGTGCCGATTTGACGGCATATTCAAGATAACTCATGCCTGATCCCGCCCGTTGACATTGGCCAGCGGTCGCATTTCGCGCAGTTCTTTCTGCTGGGCTTCGATGCGCTCACGATCCTTGGCCGGGTAGGCTTCGAGCGGGGGTGGGCCCTTGAAGAGGGCCTGAAGCGTCACGTCGCGCGCGATGGGCGCGGCCGCCCGTGAACCGCCGCCGCCGTGCTCCACCACCACCGCGACCGCGACTTTCGGAGCTTCGACCGGGGCGAAATTCACGAATAGCGCATGGTCGCGCCGTTCCCAGGGTAAATCTTCGTTGCGGATCACCCCGGCGCGCCGTTCGGCGGCGGTGATGTTGCGCACCTGGCTCGTGCCGGTTTTGCCCGCCATGCGCACTGTATCGTCGATGATCCGCGAGCCATAGGCTGTACCACGGCGATCGTTTACTACGGCAAACATCGCGCGGCGCATCTTGCGCAGGTTATTCTCATTCATCCCCAGGCTTTCGCCGCCACGCAGAGGCTGTTCGACACCGTCCACCGACTTGATGAGCCGGGGCGATACCTCCCGTCCGGTAGCGATCCGGGCGCTCATCACCGCCAACTGCAGCGGCGAGGCCAGCATGAAGCCCTGACCGATGGACGCGTTGACAGTGTCCCCCACGCGCCAGGCCTGCCCGTGTTTGATCTGCTTCCATTCCATCGTCGGGGTCAGACCGTCGGCGACGGCGGACATCGGCACGTCGTGCCGCTGGCCCAGCCCGAACCGCTTGGCCATCGCTGAGATTTTCTCGATCCCGACCTTGATCGCGAGATCGTAATAATAAACGTCGCAGGATTTTTTCAGAGAGTCCTGAAGATCGACCCAACCGTGGCCTGCGCGCTTCCAGCAGTGAAAACGGCGGCCGGAAACCTCCAGATAGCCGGGACAGTAGGCAGTGTCTTCCGGCCCGATCAGCCCAGCTTCGAGCGCGGCCATCGCGGTCATCATCTTGAAGGTCGATCCCGGTGGATACAGGCCCTGAACCGTCTTGCTGGCCAGGGGGCGGTATTTGTTGCTGGTCAGCTCGCGATAATCCTTGGAGGAAATGCCGCGCACAAACAGGTTGGGGTCGAAACTGGGGGCAGAGGCGCAGGCGAGAAGATCTCCGGTATCGCAGTCGATGACGACGGCGCTGGCGCTTTCGCCGCTCAGCCGCGCCTGCACGTAGCCCTGCAGGTTGGCGTCAATGGTTAGCTGGATGTCCGATCCCGGTGTGCCTTCCTGCCGGTCGAGTTCACGCATCACGCGCCCGGAAGCGTTGACCTCGACGCGTTTGGCCCCGGCCTTGCCGCGCAGCATCGGCTCCAGTTTGGTTTCCACACCGACTTTGCCGATCTGGAAGCGCGGGATCATCAGAACGGGTTCGGGGTCCTGAATCTTGGACAGGTCATAGTCGGAAACAGGCCCCACGTAGCCCAGAACATGGGCGAAGTCTGAACCTTGCGGATAAACCCGGCTGAGCCCCACCTCGGGCGTGATCCCCGGCAGAGCGGGCGCGTTGACAGACACCCGGCTGATGTCTTCCCAGGTGACATCCGATGCCACCGTGACCGGAAGAAAAGGAGCGGAACGGTTCATCTCCTGTTTAACGCGCTCTATGGTCTCGGGATCAAGCTCGATGATCTGTGCAAGCCGGGCCAGAGATGCGTCTACATCGCCGGCATCTTCGCGGACGATGACAATTCGATAGGAAGGGGCGTTCTGCGCCAGCCGCACGCCGTTACGGTCGAATACTTCGCCGCGCGAGGGCGGAATCAGCCGGATATTGATCCGGTTTTCTTCGGCCAGCAGACGATACTGATCGGCTTGCTCGACCTGCAGGAACCGCATCCGCGCGGCCAGACCGCCGACAAACAACAATTGCGCGCCACCCAGCAGCGCCGCCCGGCGGGAAATCCGGGCGTGGCTTAGATCGGTTTCCGCGCGCGAGCGCTTCATGTCGTACCTCCTGTCCCGTCGAAGTCACGCGGTTGCATCTTGCGGACCCCAAGAACCCAATGGGTGACAGCAACCACTGCCGGGTAGGCCAGCAGGGTCATGATAAGCTCAAAAACCGACAGTCCAAAGGGGGGCAGTGCGACAAAGGTGATGGTCAGCCCGGCGCGGTAGGCGAGAGTAATAGCTGTGATGACGAGGCATACGGTCAGCCACTCGCTGGCAAAGCTGCCGTCGCGCAGGCCGCGGGCGCGGGATTTGAGGTTCTCGCAGCCGAGAAGTGCCAGCATTGCCCAAAGCCCGGGAGGTCGTTGCAACAAAAGGTCCGCCAGCAGAAACAGCCCCGCCAGCGCCACGCTTGGTACGTAGTCCGGCCGGCGCAGCGACCATGCGCAGGCAAAGGCGAGCAGAAGGTCGGGGCCGACCCATTGGCGCGGTGTCGTATCCAACGGCAGAAGGTGGAAAAACAGGATGATGCAGACCACAAGAGCGAAGGTCAGCCGCATGCCCCAGAGCCGGGTAAGGGTCTGTTCGGTCATTGCGTCGCCTCCGGCTGCGGCAGTTGAGGCCCGATCAGCTGTGCGGAATCCGAGACCGGCTCGGTTCCGTGGTGGCGCATCACCCGCAGGAACTCCAGGCGTTGGTAGTCCGCCGCAAGCCGCACGCGCAGTTTTCCGGTGGGGTCTGCGGCGACCTGTCCGATCAGCAATCCTGCCGGGAACACACCGCCGTCACCGGAACTGACAACCCGGTGACCCGGCCGCACGAGGTCGCTGTCTTCCAGGAAATCGATGAGCGGGGCGGCGGAGTTGTCTCCCGAGACGATGACGCGCTGTCCCGAAGGCTGGATGATCGCGGGGATCCGGCTTGAAACATCTGTCAGAAGGATCACGCGGGCCGTATTTTCCGCCACACCCGAGATGCGCCCGACAAGGCCGATACCGTCCATCGTTGCCCAGCCATCGACCAGCCCGTCGCGCGCGCCAACATTGAGCAGCACCGACTGGCGGAAAGGCGATCCGCTGTCGGCCAGGACGACGCCTGTGAGATAGGTCAGCCGCGGATCGAGACGCACGTTGTTGAGATCCAGCAGCCGGGCGTTTTCCTGTTCAAGCTGAAGCGCTGCTTCTTTCCACGCCTGCATGCGGCGCAGTTCGGACCGCAATTCGCGGTTCTGCTGGGCCAACCGCTGGTAGCTCTGAAAGTCCTTGAGAAGGTTGATCGTTCCGGTCACCGGGGCCATGGCCCAGGAAAGGTTGGGCACGAACTGGTCGGTAATCTGGGCGCGGAACCGTTCGACCCGGGGGCTGTCGATGCGCCAGACGAGAAAGATGGCAAGCAGGCAGAGGATCAGCACGCTGATCAGCAACCGGCGCAGCGGGCCGGTGAAATCGCTAGCCTGTGATCGATCCTTTGCCATCCGGCGTCGGTCTCCTGCCCCGGTTCAGGCAGGGCACTCCTGCCACTGACGGGGTGATTGACGGTGAAGCGCTCAGCTATCGTAGTCGATCGCGTGGCGCAGCTGCTTTTCGTATTCCAGTGCTTTCCCGGTTCCCAGGGCAACGCAATTCAGCGATTCGTCAGCGATAGACACGGCCAGCCCGGTCTGCTCGCGCAGAGCCAGATCGAGATCGCCCAGCAGCGCGCCGCCGCCTGTGAGCATCACGCCACGGTCCACGATATCGGCGGCCAGATCCGGCGGTGTCGTTTCCAGAGCGGTCATCACCGCCTCGCAGATCTGTTGCACCGGTTCGGCCAGTGCTTCGGCGATCTGGGCCTGTGTCACTTCGATTTCCTTCGGCACGCCGTTCAGCAGGTCGCGTCCGCGAATCTGCATGCAGGAACCGCGCCCGTCGTCGGGCATGCGGGCGGTGCCGATCGATGTCTTGATCCGTTCCGCTGTCGTCTCACCGACAAGCAGGTTCTGCTGGCGGCGCAGGTAGCTGATGATCGCCTCGTCCATCCGGTCGCCGCCGACACGCACCGAGCGGGCATAGACGATGTCGCCGAGTGACAGAACCGCCACCTCGGTTGTCCCGCCGCCGATGTCCACGACCATGTTGCCTGTCGGGTCGGTGATGGGCATGCCCGCGCCGATGGCGGCGGCGATGGGTTCGGCGATCAGGCCCGCGCGGCGTGCCCCGGCGCTGAGCACCGATTGGCGGATCGCGCGTTTCTCAACCGGGGTTGCCCCATGCGGCACGCAGACGATGATCTTGGGCTTTGAGAAGGTCGAGCGCTTATGCACCTTGCGGATGAAGTGTTTGATCATCTCTTCGGCCGTGTCGAAGTCGGCGATAACGCCTTCCCGCATCGGGCGGATTGCTTCGATGCTGCCGGGGGTGCGGCCCAGCATCAGCTTGGCATCCTCGCCGACGGCGAGCACCTTTTTTACGCCATCCTTGATGTGATAGGCGACCACGGAGGGTTCCGACAGAACAACGCCCCGGCCCTTGACATAGACCAGCGTGTTGGCGGTGCCGAGGTCGATCGCCATATCTGACGAAAACAGACCACGAAAATTATCAAAGAGACCCATTGGCTGCTCAACCTTGCCCGAGTTTGAATGACCCGCTGTGCGCAACTGCGGATTTTCCCCCTTATAGGCTTAGGCGCGAGAGGGTGAAAGGGGCGTTAACGATGATCTCGGCATCATCTTGCCTCAACGATGCAAATATGCACGGGGGGCTTCCTGCTGGTGGCTTGGGCTGTCCCGATGGCGTTCAGGGCAGGGTCGGTGAAAGTAAATACATGGCTTCCAGCGCCAGCCCGGTGTGGGCGCCGGGCAAGTTCTTTTCAAAGATGTTCCGCATCGTCCCATCCGCAAAAAGCTCCGACAGGGCGCGGTCCACGGCCAGGCGGAAGTCGGCGTCGCCGCGCGGCAGCGCGATGCCTTGTTTCTCCACGGTCAGGATCTGGTCCAACACCCGATAAGCGGCCGGATCCGCTTGGTTCATGACCATGTTCACCAAGATGGATTGATCGGCGAAATAAGCGTCGATGACCTCTCCCTTCAATGCGGCCATGCCGGAGGGGTGATCGTCAAACTGAATGACCACCGCTTCTATGCCCTGCGCCTCAAGCGAGTTGGTGAGCGCTTCGAAGGTCGTGGTGCTGCTGCGGCCACCCACTTTGAGGCCTGCCAGCGCCTCGAGCGTCGCTGGCCCGTCCTTTCGGATCGCGACCGTCGTTCCATCGACATAAACCGGGTCGGAAAAATCCACGAGTTCCCGCCGCGCCAGCGTGATGGTCGAGGCGCCGCAGAGCATGTCGATTTCGCCGCTCGCCACTTTTTCGAATCGGGTCTCGGGTGTCACGGGCTGGAAAATCATTTCCATGTCCTCCAGGCCCGCCGCCTTGGCCAGGCGCGGAGCGAGTGCGAGGCACACATCGGTTGTGTATCCCTGCGGGGCATTGTCGGCGAGATATGACAGGGGCGCGGCATCGGTTCGGAAGCCGACGGTCAGTTCACCGCTTTGCGCGATTTTCTCGAGTGTTTGCGCAGATGCTGCAACGGGAAGAGCAAGTAGTGTAATCAGGGTGGCGGTAAGAATTCGCATAAAAATTTCCTGCATGGACTAATTTTCAATGGGTTTCGAGACAGCTTAGCAGAAGAAACTGAAATGAAAATGCCGCCCGGGAAGGCGGCATTTTCGGGATTTGTGCGGATCGCTTCAGGTCAGCTGACGTCTTTGTAGCTGATCTCACGTTTGTCGTTCCCGCCTTTCTCGCGTCGGACAAGCAGACGGTTGAGCGCGTGAATATAGGCAAGCGCGGAGGCCACGACGGTATCGGTGTTGGCCGACTGTCCGGTGACGATCCGACCATCTTCCTCCAGCCGGACGGAGACGGTTGCCTGTGCATCGGTACCCTCGGTAACCGCATTAACCTGATAGAGCTGCAGGCGCGCGTTGTGATCGACCAGCGCCTTGATCGCGTTGAAGGACGCATCGACCGGGCCATCGCCTGTCTGTGTCGTTGCGTGTTCCTTCCCGTCGATCTCGAGCACCAGATCAGCCTGCTGCGGACCTTCGGTTCCACAAACAACCTTCAGCGATTTCAGGCGGATGCGGTCGTTTTCCGGATCCGTCGCGGTGCGCATCAGCGCGATGAGGTCGTCGTCGTAGATTTCCTTCTTGCGGTCGGCCAACTCCTTGAACCGCACGAAGACGTCCTTGAGCTGGTTGTCGCCCAGTTCAAAGCCGAGGTTCTCGAGCTTGGAGCGCAGCGCCGCGCGGCCCGAGTGTTTGCCCATCACGATATTGGTCTCGGTGAGGCCCACGTCTTCGGGGCGCATGATCTCGAAGGTCTCCGCGTTCTTGAGCATGCCGTCCTGATGAATGCCGCTCTCGTGCGCAAAGGCGTTCTTGCCGACGATCGCCTTGTTGAACTGCACCGCAAAGCCGGACACCGCTGCCACGCGGCGCGAGATATTCATGATCTTGGTTGAATCGATGCGCGTCCGGTAAGGCATGATGTCGTTGCGCACCTTCATGGCCATCACGACCTCTTCGAGCGCGGTGTTGCCGGCGCGTTCGCCCAAACCGTTGATCGTGCATTCGATCTGCCGCGCGCCGGCTTCGACGGCGGCAAGACTGTTGGCTGTCGCCATGCCGAGATCGTTATGGCAATGCGTGGCGAAAACCACCTCGTCCGCGCCGGGCACATCGGCAATCAGGCGGCGGATCAGATCGGCGGATTCGCGGGGTGCGGTGTAGCCGACCGTATCGGGGATGTTGATGGTCGTTGCCCCGCATTTGATCGCGATCTCGATCACGCGGCAGAGGTAGTCGTACTCGGTGCGCGTTGCGTCCATCGGCGACCACTGCACGTTGTCGCAGAGGTTGCGCGCGTGCGTCACGGTCTGCTCGATGCGTTCGGCCATCTGATCCATGTCGAGGTTCGGGATCGCGCGGTGCAGCGGCGAGGTGCCGATGAAGGTGTGGATACGCGGGCGGCGGGCGTGTTTCACCGCCTCCCAGCAGCGGTCGATATCGCCGAACTGCGCTCGTGCCAGTCCGCAGATCACCGCGTTCTGCGCGCTTTTCGCAATTTCGCTGACGGCGTTGAAGTCACCCTCGGAGGCGATGGGGAATCCCGCCTCGATGATATCGACACCCATTTCGTCGAGCAGCCCGGCAATCTCGAGCTTTTCGGCGTGAGTCATCGTCGCGCCGGGGCTCTGTTCGCCGTCGCGCAAGGTGGTGTCAAAGATCAGGACCTGATCTTGTGAGCTTTTGTCTGTCATGGTGTTTCTCTCAATTTCTGCTGTTCGTCCGGTGGCGCGCGGCACATTCCTCTGAGCGGGCGCGCCGGGGGGCACGCTCAGAGGCGGAGTAGCAGCAGCAGGGCAGCTGGAGCGCGCAGGCTGCGCGCGCGAAAAGGGATATGTGCATCCGTTGCCATGGGGCCTGTTATACCGCAGCGGCACGAAATGGGAAGGGCCATTTGCCGCAGTTATCGCAGCGCCTTGAAGCCGCCGGCGCGGCTTCTACGTCAGCGCAGATGGAACGTGTATTGATATTGGGGTCTTCCGGCGGGATCGGATCGGCGGTGGCCGCGGCCTGTGAGGCGCGCGGCGATCAAGTGACCGGGCTTTCGCGGTCGGTCGACGGGTTCGACATCACCGATGCGGGTAGCGTGGCGCAGCATCTGGGTGCGCTGGATGGCCCGTTCGACATGGTGCTTGTGGCAACCGGGGCACTGGAAATCAATGACGTGGAGCCTGAGAAAACCATCAAGGGATTGCAGCCGCAGGCGATGCTGAACCAATTCGCGTTGAACGCGGTCGGTCCTGCGCTGGCGCTGAGCCATGCACCGGACCTGCTGCCGCGCGACAAGCCTTGCGTCTTTGCGGTTCTGTCGGCGCGTGTCGGCTCCATCGGTGACAACCGGATCGGCGGCTGGATCAGCTACCGCAGCGCCAAGGCGGCGGTCAATCAGGTGGTACGCACCGCCTCGATCGAACTGGCGCGGACCCACAAACAGGCGGCGGTGGTGGCGCTGCATCCGGGCACCGTGCAGACCCCCTTCACCGAGAAATACCTGGGCCGTCACCCGTCCGTCCCTGCCAGCGAGGCCGCAGGCAACCTGCTGGCGGTGATGGCGGGGCTGAGCGCGGAGGACACCGGCAAATTTTTCGACTGGTCAGGCAAAGAGGTGCCGTGGTGAGCCGTCTCGTGCTGGTGTTGGGGGATCAGTTGTCGGAGAGTCTGAGCGCGCTGCGTGAAGCGGACAAGGCGAAGGACACGGTGGTGATGGCCGAGGTTGCCGACGAGGCGTCCTACGTGCGTCATCATCCCAAGAAGATCGCCCTTGTCTTTGCGGCGATGCGCAAGTTCGCGAAGCGACTGGAAAAACAGGGCTGGACGGTCGCTTATAGCCAGTTGGATGACACTGACAACGCGGGCTCAATCGTTGGTGAACTGCTGCGCCGGGCAGAGCAGACCGGCGCGGAAGCGGTGCTTGCCACAGAGCCCGGAGAGTGGCGGCTGATCGATGCGCTGAAATATGCGCCTATCAAGGTCCACATCCTGCCTGACGACAGATTTATCGCGTCGCATCAGGAGTTTGAAGGCTGGGCCGAGGGCCGAAAAGCGTTGCGGATGGAGTATTTCTACCGCGAGATGCGGCGCAAGACGGGCCTGTTGATGGAAGACGGAGAGCCGGCGCAGGGCAAGTGGAATTTCGACCACGACAACCGCAAACCGGCCCCTGACGAGATCGACTTCGAAGGGCCGTTGCGGTTCACTCCGGACGCGGTGACGCAAGAGGTGCTGGACCTTGTCGAGGCGCGCTTTGACAATCACTTCGGCGCGTTGCGACCCTTCTGGTTCGCGACCACGCGGGAGGAGGCGCTGGAGCAGTTGGAACACTTTGTATCCAAGGGCTTGGCGAAGTTCGGCGACTTTCAGGATGCGATGCTGAACGACAATCGCTTCCTCTATCACAGTCTCGTTTCCACCTCGATCAACCTCGGGCTGTTGTCGCCGCTGGAAGTCTGCGAGGCGGTAGCGGAGGCCTATGCGGAAGGCCGCGCGCCGATCAATGCTGCCGAAGGTTTCATCCGCCAGATCATCGGCTGGCGGGAGTACATGCGGGGCATCTACTTCGTCGAGGGGCCGGACTACATGACGCGTAACGCGCTGGCGCAGACGCGGGACCTGCCAGCCCTCTACTGGGGGGCGGAGACGCGGATGAACTGCCTTGAAAAAGCGGTCGTGCAGACCCGGGATGAGGCCTATGCCCACCACATCCAACGCCTTATGGTCACGGGGAATTTCGCGTTGCTGGCGGGGATCGACCCGCATCAGGTGCATGAATGGTATCTCGCCGTTTATGCCGATGCCTACGAGTGGGTCGAAGCGCCCAACACCATCGGCATGAGCCAGTTTGCCGATGGCGGGATCATCGCCTCGAAACCCTATGTGTCCAGCGGGGCCTACATCAACCGCATGTCGGATTACTGCAAGACCTGCAGCTATTCGGTGAGCCGCAAGACCGGCGAGGGGGCGTGCCCGTTCAACCTGCTCTACTGGCATTTTCTCGATCGCCACCGGGCGCGTTTCGAGGGCAATCCGCGGATGGCGCAGATGTACCGGACGTGGGATCGGATGGATGCGGAGAAGCGCAAGACGGTGATTGAAGAGGGCGACGCGATCCTTTCGCGCCTCGATGCGGGCGAAGTGGTTTAGGCACCGTGCGCAACTCTTGGTATGCCGGGGCCTTCATTTGCCCAAACGCCGTTTGAATCAGGCAAATGCCGTGTCGGTATGACGTCGGTATTATAACGGTATTGCGTCGGTGTGAGCGGCGGTTGCGCGCGCCTTTAACCGGGCGCGCGCGGGGCAGGCTTAACGAAGATGCACAAACGCTTAAGCGTCTGTCATTCAGGCGCGGTCAGCGTTTGCGGGCGACGATGTAGCGGTTGGGCGGGCGCACAGCGGCATTGGTTGTCTCGATTATCTCGAAACCCGCCTCTTTGATCATTCGTTCGAAATCCGCCGTTTTACGGAAAGCCACGAAGGGCACACGACCAAGCGCCCGAAGCACCGGCAGGATCGCGCGGATGGCCCAGTAGGACAGGGGTGCACCGGACTCCGGGCTTACCGGGGTCTTGGAGATGAAGTATCCGCCCTCCGGCAGCAGCGCATGAACCCGGCGCAGCACTGTCGGCAGGTCATCGAGCAGATGCAGCAGGTTGAGCGCCAGCACCACATCGTGCGTGCCGTCGAGCAGCCGTGGCGCGGACCAGTCCGCTGTCAGGAAATCGATGTTCTCCGTTTTTTCGTCTGCTGCCTTTTTCTTGCCGATCTCGATCATTTTCGCGGAGACGTCGGTTGCCGTGTAGCGGTCAACGCCGGGGGCGAGCAAAAGCGCGGTGGACCCCGTCCCGCAACCAAGCTCCAGAACGTGGTCGGTCGCGCGCAGGTAACTTTTGGTGCGCTCCAGCGTGTAGGCGTAGGAATCCGGGTCCTTGATGGGCTGGGTGGCGTATTTGGGTGCGATCTTGTCCCAGAATGCTGCTGTGTTCATGTGATGTCTCCTTTCGGGGACGATATACCTATGCATTATTAAATGCAGAATTGCGAAAATATGTTGATGTGTTATGCATATTTGCATGGATAAATCGGCGCTCGCTTTTGACTGGAACCAGATCCGCGCCTTTCTGGCGACGGTGGATCATGGCTCCCTGTCGGCGGCGGCGCGGGTGCTGAAATTGACGCAGCCCACGGTCGGACGGCAGATTTCGGCGCTGGAAGACGATCTGGGGGTTATGCTGTTCGAGCGCGTGGGGCGCAGCATGCGACCAACGGCCTCCGGGCTTGATCTGGTGGAGCATGTGCGGGCGATGGAGACGGCCGCGAGCCACGTCGCGCTGGTGGCCTCCGGGCGGTCACAGGCGGTTGACGGGCTGGTACGGATCACCGCCAGCGACATCTTTTCGGCCTACCTGCTGCCGCGCATCCTGACCCATGTGAAACGTGCGGCGCCGCTGCTGCACGTGGATCTGGTGGCGGCCAATGACGTGCGCGACCTGTTGCGGCGCGAGGCGGATATCGCCATCCGCCACGTGCGCCCGGAACAGCCGGACCTGATCGCGCGCAAGATCGGTGATGTGCGGGCGTATTTCTATGCCTCTGCGCGCTACATCGAACGGCGCGGCGCGCCGCGCAGTCTCGAAGACCTGCAGGCGCATGATTTTGTCAGTTTCGGCAGCCCTGACACGATGATCGGACATATGAAGACCGAAGGGCTGACGTTGAGCCGGGATAATTTCCGGTATGGATCAGGCAGCGGGCTGGTGGCCTGGGAACTGGTCCGCGCCGGGTTTGGCGTGACCCCGATGGCGGAACATGTGGGCGAGGCCACGCCGGAAGTCGTCCGAATCCTGCCGGAGCGCGCGCCGATACAACTTCCGATGTGGCTGGTGACCCACCGCGAGTTGCATTCCGCGCGGCGTATCCGTCTTGTCTATGACATTCTGGCCGAGCAGCTGGCGGCACTTTAGCCGTCCGTCAGCGCACCGTTTTCCCATGTCCCGGAGGCTTCTTCGCCCGTGGCATAGCGCATGGTGCCGCTGCCCTGCCGTTTGCCGGCGCTGAAGGCGCCCTCATAGACGTCACCATTGGCGTAGGTCGCGATGCCCTGCCCCTCGATCTCGCCACGCACCCAGTCGCCTTCGTAGCTGAAGCCCGAGGGCATGGTGATCTTGCCCTTGCCGTGGCGCTGGCCCTGATCGAACTGACCGGCATAGACGGTGCCGTCGGGGTAGGTGGCGGTGCCATAGCCCTGCCGCTGGCCATCCTTCCATGCGCCGTCATAGCGGTAGCCGTCGGCATAGGTCATGACGCCCTGTCCGTCGTTGCGGGCGTTCTTGAAGCTGCCTTCGTAAACCACGCCGTTGGTATAGACGGCCTTGCCGACGCCATCGATCACGCCCGCCTTCCACTCGCCTTCGTAGGTCGAGCCGTCGGGGTAGGTGATGAGCCCGGTGCCGTCGGCCAGCCCACTTTTGAATTCGCCTTCGTAGATGGAGCCGTCGGGGTAGGTGACGCGGCCCTGACCTTCGATCTCTCCCGCGACCCAGGAGCCGTTATAGGTATAGCCGTCCTGCGCGATGAAGGTGCCCTGGCCGTGACGCAGGTCGCCTGAGAACTCGCCCTCATAGGTGTCGCCATTGGCATAGGTCACCGTGCCGAGACCTTCGCGGCGTCCCGAGACGAGCTGGCCCTCATAGACATCGCCATTGGCCTGGGTCAGCTTGCCTTTGCCGTCGATCTGGCCGTCGCGCCACAGGCCGACGTACACCAGCCCGTCGGGCAGGGTAAGCGTGCCTTGCCCCTCGCGCTTTCCATCGGCGATTTCGCCCTCGTAGATGGCTCCGTCGGGGTAGGTGATGGTGCCCTTGCCCTGTTTGACGCCATCGACCCAGTCGCCCTTGTACTCGTAGCCGCCGGGGCTTTGCATGGTGCCCTTGCCGTGGTGCTTGGCATTGCGGAAGCCGCCCTCATAGCGGACGCCGTTGGCATAGAGGGCGATGCCCTCGCCCATGATCGCGCCGTCCTCCCATTCGCCTTCGTAGGTGCCGCCGTCGGCGAAGGTGATCTTGCCGAAGCCGTGGGGCTTGCCCTTGGCGAAAAGGCCTTCGTAGACCGAGCCATTGGGGAAGCGCGCCACGCCTTCGCCCTTGATCTCGCCGTCGATCCACTGGCCAGTGTATTCATAGCCGTTGGGTAGTTTGTAGGTGCCGGTGCCGTGCTGCACGCCGCCTTTGAAGGTGCCTTCATAGACCCCTCCGTCATCGTATTGCTTGGTTTGGACTTGCCCGTCCTGCGCGAGTGCCGCGCAGGGCAGCAACAGAAGGAAAAGGCTCAGGCTGTGGCGTCTCATGGTGAACCCTTTTGCGTTAGCGTGCGTGATTGTTCCGCCGGGGCGGTGGCTATGGGGCAATTTAGGCAATGGGCGAGGCAGGGGCAACGCCCTTTTCGGCGGCATCGGCGGGGATGGGCTTTAATCGGGCGCACGATCTGCTACATGACCCCGGAACGGGCCGAGCGCCGAAGATGAGGGGCCATTGAAATGGCGGACAGATTTCGCATCACACTGGGCCAGCTGAACCCCACGGTCGGCGATCTGGCGGGCAATGCCGCGCTGGCGCGCGAGGCCTGGGCGCAGGGGCGTGACGCGGGCGCCGATCTGGTTGCGCTGCCCGAGATGTTCCTGACCGGCTACAATGCCCAGGACCTGGTGATGAAACACGCGTTCCAGATCGACGTGATGCGCCATCTGGAAGCCTTGGCGGCCGATTGCGCTGACGGCCCCGCGATGGCCATTGGCGCGCCCTGGGTTGAAGGCACCAAGCTTTATAACGCATATGTGATCCTCAAGGGTGGCAAGATCGCCAGCCAGGTATTCAAGCATCACCTGCCCAATGAAACCGTATTCGACGAGGTGCGAATCTTC
>JBFFFS010000001.1:0-48462 GCA_041557855.1 Roseobacter sp. | reverse complement strand
GCAGAGCGTGGCGCAATCGGTCAGGATCGCATCGGGCGTGGTGATCTTTGACAGCCGTTTGCGCGCTTTCAGGATCGCGTTGCGCACCTTGGCATCTTCGGTGCCGTAATGCTGCAGGAAGGCTTCGCGGTCGCTCTCGAAAGCGTCGCGGCGTCGGATCACTTCGACGCGTTCGGCAACGTCCCCGGGCGAACGGACTTCAACGGAGAGGCCGAAGCGGTCGAGTAATTGCGGACGCAGTTCGCCTTCTTCCGGGTTGCCGGAACCGACTAGTACAAAACGTGCGGGATGGCGGATCGACAGGCCTTCGCGCTCGACGACGTTCTCGCCGGATTGGGCGACGTCGAGCAGCAGATCGACGATGTGATCCTCGAGCAGGTTGACCTCGTCGATGTAGAGATAGCCGCGGTTAGCCCGGGCCAGCAGGCCGGGTTCGAAGGCCTTTTCGCCGCGGGTCAGGGCGCGTTCGATATCCAGTGCGCCGACGACACGGTCCTCGGTCGCGCCCAGTGGCAGGTCGATCACCGGTGTCGGTCGCTTGACGCGTTTTTTCGATCCTAATTCGGCCCACTCGGGGCATTCGGCGGTGGTCGCTGCGTTGACCGGGCAGCTTTCCACGACGGTGATCGGGGGCAGGAGTGCTGCAAGCGCGCGCACGGCGGTCGATTTGCCCGTGCCCCGGTCGCCGAAGACCAGCACGCCACCGATGCCGGGATCGACAGCCGTGAGGATCATGGCCTGTTTCATTTCGTGCTGGCCGACGATGGCGGAAAAGGGGAATGGGATCTTCATGCAGGGACTTTCAGAGATTCGAGCGGGCTGGTGCCGCCCCAGGTGCCGTGATCACCGAGAATGGCAAAGCGGGCGTAGAGTTCTTCGGAAAACCAGTTGCCGTCCCGCACCGCGCGGATGGCGGCGGCATGGGGGCCGCTGTCGCGGGCAAAAGCGGACATGGCGCGGGTGTCGGGCCAGATCGAAAAGGTGATCTGGTGCAGCAGCGGAACCTCTCCGATGCCGATCTTGAACGCGACGTTGCGGTCGGCTCCGATCATCCGGCTGATGTCCGGCACGCGCCCCCAGAATTTGAGCGCCACGGAAGGTTTGACGGAGGCGCGGGTGAGGACGGCGAGGGGGCCTTCGATCGTTTTTCCGGTCGGGTAGAAGGGCTGCCCGGACCATGCGCCGCGCGCCGAGGCGGTCTCGAGGATCACGGTCCAGTCTTCATCGGCGCGGACGCGGTAGCGGTTGAAAATGGAGGCATCGCGCGTCTGTCTGCGGGCGGTTTCAGCGTCCGGCCACGTGGCGAGAATGGCATAGACGGCGGTATTGGGTAGCGGGGTGAAACCTTCGCCGGTGCCCGATCCGCAGAGTTTCCAGAAACCGATCCCCGGCACCCGTGGCAGGGCCAGCCGCGCGGCCCCCATCATCGCCAGCGCCCAGGCGCGCGCCGGGGTCCGCGCAAAGCGGAAGAAGCTTATCGTCACGATCGGTTTTTCGGTCATCTGCGCACGGACAACTCCAAAGTGTCAACTTAGTCTGACACCAATTGCGGCCAATTGGAAGAACGCAATTGTCAAGTTAACTAGACACATCTACTGTATTCACATGATGACACGAGTGGACGCAATCGAATCTGTCGAGGCTGCTCAGGCCGGGACGCGCCGCGCCATCGTGATCGGCGCGGGGCTTGGCGGGCTGGCGGCGGCAATGCGTCTGGGCGCCAAGGGCTACGTGGTCACGGTGATCGACAGGCTGGATGTGCCCGGGGGGCGCGGATCGGCGATCTGGCGGGACGGGCACCGCTTCGATCTGGGGCCCACGATCGTCACCGTGCCGCAGCTTTACCGTGAGCTCTGGGCGGCCTGCGGGCGCGATTTCGATGCCGATGTCACGCTTAAATCGCTCGATCCCTTCTATGAAATCCGCTGGCCTGACGGCAGCCGTTTCACGGCCCAGCAGGATACCGACAAATTGCGCGCGGAAGTGGCGCGGCTGTCGCCCGGAGACGTCGCTGGCTTTGACCGCTTCCTTGAGGACAGCGCCCGGCGCTACTGGTTCGGTTTCGAGGATCTAGGGCGGCGGTCGATGCACCGGTTGCGCGATCTCATCAAGGTGCTGCCGACCTTTGCGCGGCTGCGCGCCGACCGTTCCGTCTATGCCCATGCCGCCGCGCGCGTGAAGGACGAGCGGCTGCGCATGGCGCTGAGTTTCCACCCGCTCTTTATCGGCGGCGACCCGTTGCACGTGACCTCGATGTACATCCTTGTGGCCTATCTCGAAAAAGAATTCGGGGTGCATTACGCGATGGGTGGTCTGGCGGGAATGGCGCAGGCGATGGTGCGGGTGATCGAAGAACAGGGCGGTGCGCTGCTGATGAACACCGAGGCCGACGAGATCGTGCTCCGGCAGGGGCGGGTCACTGGCGTGCGGCTGAAAAGCGGTCTGGAGATGGGCGCGGATATCGTCGTGTCCAACGCGGATTCGGGCCATACCTACAGCCACCTTCTGCGCGCACATGACAAGTGGCGCTGGACCCCTAAGAAACTGAAGAAGACGCGCTATTCGATGAGTCTCTTCGTGTGGTATTTCGGCGCCCGGGGCACGCGCGGGATGTGGCCCGAGGTCGGGCATCACACGATCCTGAACGGGCCGCGCTACAAGGGTCTGCTGCGCGACATCTTCATCAAGGGAAAGCTCTGTGACGACATGAGCCTCTACGTGCATCGCCCGTCGGTAACGGATCCCAGCGTGGCGCCAGATGGGGACGATACGTTTTACGTGCTCAGCCCGGTGCCGCATCTGGGCCACGACAACGGCGTGGATTGGGCCGAAGAGGAGCCGCGGTACAAGGCGAAGATGCTGAAAGTTCTCGAAGAGCAGCTCCTGCCGGGTCTGGCCTCGAAGATCGGCCCCGAGGTCGTCTTTACGCCCGAGACCTTCCGCGATCGTTATCTCAGCCCGCTGGGCGCGGGGTTCTCCATCGAGCCACGCATTTTGCAGTCCGCGTGGTTCCGGCCGCATAATGTCTCGGAAGAGGCTGGGGGCCTTTATCTCGTGGGTGCGGGGACGCATCCCGGGGCAGGGGTGCCGGGGGTGATTTCAACCGCAGAGGTGCTGAGTACGCTGGTGCCCGACGCGGAGGCGGTGCGATGAATGCGCGCGCCGATACGCGCGGGCCGATGATGCGGGTCCGGACACGTGGCGGCATTGCCGCCGATGATCTCGAATATTGCCGCGAGGCGATACGCCACGGGTCGCTGTCGTTTCATGCGGCGTCCAAACTGTTGCCGGCGCGGGTGCGGGATCCGGCGCTGGCGCTCTACGCCTTTTGCCGTCTGGCCGATGACGAGGTGGACCTGAAGCGCGACAAGGTGGCGTCGGTTTTGCGGCTGCGCGACCGGCTCGACCTCGTGTATGCCGGGCGCCCGAAGGATGCGCCGATGGACCGTGCCTTTGCCGCCATCGTCGACGGGTTCGAGATGCCGCGCGCCCTGCCGGATGCACTGCTGGAAGGGCTCGCCTGGGACGCAGAGGAGCGCCGCTACGAGACGCTTTCGGGGGTCAAGGACTATTCCGCGCGCGTGGCCTCCGCCGTGGGGGCGATGATGTGCGTGTTGATGCGGGTACGCGATGCCGATGCGCTGGCGCGGGCCTGCGATCTGGGTGTGGCGATGCAGCTGACGAACATCGCGCGCGACGTGGGTGAGGACGCGCTGGAGCGACGCATCTACCTGCCGCTGGAATGGCTCGATGAGGCCGGGATCGACCCGGATGCCTTCCTGGCCGATCCGCGCCCAACCAAGGCCCTGCGCGCCATGGTCAGGCGGTTGGTGATGGAGGCTAACCGGCTTTACATTCGTTCGGAAGCCGGGCTTGGCGCACTGCCGCCCGCGTGCCGGCCGGGGATTTATGGCGCGCGTTACATCTACGCCGGTATCGGTGGCAGGCTGATGGCGATGGAATACGATTCGATCTCGGCGCGGGCGCGTACGAGCAAGCTGCAGAAGATCGGTTGGCTGGGTCAATCCATGCTGATGACGGGCGCCAGCCTCGTGATGCCGCGTTCGCCGGTGCTTTATGCGCGGCCTCTCGACGAAGTGCGTTTTCTCGTGGAAGCGGCGGCGCGGGGGCATCCTGAAACCTCGCGCAGCGATGCGCTGATTTCGGTGCTGGCGACATTGGAGGCGCGCCGGCAGGAGCAACGGGCAGTGTTGACAGCCCGTCCGGCCCGGCCTACCTGAAGCTCATGTTCTGGGTGCTTTTCATCCTCTTTTTCCTGGCCTGCGCCGGCGCTGGTGCGACCGGCGGTCTCTTTCCGCCGGGTCCGTGGTACCGCAAGCTGGAAAAGCCATGGTTCACGCCGCCCGACTGGGTGTTTCCCGTGACATGGACGGTGCTCTACGTTTGCATGGCGACAGCAGGCGCGCGGGTCGCGCAGCTGGAGGGCAACGGGCTTGCGATGGCGCTCTGGGCGCTGCAGATCGCTTTGAACGGGCTTTGGACGCCGGTGTTTTTCGGGTTGAAGAATATCCGCCTTGGCATGGCTGTCGTGTCGCTCCTGTGGCTGGCGGTGCTGGGTGCGATGCTGGCGATGTGGCAGCTCGACCCGCTGGCGGGGTTTTTGTTTCTGCCCTATCTCGTCTGGGTAAGCATCGCCTCGGCGCTGAACGCGGGGGTCTGGTGGCTCAACGCGGATATCGCGCGCAATCCGCCCGAGCCCGCGCGCTAGCGGACGGGTGCTTCCGGCGGGAGTTTTTCTGGCAAAGTGAAGGGGTGACGCGCCGTCGTGCGCATTGAAGCGGCGGCGCTACGGGCCGGGGCGATGGAACTGCCAGCCTCTGCGTCTCGGAACCCGGACGGCCAGGATTGGTTTCAGCAGCGGTGAACGGAAGCGGGTAAGGTCGAGCGCCTCGTGGACCCCGGTGACTTCCTCGCCGTCAAGGCGCGTACGCACGGCGGAGCGGGAATAGAAGGGCGCGTCGAGCATGTTCATCACCTGATAAGGGCGGAAGCCCGGATCGGCGCGGGTTTCGCGTTTTACTGCCCAGAGGCTGCGGCGCATTGGGGTCTTTTGGGGCAGCGGTATCTCGCGCGCGCCGCCCTCGGCGTCGAAGGCGAAGCCTGCCGCGAGGCTGGAGCCATCGAGGCGCGTGGCATCGTAGAAACAGGTGGCGCCTGCCTTCGTGGGAAAGCGGCCCCAGGTCCAGTAGCTGAAATCCTCCTCGAGCGCACGGGTGCCGAAGTTGGCGTCGAAATAGCCCTCGCCCTGCCAGGTCCATCCGGGCCGGTCGATGGCGACCTCGATCCGGGCGCGCGGCGCGAAGGGGCGCCAGACGTGGGCGCCATCGGGCGTGAGCGGCAGTTCCACCTGGGTGATGGCGGCGGGGGTGACGCGAATTTCACCGCGGATGCGGTTAATGAGGGGCGGGCTCGACACCTCGTCGATTTCAATGACGAGCTGGCCGTCGTCCCAGCGCATCATCGAGGGGCCGACTTGCAGGCGCGACCCGGTCTGGCGCAGTGCGCTCTTGCCGCGATCGGTCATCGTGAAGCGACCGCCGGGGCCGTAGGTGGCCACGTTGATGCAGACGTGGTTCTGCGGGGATTTACGCCCCGACCAGCGGTACCACGGCGAAAAGACCGAGCCGATGAACCCGATCACCGAGATCGCGCGGGTGCCGCAATCGCTCAGCCCATCGACATACCACCACGCATAGCCATTGGGACCGACGTCGATGCCGAAGTTTGGTCGCGCAAGATCGCCTCGACCGCGTGCCGGGCGGAGAGCGTCGCCATCGGCACGCCCGCCCCCGGATGGGTTCCCCCGCCCGCCAGGTAGAGGCCGCGCACCGGTGTCAGCGCCGTTGGCCGCTTCAATGCCGCCGTCATTCCGTGGGGGCTTTGGCCGTAGAGAGCGCCCAGTGTCTGCGGGAACATCCGCGCGAAGTCCTGCGGGGTCGTAATCGTCGTGACCGTCGGCGTCGGGGAAAAAGTCACGCCCATATTCGCCATCGTTTGCAGGGTCTGATGATGCCATGTGTCGAGCTCCGGATCGGAAATTTCTGTGTCAGTGGCCGGCGCGTTGGAGATCATCTCGAAGCGCTCGAGGGCCGGTATGGGGGTGTTCTGGCCACGGTCTTCGGCGCAGAGATACAGGGTCGGATCGGTGGGGATGCGCCCGGCGGCGAGATCGGTGAATTCGCTGTCGCTGCTGGCTGCGAAAAACACGTTGTGATGCGCCAGGTCGCGGCCTTTCGGGGTTGCCGCGAAGCTGTGGACCCGGGCGGAGAAAGAGCGCGGCAATGTCGCGGTCTGCGGGGCCACGATTTTCAGAGCCGCGCCCATGCTGCCCGTGGCCAGCGCGCGCGGATCGCCAGCATAAAGACAGGCGTCGCAGTCCAGTGTCTGCCCGCCAGCGAGGCGCAGGCCGTGCACTTTGCCGTCATGCAGGAGGATTTCATCGACATGAGTGCCGGTGCGGAATTCCACTCCCTTGGTTTCGGCGAGTGCTGCCAGCGCTTCGGTCAGGCGGTGCATGCCTCCCTGCACGACCCAGACGCCGGTGGCCTCGGCCTGCCAGATCAGCGATAGCAATGCGGGGCTGAGGTGTGGGGCGCCGCCGACATAGGTGGCGTAGCGGCCGAAGAGCTGTGCCAGCCTCGGGTCGGAGAATTGCCGCCTCAGCATCTGGCGCAGTGTCGAGAGCGGGGCCATTGCGCGTATCAGGCCCGGTTGGCGCAGCACATGCGGCACCAGCCGGCGCAGCGACGGGCTCGGGGCCTGCATCATCGGCGCGTCGAAACCTTCGAAGAGCCGGCGGGTTCGGCTATGGAAACGGGCGAATTCCTGCGCGCTTTTCGGCCCGGCGAAGGCGGCGATGGCGCGCACGGTCTTGCGGGTGTCGGCGAAGAGATCGAGCGTGCTGCCGTCGGGCCAGAAGTGCCGCGCGAGAATGTCCTGCGGCACCAGCGTCACATGATCGTCGAGCCGTGCTCCAGCGGCGGAGAAGAGGTCATCGAAGACATGGCGCAGGGTCAGCACGGTGGGGCCGGCATCGACCGGACCCGCGTCGCTGGGCAGGGTTCTGATCTTGCCGCCCAGATGCGCATGCCGCTCCAGCAGCGTCACCCGCAGGCCCGCACAGGCGAGGCGCAGGCTGGCGGCCAGCCCGGCGATGCCGCCGCCGATGACGATGACATGGGCTCTGTCCGGGATCAGGGGCGCTGTTGGTAGATGCATGAGCCGATTATTGACTCGTGGCTGCAATGTGTCCAGTATAGTTTACACATTGGTGTCCGTATGATGTGACACTCTTTCGTGAAAGGGACCGCCCATGGGCATGACGACCCGCATCGAAGCCGCCATATCGCAAGCGATTGCCGTGGGGCAGGGAAGGGGGGCGGTGCCGCAGCGTCTGTCTTCTGCTCTTGGATATGCTACGGCCCCCGGCGGGGCGCGCATCCGGCCAACGATCCTGATGTCGGTGGCGATGGCCTGCGGGGATGACAAGCCGGGTGTCTCGGATGCGGCGGCCTCGGCGCTGGAACTCATTCATTGCGCCAGTCTTGTTCACGACGATCTGCCCTGTTTCGACGATGCGGACATCCGGCGCGGCAAGCCTTCGGTGCACAGGGCTTATTCGGAACCTCTGGCGGTGCTCACGGGCGACAGCCTGATCGTGCTCGCCTTTGAAATTCTCGCGCGGCAGTCGGTTGCGGCCCCGGAGCGGGTCGCGCAACTCATCATGACGTTGGCGCAGCGCACTGGCATGCCGGGCGGCATCTGTGCCGGGCAGGGCTGGGAAAGCGAGACGGAAATCGACCTGTCCGCCTACCATCAGGCCAAGACAGGGGCTTTGTTCATCGCGGCGACGCAGATGGGGGCCATCTCCGCCGGGCAGGAGGCCGAGCCCTGGTTCGAACTGGGCGCACGCATCGGCGAGGCCTTCCAGGTGGCTGATGATCTGCGCGATGCGCTCTATGACGCGGACACATTGGGCAAGCCCGCCGGGCAGGATGATCTGCACGGGCGGCCCAACGCGGTAACACTGCTGGGCGTGCAGGGGGCGATCTCGCGGCTCAAGGACATTCTGGGCGGTGCCATCGCCTCGATCCCGTCCTGCCCCGGAGAGGCGCAGCTGGCCGAGATGGTCCGGCAATATGCCGAACGTCTGACCCCTGTGGCCCCGAACATCACAGCGGCGGAATAGTGGCGGATACGGCCAGCGATCTGCCGGAGTGGCGCGGCGGCTGGCTGAACCGGCTCATCGCGCGTCCGGGCTTTCAAAGCTGGGCGAGCCGTTTTCCCCTGACCCGGCGGCAGGCGCGTGCGGACGGAGCGGTGCTCTTCGACGTGGTGCAGGGATTCGTGCAAAGCCAGGTGCTTATGGCCGTGGTGGAGCTGGACCTACTCCGGCGGCTGCGGGGTGGCGGGCGCTCTGCCGAGATGCTGGCGCAGGCCACGGATATTCCCCCCGATCGCATGCGGGTGTTGTTACAGGCGGCGGCCGCGCTTGGGTTGATCAAGCGGCAGCGCTCGGGGACCTATGCGCTGGCGCGCAAGGGGGCGGCGCTGATGGGTGTGCCGGGGCTGGAGGCGATGATCCGTCACCACCGGTCTTTCTATTCTGATCTGGCCGATCCGGTGGCCCTGCTGCGTGGACCGCAGCGTACCGAGTTGTCGGAGTTCTGGCCCTACGTCTTCGGCGCGCGCGGAGAGATCCCCGACGAAACCGCCGCGATCTATTCCGACCTGATGGCGCAGAGCCAGCGGTTGGTGGCGGAGGACACGCTGCGCGCGGTGTCCTTCAAGGGGATTGCCCGGCTGATGGATGTGGGGGGTGGTACAGGGGCGTTTCTCGAAGCGGTGGGACATGCCTATCCCGGTCTGCAGATGACCCTGTTCGATCTGCCGCAGGTCACCCCCGGTGCCATTGCGCGTTTCGACGCTGCTGGCATGTCTGACCGCGTGACACTGGAGGCGGGCTCCTTCCGGGATGATCCGCTGCCGATCGGCGCCGATGCGGTGTCGTTGGTGCGGGTGCTCTACGATCACGCCGACGAAACGGTCGCCGCACTATTGCGCTCTGTATACGCGGCCTTGCCGCCTGGTGGGCGTCTGGTCATTTCCGAGCCGATGGGGGGCGGGGCGCGGCCTGACCGTGCGGGTGACATCTACTTCGCATTTTACACGATGGCCATGCAGACCGGCCGTACGCGCTCACCTGACGAGATCATGGCGCTTTGCGCGTTGGCGGGTTTCGAAGACCTGCGCAGCCCGGCCCCTGCGCGCGCCTATGTCACGCGGGTTGTAACGGGACGAAAGCCCGTCGCCTGAACGGCCTAGTGTCAATTAGAGTTGACACAAACATATGTCAGATTAAACTGACAGAAACCGCTAGAATGTGTAATGAGTCTTTGACACAGATCAAAGGCCGCGGAGACGGAGGGAAAATTCTTGGACACGGCCGCCGTTCTTCTGAAAGGTCCCAGAGACCTTGACGTGGAGACCCTGATGCTGACGGCACCGGGCAGCGGCGATCTGGTTGTCGAGATCGAACACTCCGGCATTTCCACGGGAACAGAAAAACTCTTCTGGAGCGGACAGATGCCGCCTTTCCCGGGCATGGGCTATCCTCTGGTCCCCGGATATGAAGCCGTCGGCGAAGTGGTCGAAGCGCCAAGTGGCACCGGTTTCAAAGTGGGCGAGCGCGTCTTTGTACCGGGTGCGAATTGTTATGATGGCGCTTTCGGTCTTTTCGGCGGGGCCGCGGCACGCGTGGTCACAGCGGCCGACCGTGTTACCCGAATCGATTCGAGCCACGGGGCGAACGGTGCTCTTCTGGCGCTGGCGGCAACCGCGCGACACGCCATGGCCGGGCTCAATAAATCCGTGCCGGACCTGATCGTGGGTCACGGTGTCCTGGGCCGGTTGCTGGCGCGGATGACGATCGCGGCAGGTGCACCCGCGCCGGTGGTCTGGGAAATCGATCCGAGCCGGAGGGCTGGTGCCGAGGGCTACGACGTGATCGATCCCGCCGAGGACAGCCGACGCGATTACATGTCTGTCTATGACGCCTCCGGCAGTGTCGAGGTGCTAAACGATCTGGTGGCGCGATTGGGCAAGGGTGGCGAGATCGTGCTGGCCGGCTTCTATTCCACCGCCATCAGTTTTGCCTTTCCGCCGGCCTTCATGAAAGAGGCGCGGTTCCGCGTGGCGGCGGAATGGACCCATGGCGATCTGGCCGCGACACGCGCGCTGGTCGAAGGCGGCCTGCTGAGCCTCGACGGGCTCATCACGCACCAGATGTCACATCGCGAGGCCCGTGCGGCCTATACCCAGGCGTTCTCCGATCCGGACTGTCTGAAAATGATCTTGAACTGGAAGGACGTTGCGTGAAGGACGAAGTACCAAACCTCAAGGATTTCGATGCGCGCCTGAAGGATGAGGCTGCGACCGAGCCGACGCTGGAGGTGCCGCAGGATCCGCCGTCGAAGAAAACCCAGATCATCGCGATCTACGGCAAGGGCGGTATCGGCAAATCGTTCACGCTGGCCAACCTCAGCCACATGATGGCCGAGCAGGGCAAGCGCGTGCTGCTGATCGGCTGCGACCCGAAATCGGACACTACCTCGCTGCTGTTCGGCGGCAAGGCCTGTCCGACGATCATCGAGACCTCGACGCGCAAGAAGCTCGCGGGCGAAGAGGTGAAGATTGGCGACGTCTGTTTCAAGCGCGGCGGCGTCTTTGCCATGGAGCTCGGCGGCCCGGAGGTCGGGCGCGGCTGCGGAGGTCGCGGAATTATTCATGGGTTCGAGTTGCTCGAAAAGCTCGGCTTTCACGATTGGGATTTTGACTACGTTCTTCTCGATTTCCTCGGTGACGTGGTTTGCGGCGGCTTTGGCCTGCCGATCGCTCGGGACATGGCGCAGAAGGTAATTCTCGTCGCGTCGAACGATCTGCAGTCGCTTTACGTCGCCAACAACGTCTGCTCGGCGGTGGAGTATTTCCGCAAGCTGGGCGGCAATGTCGGTGTCGCGGGGCTGGTCATCAACAAGGATGACGGCAGCGGTGAGGCGGCGGCATTTGCCGAGGCCGTGGATATTCCGATCCTCGCGTCGATCCCGCAGGACGATGACCTGCGCAAGAAGTCGGCAAACTATCAGATCGTCGGCACCGCGAAATCGCGCTGGGGAGACTTGTTCGCGGGTCTGGGCGAGAACGTCGCCGACGCGCCCCCGATGCGGCCGACGCCGCTGGATCAGGATGGGTTGCTGGGCCTTTTCGACGCTTCCGAAACCGGAGGCGATTTCGTGCTGGAACCGGCGACCGATCAGGACATGCGCGGCAAGAATGCCGCTCCGAAACCGTCTCTGGAGGTAGTGTATGACGAGGCTTGAACACTTCAAACAATCCGACATCGCGATGAAGCATAGTGCTTTGACCGAGCGCAGTGCGCGCGAGGAGCATGCGCTTGCGCTCGAGCATCTCGAGGCTTCCCGGCGGCTGGTCGAAGTGCTGCGAAATTTGAGAGGCGCTGCCGAGGACCACGCCGCGTGAAGAAGGAAGTCACATACGACACGGCGGGCGATGTGGAGGTGATCAAGGGTCATCCGCATGGCGATGTGTCGCGTGTGGCGGGCGGAGCGCCGGCCGACGGAATGGGGTGCCATTCCGGGGCCGATCTGGCGGAGGCGGCGCGCAAGGCGGGCCAGTCGGAACTGCTTGAAAAGTTCCGGACGGATTATCCGATGGGGCCACATGACAAGCCGCAATCCATGTGCCCGGCGTTTGGATCGCTGCGCGTGGGCCTGCGGATGAAACGGGTGGCGACGGTGCTCTCGGGGTCGGCCTGCTGTGTGTACGGGCTGACGTTCGTAAGCCATTTCTACGGTGCGCGGCGGTCTGTCGGATACGTGCCTTTCAATTCCGAAACGCTGGTGACCGGCAAGCTTTACGAGGACATTCGCGAGAGCGTTCACGAGCTGGCCGACCCGGACCGCTATGATGCCATTGTAGTGACCAACCTTTGTGTGCCGACGGCAAGCGGTGTGCCTCTGCGGCTCTTGCCGAAAGAGATCAACGGGGTCCGGATTGTCGGGATCGATGTACCCGGTTTCGGTGTGCCGACCCATGCGGAGGCCAAGGATGTGCTGGCGGGCGCGATGCTTGCCTATGCGCGGGCCGAGGCCGAAGCGGGCCCGGTGGCAGCACCTGTCGGCGGCAAGTCGGACCGGCCGACGGTGGCCTTGCTGGGCGAGATGTTTCCCGCCGATCCCATGATCATCGGGCAGATGCTGGCGCCTTTGGGCCTGGCCGCGGGCCCGGTGCTGCCCTGCCGTGAATGGCGCGAACTTTATGCCGCGCTGGATTGTGTCGTCGTGGGGGCCATCCATCCCTTCTACGTGGAGACGGTGCGCGAATTCCGTGCGGCGGGCCGTCCGGTCGTGGGCTCAGCCCCGGTGGGGCGCGATGGAACCGTGGACTGGCTGAACGCCATAGGGGCCGCGTATGGGGTGTCAAAATCGAAAATCGCGGAGGCCGAAAATCAGGCGCTGCCGGCGATAGACGCGGCGCTCAATGCCGCACGGATCAACGGGACGATTACCTTGTCGGGCTATGAGGGCTCGGAACTGCTGGTGGCGCGGCTTTTGATCGAAAGTGGCGCGCAGGTGCCCTACGTGGGCACTGCCTGCGCGAAGTCCGAATGGTCCAAAGCGGATGCGGAATGGCTCGCGGCGAAGGGTGTGACGGTGAAATACCGCGCCTCGCTGGAAGACGACTGCGCGGCGATGGAGGCGATCCGGCCTGACCTTGCCATAGGTACGACGCCGGTGGTCCAGAAGGCCAAGGAACTGGGCATCCCAGGGCTCTATTTCACCAACCTGATTTCCGCGCGGCCCCTGATGGGCGTGGCCGGGGCTGGCTCGCTTGCAACCGTCGTGAATGCCGCGATCGCAAACAAGGGCCGCATGGACCGGATGAAGGATTTTTTCGAAGGCGTGGGCCAGGCCGATACGGCGGGCGTCTGGGAAGGCGTGCCGAACCTGCGCCCGGATTTCCGCGCTCAGCATCAGAAGAAACTCGACAAGCAGAAGAGGGCGGCGGATGCCGCGCGCATGATCTGATGGCCGGGTGTTTTGCATATCCTTTTACAGGGGCGCTGCCCCCGCGCTGCGCGCTCCCCCGGAGTTTTGCGGGCAAGATGAAGCAGGGGAGGGCCGCCCCATGCTGGTGATGGATCATGACCGCGCCGGCGGATACTGGGGGGCGGTTTACGCCTTTTGCGCGGTCAAGGGGTTGCAGGTCGTGATTGACGGACCTGTGGGTTGCGAGAACCTGCCGGTGACCAGCGTGCTGCATTACACCGATGCGCTGCCTCCGCATGAGTTGCCGATCGTGGTCACGGGCCTGGGCGAGGGCGAGATGGGGGCGGGGACCGAAGAGTCGATGAAGCGCGCCTGGGACACGCTGGATCCGGCCTTGCCGGCTGTGGTGGTCACCGGCTCGATTGCCGAGATGATCGGCGGCGGCGTGACCCCGCAGGGCACCAACATTCAGAGATTCCTGCCGCGCACCATTGACGAGGATCAATGGGAAGCGGCGGATCGGGCGATGACCTGGATCTTCACCGAGTTCGGGATGACCAAGGGTCGGATGCCGCCCGAAAAGAAACGCGAGGAGGGTGCGCGTCCCCGCGTCAACATCCTCGGCCCGATGTATGGCACCTTCAACATGCCATCCGATCTGGCCGAGATCCGCAGGCTGGTCGAGGGGATCGGCTGCGAGGTCAACATGGTGATGCCTCTTGGCGCGCATGTGGCCGAAATGAGAGATCTGGTAAATGCGGATGTGAACATCTGCATGTACCGCGAGTTCGGGCGCGGGTTGAGCGAGCTTCTTGCCAAGCCGTATCTACAAGCCCCGATAGGGGTCGAGAGTACGACCAGCTTCCTGCGCGCACTGGGGAAGCTGGTCGGCCTCGACCCCGAACCTTTTATCTCCGCCGAGAAACACTCGACCATCAAGCCGGTCTGGGATCTGTGGCGGTCGGTCACGCAGGATTTTTTCGCTACGGCGAGTTTTGCCATCGTGGCCAATGAGACCTACGCGCGCGGTGTCCGTCTGTTTTTGGAAGAGGACATGGGGCTGCCCTGTGCCTTTGCCGTGGCCCGGGTGGCGGGCAAGAAGACCAACAACGAGGAAGTGCGCGCCCTGATGGGGCAGAAGCGGCCGCTGATCGTGATGGGATCGATCAACGAGAAAATGTATCTCGCCGAACTCAAGGGCGGGCATGGGCCGAGCCCCGCGTTCATCCCGGCCAGTTTCCCCGGCGCCGCGATCCGGCGGCATACGGGCACGCCTTTCATGGGCTATGCAGGGGCGACCTACCTGATCCAGGAAATCTGCAACGGGCTTTTCGACGCGCTCTTCCACATCCTGCCGCTGGGATCGGAGATGGATGCGGCGGATGCCACGCCGACGCCTCTGAGGCGTGATTTCCCATGGGATGCGGATGCGCAGGCGATGCTGGACCGCATCGTGGAGACGCACCCCATCCTGACCCGAATTTCAGCCGCCAAGACCCTGAGGGATGCGGCGGAGAAGGCGGCCCTGGCCGCAGGAGACGAACGCGTGGTGCTCGACACCGTGCGGGCGCTGGACCCGGCACAGACCGGCATTGATCTGGAGGATCGCACATGAGTGACATGACATCGGACATGATGGCCCCGACGCAGGCGACGGAGGCTGCGCGCGAGACACCGCGGCGAAAGGTGAACATCGAATTCACCGTCTATTTCACGATCATCTTCGTGGCGACCCTGCCGCTGGCGACCCTGACCTGGGCGATGCAGGCGATCAAATCGCGGAGCTTTACCGACAAGGGGCCCATGGCACGCGCCTGGACCCAGGCCCGGATCATCACGCCGATGATCTTCTCCGCCGGGCTGTGAAAGACCTTTCGCACACAACGGCTGGCAAGGCCCGGTGCGGAACCCGACGTCTCGGCAATGTGCGCCTGTCGAGTCTCAAGACTGCATACCTGGGCGACCAGGTGTTCAGAACCCCGAGGGGGGTAACCCCCGAAGGACCCGGCCGCGGGGTGCGCGGCGTCAGCATAACGTTCCGGAGGAATAATTATGGCTGATAATACCGACCTGTCCTTCACAGGTCTCACAGACGAACAGGCGCAGGAATTGCACTCTGTCTATATGAGCGGCCTCTGGCTGTTCTCGGCAGTTGCTGTGGTCGCTCACTTGGCGACCTTTATCTGGCGTCCGTGGTTCTAAAGGAGATGGATATGGCAAAGTTCTACAAGATCTGGCTCATCTTTGACCCCCGCCGCGTTTTCGTGGCGCAGGGCGTATTCCTCTTCCTTTTGGCTGCTATGATCCACCTTGTGGTGCTCAGCAGTGGCCTGAACTGGTTCGAGGCGGCAGCTGCCGCTGGTGGTCAGTAATTCGGCACGCGGGCCGCAAGGCACGTTTTCCGGAACACTGGCACATAGAAATGCTGCGGGCGGTCTTTAGTGTGCGCCGCCCGCCCGCGGCGAACTTGCAATGGATAATTTGACGGCCTCCGCCTTGGATGCCCGTCGGTCAAGCAGACAGGTGCGAGAGTACGTGTCCGGGACCGGCTGCTCCGGATCAGGCGCGCCGCATATACGCGGAGAATAGAAGATGGCGTTGCTAAGCTTCGAAAGAAAATATCGCGTCCGCGGAGGGACGCTGATCGGGGGCGATCTGTTCGACTTCTGGGTGGGGCCGTTCTACGTTGGCTTCTTCGGGGTCACGACCGCCTTTTTTGCATTGCTCGGGACGATCCTGATCTTCTGGGGCGCATCCCAGCAAGGCACGTTCAATCCCTGGCTCATCAACATCGCCCCCCCTGATCTTAGCTACGGTTTGGGGCTGGCACCGCTGATGGAAGGTGGGCTCTGGCAGATCATCACGATCTGCGCGACCGGCGCGTTCATAAGCTGGGCCCTGCGCGAGGTGGAGATTTGCCGAAAGCTGGGCATGGGCTATCACGTGCCCTTCGGTTTCGCCTTCGCAATCCTCGCCTACGTCACGCTGGTCATCTTTCGCCCGCTGCTGATGGGCGCCTGGGGCCATGGGTTTCCCTATGGCATCTTCAGCCACCTCGACTGGGTGAGCAACACTGGCTACGCCTACCTGCACTTCCACTACAACCCGGCCCACATGCTGGCGGTGACTTTGTTCTTCACCACCACGCTGGCGCTGGCGCTGCACGGCGGGCTGATCCTGTCGGCCTGTAACCCCGAGAAGGGCGAAGAGGCAAAGACCCCCGATCACGAAGATACCTTCTTCCGCGATTTCATCGGCTATTCGGTCGGTACGCTGGGCATTCACCGCGTGGGCTATTTGCTGGCGATCAACGCGGTGCTCTTCTCGGCCGTCTGTATCATCATCTCCGGTCCGGTCTGGACCGCAGGTTGGCCTGAATGGTGGAACTGGTGGCTCGATCTGCCGATCTGGGGCGAACCCATTGCCGCGGGAGGAATGTAATCATGGCGTTTCCTGAATATCAGAACATCTTCACGCAGGTGCAGGTCCAGGGCAAACCCGAATGGGGCATGGATGACGCCGGCAACAACATGATGGAGGAACGGGTGGGTAGCCCCCGCTTCAACACCGTCGTGGGCATTTTCGGCAACGCGCAGCTCGGACCCTATTACGTGGGCTGGACGACGCTGGTGGCTTTCGCCACCGGGATCGCCTGGTTCGTGATCGTGGGCTTCAACATGCTGGCGCAGGTCGGCTGGTCGATCCCGCAGTTCATCCGCCAGCTCTTCTGGCTGGCACTGGAGCCGCCCAGCCCCGAATACGGGCTGACCATGCCGCCACTCAATGATGGCGGCTGGTACATCATCGCCAGCTTTTTCCTGCTGGTCTCGGTGATGACCTGGTTGCTCAGGGCCTATCTGCTCGCTGAGCAGCACAAGATGGGCAAGCACATCTTCTGGGGCTTTGCCGCCGCGGTGTGGCTGTTCCTCGTGCTGGGCCTGTTCCGTCCGATCCTGATGGGGTCGTGGAGCGAGGCGGTGCCCTACGGCATCTTCCCGCACCTCGACTGGACGACGGCGTTCTCCATTCGTTACGGCAACCTCTACTACAACCCGTTCCACTGTCTTTCGATCGTTTTCCTTTATGGCTCTGTGCTGCTCTTCTGCATGCACGGTGGCACCATCCTCGCGGTGACCCGCTATGGCGGCGACCGGGAACTGGAGCAGATCTACGACCGCGGCACGGCCACGGAACGCGCCGCCCTCTTCTGGCGCTGGACCATGGGCTTCAACGCCACCATGGAAGGCATCCACCGCTGGGCGTGGTGGTTCGCGGTTCTCACCCCGATCACGGGTGGTATCGGGATCCTGCTGACCGGAACGGTCGTCGATAACTGGTTCATCTGGGCGCAGGAGCACAATTTCGCACCCATGTATGACGGCTCCTATGGCTATGCCGATTACGGCACCTACGAAGCCTTTATCGGGAAGGAGAACTGATCATGCTGCCCAAGTGGTTTAACAAATGGAACCAGGACAACCCGACCAATATCTTCGGTCCGGCGATCCTGATCGGGGCACTCGGCGGCGCGGTCTTCGTGGCGGTGATGCTGGTGGCCTGGGGCAACCCGGCGCAGACGGCCAGTCTGCAGACTGGTCCGCGCGGCACCGGCATGTCGGTGCCCGAGTTCAACTTCGACCGGTTCGATCCCGACCCGACGATCGAGAACTACTACACCGAAGCGCCCTACGTGCCCGAAGGCGGCGAGGACCTGGCCAAGGACATCTACCAGAACGTCCAGGTGCTCGGCGATCTGACGGAGGACAACTTCAACCGGGTGATGTCAGCCATCACCCAGTGGGTCGCTCCGGAGGAGGGATGCGTCTATTGCCATGGCGATGGCGACATGGAGAGCTACGGCGAGGACAACCTGTACACCAAGGTCGTCGCCCGCCGGATGATCCAGATGACGCAGAACATCAACGAGAACTGGGATGGCCACGTCAATGCCAACCAGCAGGTCGGCGTGAACTGCTACACCTGCCACAGAGGCGAGAACGTCCCGTCGGAGATCTGGTTCAACATCACGCCGGTCAATAAGTCGGCGGAAGGATGGTCGGCCGTGCAGAACCGGGCGACCTCGCTGAGCCAGTCCACCTCGCTGCCATCGAACGCGCTGGAGGTCTATCTGACCGACTATGAAGCGGTGAACGTGCACGATCTGGAAAGCCGCGTCGCCGGCACGCCGGGGGATGGGGAATATCATACCATCCAGAAGGCGGAGCAGACCTATTCGCTGATGAACTACTTCGCCAACAGCCTCGGGGTGAACTGCGTATTCTGTCACAACAGCCGCGCTTTCTATGACCCCGGTCAGGTGACGCCGCAGTGGGGCACGGCCCTGCTGGGACGTCAGATGGTGATCGAGATGAATCAGGAATACCTGATCCCGCTGAAAGACGAATACCCGGCCGAACGGCTTGGCCCGGTTTATGCGGATGCGCCCAAGGCCGCCTGCAAGACCTGCCACAAAGGGTATCAGCAACCCATGCAAGGCATGAATGTGATTGCCGACTGGCCAGAGCTCGCGACCAGCGAAGCGCCGGTTTACGAATAGGAGCGCAGGCGGCCCTCCCGCCGCCTGGCTCCTCGCCGCGCACGGACCATCGGCTTCCTTGGTCCGGGCTACGGGGTCTCAACACCCCGGTTCCCTTCCTGTTGGCTACAGGAACCTGGGGTCGCAGCGGCTGAACACCGGTGCGACCCCTTTTGTTTTCCCGATGACCGGGACAAGGGCCTTGGCAAGAGGTTCCCGGCATCGCACCTGCAAGGAGACGTGCGCCATGACCGAAGCATCACACACCCCGACCCTCGACCGCGTCGCCTGACCTGCCGATCTGCGCGGCATGAGTGATCGCGCGCTGAGAAATGTTGCCGACGAGTTGCGTGGCGAGGTGATCCGTGCCGTCAGCGAAACCGGCGGGCACCTGGGTTCGAGCCTTGGTGTGGTGGAGTTGAGCGTGGCGATCCATGCCGTCTTCGATACGCCGCGCGACAAGCTGATCTGGGATGTCGGCCACCAGTGCTATCCGCACAAGATACTGACCGGCCGGCGCAGCCGCATGCACGGCCTGCGGCAGGGCGGGGGGATCAGCGGCTTCACCAAACGCTCGGAATCCGAATTCGATCCTTTCGGCGCGGCCCATTCCAGCACGTCCATCTCGGCCGCTCTGGGCTTTACCGTCGGGCGCGACATGGGCATGCCCACGGGCGATGCAGTGGCGGTGATCGGGGACGGCTCGATCAGCGCGGGCATGGCCTACGAGGCGCTCAACAATGCCGGGCACGAAGGCCGACGGATTTTCGTGATCCTCAACGACAACGAGATGAGCATTGCGCCGCCTGTCGGGGCAATGTCGTCTTACCTGTCCAGCCTTTCCGATCTGTCGCGCAAGGGGCCGTTCGGCGGGCTTGTGGCGATGGCCGAGGGCATGGAGCAATTCGCGCCGAAGCCGGTAAGGGACGGCGCACGCCGCGCGCGCGAGCTGGTCACCGGGCTGGAAAGCCGCGGCACTTTCTTCGAAGAACTGGGCTTTGATTATATCGGTCCCATCGACGGGCACGACATGGGGCAACTGCTCAGCGTGCTGCGCGGGGCCAAGGCGCGGGCCACGGGGCCGGTTCTGATCCATTGCTGTACCGTCAAGGGCAAGGGCTATGGGCCCGCCGAAGGCTCGGCGGACAAATACCATGGTGTTTCCAAGTTCGATGTCGGCACCGGGGTGCAGGCCAAGGCCAAGGCGAATGCACCGTCCTACACGGCGGTGTTCGGTGATGCGCTGACGCAGGCGGCGGCCGACGATCCTTCCGTCGTGGCGGTAACGGCCGCGATGCCTTCGGGCACCGGTGTGGACCGGATGGCAAAGCGGTTTCCCGGACGGGTGTTCGACGTCGGTATCGCCGAGCAGCACGGGGTGACCTTTGCCGCCGGGATGGCGGCTTCCGGGCTGAAACCCTTCTGCGCGATATATTCGACCTTCCTGCAACGCGGCTATGATCAGGTAGTGCATGACGTGGCGCTGCAGGGACTGCCGGTGCGTTTTGCCATCGACCGGGCCGGGCTGGTGGGGGCGGATGGTGCAACCCACGCCGGGGCCTTCGACATCGGGTATCTGGGCGCGCTGCCGGGCATGACGGTCATGGCGGCCGCGGACGAGGCGGAGCTGGTGCACATGGTGGCTACCGCCGTTGCCCATGACAGCGGCCCGATCGCCTTCCGCTATCCGCGAGGCAATGGCACGGGCGTGAGCCTGCCGGAGCGTGGCGAGGTGCTGAAAATCGGAAAGGGCCGTGTGCTTCGCGAGGGCCGTGGTGATGTCGCTCTGTTGTCGTTGGGCACGATCCTGAGCGATTGCGACGCGGTGGCGACGCTGCTGGCCGGAGAGGGCGTCAGCGTCACGGTGGCGGATGCGCGTTTTGCCAAGCCGCTGGATATGGAACTGATCGCGCGGCTGGCGCAGACCCATGAAGCGCTGGTTACGGTGGAGCAGGGTGCGCAGGGTGGTTTTGGCGCGATGGTTCTGCAGGCCATGGCGCGGGAAGGATTGCTTGATCACGGCTGCCGGGTGCGGACGCTGTGCCTGCCGGACCGGTTCATCGATCAGGCCTCTCCGGCGGAGATGTATCGGGACGCGGGCCTAGATGTGACCGGTATCGCCGAGGTAGTCTGCCGTTTGCTCGGGCGCGATCCGAAGGTGGTCGACCTCAACAGTGCGCGCGGCTGACGCTCAGTTCAGATCCTGCCAGCAGGGCAGCAGATCGCCCGGCTTCGGGCTGGCGGCATGCACCGCGCGGGCAATCGCGCGGGTCAGGCAGAGAGCGGCAGCATGACCGATGAGCGCCAGATCGCCGGGTTTTTCCCCATGTGAGACAGCGAAGACCAGATCGCCATCCATCGGTGTATGGGCGGGCACACATGCCCGGCCAATCCCGTCATGAGCGGCGGTGGCCACGCGCTTGCAGTCTGTTTTGGTCAGTTTCGCGGTCGTGGCGACCACGGCGATGGTTGTATTCGCCGTATCGGTAAATGCCTGTCTTTTTCGGCTGGTCAAATCCATGCCGAGACCGGCGGACGGATCCGGGCCCAGACCGCCAAACTCAGTTCCAATCTCGAAGGGGGCGGCGTAGAAATGCCGGTCGCCCGGCGTGGTGACGGCGCCGACCGGGTTAGCAGCGACGAGGGCCCCGACGGTGTGAGCGTCCGGCAGCACCAGCGACGCGGAGCCCAATCCCCCTTTCAGCATCGCCGTCGTAGCGCCCGTACCGGCACCGGCTGTGCCGATCCTGAAGTCTTCGGATACGGATGTGAGCGCGGCGCGCCCCAGCGCGGGATAGGGGTTTTCGCTCCAGCCGTGATCGCCGCCGTTGAGCAGGTCGAACAGGATCGCGCCGGGCACGATCGGCACTCGTGCGGAGCCGACGGCAAAGCCGCGCCCTCTTGCACGCAGTTCCGATGTGACCCCGGCACAGGCCTCCAGCCCGAAAGCGGAGCCGCCGGACAGAACCAGTGCATCCACCTCGGCCACCGATTTGTCGGGATCCAGCAAATCGGTTTCGCGGCTGCCCGGCGCGCCCCCCATCACGTGCACGGAGGCTGTGAAGGGATGATCCGCAGTCAATACAGTGACCCCCGACTTCAGGCTGTCGTGCTCGGCGTTGCCGACCAGAAGCCCGGGGATGTCGGTGATGAGATTACGCGGGCCGGGGCGCATCATGGAGCCCTTTTTCCAGAAGAGATTCCATGCCTTCGGCGAGGATATTTTCCGGTCCAAAGACGCAGGTTTTGCGAGTTTCCTGGTTTTTCGCCGAGCCTGTGGGATAACCTGCACTGCGCGGCTTTAAACAATGGGCGCGGCATCGCTTTCATATGCAGCGCCCTCCGTCCACTTCGAGCGCCACGCCGGTGATCATGCTGGCTTCGTCCGAGCAGAGGAAACAGGCGGCGTTGCCCAGATCCTGCGGCGTCGAGAAGCGGCCAAGAGGAATGGTCGCGAGGAATTTCGCGCGCATCTCTGGCGTGTCTTCTCCCATGAAGGATTTCAGCAGCGGGGTCTCTCCGGCCACCGGGTTCAACGCGTTGACCCGCACGCCCTCCGGGGCCAGTTCAACAGCCATCGCCTTCGTGGCGGTGATGACCCAACCCTTGGAGGCGTTGTACCAGTTGAGCCGGGGACGCGGGGAGACACCGGCGGTCGAGGCTATATTGAGAATCGCGCCGGCGCCGCGCGATTTCATCTGTGGCACGAAGGCCCGCGCTGTGAGGTAGATGGATTTCATGTTCACCGTCATCACGCGGTCGAAATCGGCATCGCTGACTTCTTCCATGGGCTGAGGAAGATGGGTGACCCCGGCGTTATTGACGAGGATATCGACATGACCCCAGGCCTCTCGCGCGGCGGTGGCCATTTTCGCTACCGAAGCGGCGTCTGCCACATCGACCTGGTGTGAAAAGGCGTGATCTCCCAGTTGGTCGGCCATGTCCCGTGCGGCCGAAGCATTGATGTCTGCCACCATGACCCGTGCGCCTTCGGAGGTGAACTTGCGCGCGATGCCGGCGCCGAACCCGGACGCGGCCCCGGTGATGAGAGCGGTTTTGCCAGTCAGTCGCATGTGGTTCCCTCCTTCAGAGCAGGTATTTCAGAACAACGCGATCGGGCCCGTCGCTGCCGGGCAGGGCCGGGGCGTCGCGGTGATGAACAAAGCCTTCGCGGCGCCAGAACCTGAGCCCGCACGGGTTGGCTTGCAGAACCGAGAGTTTGAGCATGGCGACGTCCTGCCTTCGCGCGCGTTCTCGCAAGCTACGTAGAACCTTACGGCCAATTCCCCGCCCGCGAAAGGCCGGATCGATCAGCAAAAGCCCGATCCACCAGTCTTCTGGGAATTCATATCCCTTTGCGATGCAGACCATGCCGGACATGGCGGTGCCTTCCATGATCGCGAAATGCTGCAGGAAATCCTCGCTTAGCCCGGGAGTTGTGGCGGAAAAGAACCCCGTCACGTAGCCGGCGTCGGGAGCGTGCCCGACTTCCAGCGTGACGTAGTCGGCGGCGCGGGTGGCCAGATCGAGTGCGTCCTCTGCATGGGCAGCATAGGTCATCGGCGAGAGCGTGATGGGATCGATCATGGACTCGTGTCCGGCTCGGGTACGTCCGGCAGAAGCGGCGCGGCGTCGAGCAGCATTCTGGTGTAGTCATGTTGCGGGTTGGTAAAGACGGATTGCGTGTCTCCGCTTTCGACGATGGTGCCCTGACGCATAACCATGATGCGATCGGTGACAGAGCGGACGACTGAGAGATCATGGGAAATGAAGAGATACCCCAACTGATGCGTGCGGCATATTTCGGCCAGAAGTTGCAGAATCTGGGCGCGCACCGAGACGTCAAGCGCGGAGACTGCTTCATCGAGGACGATCAACTCCGGCCGGATGATGAGGGCGCGCGCGATTGCGATCCGCTGACGTTGCCCTCCGGAGAATTCGTGGATGTAGCGTGTTGCGTCCTGCGGCTTCAGACCGACCGACTGCAAAGCCTCGGCCACGGCAGCGGTGCGAGCGGGTCCGGTGGGCGGATCATCCAGCAAATGGAAAGGTTCGCTTACGAGTCTTTCCACCCTGTGGCGCGGATTGAAGCTGCCGAACGGGTCTTGAAAGACAACCTGCATGCGACGCCGTGCGGCCTTCGAGGCGCGCCCGCCCGCAAGAACGGGCTTCCCGCCGATGGTGATGGTGCCGGACTGGACTGGTTCAAGGCCCAGCAGGGCACGAGTGAGGGTCGATTTTCCGCACCCGCTTTCGCCGACGAGGCCGAGGCGCTCGCCTCGCGCAAGCGAAAAGCTGACACTATTCACTGCCGTCACCTCGCCGGGCGCATGTAGCAGCCTGCGACGCGGCAGCCGGTAGCGGCGCGTTACCCGGTGCACCTCGAGCAGCGGTGTGGGATCGGGCTGGGGGGGCAGATCGACCGCGAGTGTGGAGGCCGCGCGCAGCATGCGGGTGTACGGATGGCGGGGCCGGACGAGGATGTCGCGTGTTGCTCCGGTCTCGACAATTTCACCCAGCTTCATCACGGCGACTCGGTCGGCGACCTGCGAGACCACCGCCAGATCATGAGTGATAAGCAGCAGGCCCATGCCGGTTTCGCGGGCCAAAGAGACCAGAAGCTTCAGAATCTGCGCCTGCGTGGTCACATCCAGCGCGGTGGTCGGTTCGTCAGCGATCAGCAGACGGGGGCGACGGGCCACCGCCATTGCAATCACCACTCGCTGGCGCTGCCCGCCGGACAATTCGTGCGGATAGCGGCCGGGTGGGAACCGGTCGCCAGGCAGACCAACGCGCTCAAGGGTTTCGGCCGCGCGTCGGCGGGCGTCGGCGCTGCTGGTGTCGCTGTGGATGCGTATCGTTTCTGCCACCTGCGCGCCGATCGTATGCACTGGGTTCAGGGCGGTCATCGGTTCCTGAAAGACCATGCCGATATCATTTCCGCGCAGGCTGCAAAGTTCGGCTTCGCTGAGATCGGTGAGGGACTTGCCTCCGAGATGGACGTGTCCCGAGACCTCGGCGCCAGGCGGCAGAAGCTGCATCGCAGCCAGCGCTGTCATCGATTTGCCGGAGCCGCTTTCGCCGGTCAGGGCGAGAATCTCGCCCTCGGCCATGTCCAGCGAAACACCGCGCAAGACCGGGAAGCCGTGAATCGAGACCGACAGGTCGCTTAGGCTCAGCAGGCTCATACGCGGCGCACCTTCAGCCGGGGGTCCTGCGCATCGCGTAGCCCGTCGCCCAGACGGTTGAGGCCCAGCACGATGAGAATGATGGCGACACCGGGCACGATGGCCAGATGTGGCGCCAGCGTGACCAGCGTTTGTGCGTCCGACAGCATCCGGCCCAGTGAGGGTGTCGGCGGTTGCACACCGAGACCGACGAAGGAAAGCGCTGCCTCGACCTGAATACCCAATGCGAACTGTATGGTGCCCTGGACAATCAGCAGATTGGTGAGGTTCGGCAGGATATGCTCGACCGAGATACGCGGCGCGGCTTTCCCGGCGACACGTGCGGCCATGATGAACTCCCTCTCCCACAGGGGCAGGGCAGCGCCACGGGTGACGCGGGCGAAGACGGGTATGTTGAATATGCCGAAGGCGACGATGGCATTCACCGCCGAGGGCCCGAAAACGGCGGTGATGAGGATCGCCATGACCAGCAATGGGAATGCAAAGATGATGTCGTTGGCTCGCATGATGGATTCGTCGAGCCATCCGCCCGAGCGGGCCGCCGCTGCCAGCCCCAAAGGCACGCCGATGGCCAGACCGATGGCCAGCGCCAGGGCCGCCACCGCGATCGACGTCCGTGCGCCGACCATCACCATACTGAACATATCGCGGCCAAGGTGGTCCGTGCCCATCAGATGCGCGCCGCCGGGCGGCTTCAGCTTGCCGGGAATATCGAGGAAAGTGTGATCAAAGGGCGTCCAGACCAGCGACAGCAGCGCCAGAATTGCAAACACGAGCGACAGGCTCGCGCCGAGGATCAGTTGCCGGTTCACGTGCGCAGCCTTAGTCTGGGATCGACAGCCGCGTACGCCAGATCGACGAGGAAGTTGATCATGATGACTCCGAAAACCACCAGCATGACGACGCTTTCGACTACAATCAGGTCACGTGCCGAGATTGACTGGAAGATCAACCGCCCCAGCCCGGGAAGATAGAAGACCTGCTCGATGATGATGGTGCCGGCAAAGAGAAACGAGAACTGCAGGCCGACTATTGTCAGCACGGGGATCAGCGCGTTGCGCACGCCGTGCCGCCAGAGCGTCTGTGACTGCGTTAGTCCCTTAGCGCGGGCGGTGCGCATGTAGTCCTCGCCCAGTACGTCGAGCAGCGCCGAGCGCATCACGCGCGTCAGAATGGCGGCCTGTGGCAAAGCGAGGGCGATGGCGGGCAGGGTCAGCGATTTGAGACTGTCCCAAACTGATTTGTCCCAACCGGGAAATCCGCCCGCCGGAAACCATCGCAGCTTGATGGCAAAGACCAGGACCAGCATCATCGCGAACCAGAAATTGGGAATTGCGACGCCCATCTGAGTTGCACCCACCACCGCGGTGTCACCGACATCCCCTCGGCGGGAAGCGGCATAGAGCCCTGCTGGAACGGCAATCAGAATGGACAGAACCAGCGCGTAAAAGGCAAGCGGTAGAGAGACACCGATGCGGTCCGCAACCATCTGCGATACCGGTGTGCGGTAGGTGTAGGAGGTGCCGAAGTCGCCTGTGAGCATGCCGCTGATCCAGGTGAAGTACCGTTCTATCTTGGGTACGTCGAGACCAAGTTCGCTGCGCAGCGCCGCGAGTGTTTCGGGTTGTGCATTAATACCAAGCATGAAGGCCGCCGGATCGCCGGGCGCCACTTCGATCACCGTGAAGATCACCATGGAGGCGACAGCGAGGCTGAGCATCAGCGAGCCCAGACGTTTGAGGAGATAGCGCTGCATCACGGTCACGTTAGGCGGCGTCAGGGCGCGGGTCCAGAGGGCTTGTAGCCTGTCCTGCTCGGATTACTTTCGGCATATGGACAGTCCCCGCCTGATCGGCTCCGAAATCTTCCGCCACTCCAGTTACGGGCGCTGGCATCCGTTGCGGGTGCCGCGCGTATCGACGGTAATGGATCTGAGCCGTGCCATGGGTTGGTTGCCGCGCGCGCAGTTCATCACCGCGCCGCGTGCCAAGCCAAAAGCTTTGCATGTCTGGCACACGCCCGATTACATCGCAGCCCTGCAGAGGGTGGAGATCACACAGAAGGCGACGCCTGAAGATTTCAAACGGCATGACATCGGCAGCGTTACCAATCCGGTCTATGCGGAGATATTTCGCCGTCCGGCCACGGCGGCGGGTGGATCTCTGCTTGCCGGTGAATTGCTGCGTAAGGGCGGGATCATCTACAATCCGCCCGGGGGTACGCATCACGGAATGCCCGACCGGGCGAACGGGTTTTGCTATCTGAACGACCCGGTCCTGGCGATGCTGAGCCTGCGGCGCAACGGTGTGCGCCGCATCGCCTATGTGGATATCGATGCACATCATTGCGACGGCGTCGCCATGGGCTTTCACGGTGACCCCGAGTGTCTGATGATCTCTGTACACGAGGAGCGGCTCTGGCCCCGCACGGGACTGCTGGAGGATGACGCGGGCGGCTCGGCGCTCAACCTGCCTGTGCCGCGTGGGCTGAATGACAGTGAGATGGCTTTTATCCGCGAAGCACTTATCCTGCCGCAGGTGACGGCTTTCCGTCCCGACGCGGTCGTGCTGCTTTGCGGGGCAGATGGGGTGGAGGAGGATCCGCTGTCACATCTGGCGCTCAGTAACAACGCCCATTGGGAGGTGACCCGCTCTCTCATGGGACTTTCCCCGCGCCTGCTGGTACTGGGAGGAGGCGGGTATAACCCCTGGTCGGTGGGCAGGCTGTGGACAGGGGTATGGGCAACCCTGAACGGCCACGAGATACCAGACCGTCTGCCGCCAAAAGCTGAGGCGGTCCTGCGCGGTCTGCGTTTCGAGGGCAACAGGCGCGGCAGGAATCCGCCCGAGCATTGGTTTACAACTCTGCGCGATGTGCCGCGCCCCGGGCCGGTGAGAGATGTCATAAAGGACCGAGTGGCGCATCTCAACCGGCGCATGTCTCCGTGACGAATTGCGCCTGCCTTGCCCCATCCGCGTTTCATGGTAGCCTGACCTCATGACCGATCCACTTTCACCCGAGGACTGCCGCGCGCGCTATACCGCCCGGCTACAGGCCGAATTGAGAGAGATGGACGCTGCCGCCGAATATACGAAGGACGCGCGTGCGCCCGTGGTTCTGGATCAGCAAAGTGTCGGACGTTTGTCCCGCATGGATGCGTTGCAGGGCCAGGCGATGGCCAAGGCGATGCAGAGCCGCCGTGACGGGCGGGGACGGGCGATTGCCGCAGCGCTCGACCGTCTGCAGGGCGAAGACTTTGGCTGGTGCAGCGAATGCGGTGAATTCATCGGGGTAGGCAGACTTGACCTCGACCCGACCACGCAATGCTGCGTGGATTGTGCGCGCTGACCGCCTGTCCCGTTAGACGGGTAGATTGTCAAACATGTCTTCGATGGCTTCTTCATTCAGCGTGCGGTTCAGCTGACGCAGGTTCGTCGAGACGCGATGGCCATCGGAGGAGAGCTTGGTCACGATGGCATCGATCTGCGGTTGTAGTTTCAGACGTTCTTTTGCATCCGCGGTTCTCGCCCGATTTTCCAGTTCAATGGCACGCTTCTCTATTTCTGTCATTGATCTCTCCCTGATCTGCGTCGCAGCTAGCTAGACTGCGGGTCCCCGTTGGCACCACCCATATCACGTTATCGAATGATATATTTCAGTTTACTACATATCGTGAGTAATTTCACGTGAAAGTTGTGTGAAACTGCTCAATTTTGAAGCAAAAGAACCGGCCCATACGATCATGTATGGTGAGATCATGGTTAATTTTCCATTAACCGCATCGCGGAAGTCCCGGGTTTTCCGAGACTTCGGCTGACAGGGCGCAAGATTTTTTTTGCTTCAATCGGCCCAGCTGACGCTGGTCAAATCGGTCGCCTGGGTCGGTGCGTTGGCCCAAAGACCTTTCAATCCGGCCTTCGCGACGGAGGTATTGGCCAGCTGGAAGAGGTATCCGTTCACGTAATCGTCGGCGATGATTCTCTGCGCGGATTGCAGCATTTCGACGCGTGTGTCCGGATCGGTTGTGGCATTGAGCTGCGCCATGAGGGTTTGAAACGCCGGATTATCGTATTGGAAGTAGTAGTCCGGGTTGGCGTAGATACCGATATCGAAGGGTTCGGAATGCATGACGATGGTCAGGCCGAAATTCTTGCCGCGAAAGACCGATTCCAGCCATTGTGCCCATTCCACGTTGATGATCTTTGCGGTGATCCCGACTGCGGCCAGTTGCGCCGCAATGATTTCGCCGCCCCGGCGGGCGTAGGAGGGGGGCGGCAGATGCAATGTGGTTTCAAAACCATCCGCAAGACCTGCTTCGGCCAGTAGCGCACGGGCCTTGTCGGGGTCATGGGCGGATTGCGCGGTCAGGTCCACATAGGCGGGATGATGCGGCGCGAAATGCGTGCCGATGGGTGTGCCGTAGCCGAACATGGCGCCGTCGATAATGGCCTGACGGTCAATTGCGTGCGCCATCGCCTCCCGCACCAGCGGATTATCAAAAGGCGGCATCTTGTTGTTGGTGGATAGGATGACCTCTCCCTCGGTGGAGCCGACCAGCACCTGGAAACGCGGATCGGCGTCAAATTGCGGCAGATTCTCGGGGGCTGGGAAACTGAAGAAATAATCCACGTCTTCGGCCATGACGGAGGCGAAAGCGGCAGTGGGGTCGGAGATGAACTTGAAGGTCGCTGCCTCCAGCGGAGCAGCGGTTCCCCAGTACGCATCGTTGCGCTGCAGTTCAATCCGGTCGGACTGGACCCATTCCGCGAATTTGAAGGCGCCGGTACCGATCGGATTTTGCTTGATGCCGTCAATGCTTTCGGGAGCGACGATCACCGCGTCCCCCCAGGCAAGATTGAACAACATGTTGCCGTTCGGCTCTGACAGGGTCATTCGAACGGTCAGAGGGTCCAGCACCTCGACCGAGGAGATAGCCGCATACAGCGCCTTTTGGGCGTTCGCGCTGTCGTCGGCAAGAATGCGGTCGAAGGTGAACTTGACGTCTTCGGCATCCATGGTGGTGCCGTCGTGGAAGGTGACACCTCCCTGCAAACTGAAGGTGTAGGTCAGCCCATCTTCCGAAATCTTCCAGGACTTGGCCAGTCCGGGCACGATCGAGCCGTCGGCCATGAACCGCGTCAGCCCTTCGAAGACATTGGAATAGAGAACCTGATCGATGGCCCCGGCGGCCGCGGAAGTCGGATCGAGGTGTGGTGGCTCGAGCTGGAGGGCAACGGTGATGTTGGTCTGCGCCTGAGCGGCGGTAGCGCCTGCCAAGGCGAGAGCGAGTAGGCTGGTTCTGATCGGTTGCATGGGGTTCCCGTCCGGTAAAACGCGTCTGTCGCGTCAACGACAGTGTCACGAGAAACGCGGCGCCAATCAAGAGTGGGCAGGTCGCTTTGCCGGTGGATTTAGCCAAAACCCCTTGATAGTCAGTGTCTCACGCAACTTGGGAGACGTGGCGATGAGTGCGACCGCGAAGAAAAGCAGACCTATGCCGGCCGATATCCGGGCGCGGAAAGGCGGAGAACCTCTTGTCAGCCTGACTGCTTATACCACTCCAATGGCGCAGATGATGGATGAGCATTGCGATTTCGTGCTGGTCGGCGACAGCGTCGGCATGGTTCTGCATGGGCTGACCTCGACGCTGGAGGTCACGATGGAGATGATGATTCTGCACGGCAAGGCGGTGTCGCGCGGATTGTCTCGTGCGATGATGGTGATCGACATGCCCTTCGGCAGCTACGAGCGCAGCCCGGAGCAGGCATTTGACAGCGCCGCGCGGCTGATGCGCGAGACCGGAGCTGGGGCCGTCAAGCTGGAAGGCGGTTCTCACATGGCGCCGACCATCGAATTTCTGGTTAACCGGGGCATTCCGGTCATGGCGCATATCGGCCTCACACCGCAATCGATCAACACGCTGGGTGGCTATACGGTGCAGGGGCGCGGTGCGCAGGGCGAGGTGATGATGCGCGATGCGCAGGCCGTGGCGAAAGCGGGTGCCTTCGCGGTCGTGCTTGAAAAGGTTCCGCAGTCGCTGGCGGACCGCATCACGGCTGAAGTGGATATACCGACTATCGGCATCGGGGCATCGGCAGGCTGCGACGGGCAGGTGTTGGTTCTCGACGACATGCTGGGACTGTTCACTGCTTTCAAGGCGAAGTTCGTCAAGCGCTACGCTGATCTGGGAGCGCTGGCGGAAGGGGCGATTGCCTCTTATGCGGAAGAGGTGCGGGCCCGCAAGTTTCCCGGGCCGGAACATGTCTTTGGCGATACGGCCCCCAAGCCGAGACTGCGCTGATGAGTGTTCCGATCCTGCGCACCCTCGCCGAGTTGTGCGCCGAAACACGAGGCTGGCGCAATGCGGGGGAGACGATTGGCGTCGTCCCGACGATGGGTGCGCTGCATGATGGGCACCTGAGCCTCGTCGCGGCGGCCAAGGCAGGCTGCGACCGCGTTATCGTTACGATCTTTGTCAATCCCAAGCAGTTCAATCAGGCTTCGGACCTCGATGCCTACCCGCGCACCGAAGCTGAGGACGCCCGCAAGCTGGAGCGCTTTTCCGTGGATGCGGTCTATGCGCCGGATGTGAGCCAGATTTATCCGGCAGGCTTTGCAACGAACGTCTCTGTCACGGGAATGACGGATGTGCTTTGCGGTGCGCATCGACCGGGGCATTTCGACGGGGTGGCAACGGTGGTGACCAAGCTCTTCACCCAGACCTCGGCTGACAAGGCGTATTTCGGGGAGAAGGACTTTCAGCAGCTTATGGTTGTCACGCGCATGGCGCGCGATCTAGATATTCCCATCGAGGTGGTGGGTTGCCCGACGATCCGGGAGGAAGACGGGCTGGCGATGTCTTCGCGTAACCTGTTGTTGTCCGACCGGGCGCGGATCAGGGCGCCGCGGCTTCGCGAGATCATGGAGCAGACGGTTGCGAAGCTGGCGGAGGGCGCGCCTTTTTCCGCGCTGCAATCCGAGGCAATTGCGCGGCTGCAAGCGGCCGGTTTTACCAAAGTGGATTACTTCGAAGTCCGCTCCTGCGCCGGGTTGCGGCTACTGGATAAGCCCAGTGAGCCCACGCGCCTGTTTGCCGCGGCATGGCTTGCCGGGGTACGCCTCATCGACAATATCGATGTACCCACAATCGATTAATTTGCGTCCGTCAGTAGGGTGACAAGCGCCTGCGCCATGACCGCGGCGCTATCCATCATGTCGTCTATCTCGACGTATTCGTCAGGCTTGTGGGCCAGTTCGAGGATACCGGGGCCGTAGGCAATGCAGTTTTTGAGTTTGCCGATGCGGTCAATATGCTTCTGGTCGTAGGTGCCCGGAGAGGCGACATATTCGGGCGGCCGGCCGATGACCTTTTCGATGGCATCCGCCACCGTGCGTACAACGGGTGCGTTCCGGTCCGTCATCGAGGGCAGTACCGAGTTCAGTTCGGTCATCGTGTAATTGAAGTCTGGCCGGGTTTCTTTCAGTGCTTCCAGAAGGGCCGTTATCTCGCCGCGAACCTCATCCAGCGTTTCCTCCATCAGGTAGCGGCGGTCGATCACGATGCGGCAACTGTCGGGAACGCAATGGGCGGGCAGGCTGGTGTCTTCGGGGGGCTGGTCGGGCTGACCGCCATGGATTGAATTGATGTTCATGGTCGATTGCCGCGCGCCGTCCGGCACGACGGGCATTTCGGTATGCCGCGCCGCCATGGCCGGGTAGAGTTTTTTTTCGAAGGTTTGCAATACCGCTCCCATATGGCGGACTGCGCAATCCCCCAGGAATGGCATGGCTCCATGGGCAATCTCGCCATGGGTTTCGATCTCGGCCCACCAGCCGCCGCGATGGCCAAGGCAGATACGGTCCTTGTTCAGGGGTTCGGGGATGATGACATGCTGCACGCGCGCCGGGTCGAAATACCCGCGTTCGGCAAGGTAGGCCACGCCGCCGTAACCGCCGGATTCCTCATCCGCCGTGCCTGAAATCTCGATGGCGCCGGCATAATCTGGATAGCACTCGATAAAGGCTTCGGCGGCGATGATCGAGGCGGCCAGCCCGCCTTTCATGTCACAGGCGCCGCGCCCGTAGATCCTTCCATCACGGAACTCCGCTGCGAAAGGATCGAGGCTCCAGCCCTGACCGACCTCGACCACATCCGTATGACTGTTGAAATGCACGCAAGCACCCGGGTGCCGGCCTTCGTGGCGGGCGACGATATTCCAGCGGGGATATTTGTCGCTGTCTCCCGGTGTGCCGTGAGCCCGAATGAGTTCTGTGGCAAACCCCCGCGCGGAGAGGCGGCGCTGAAGATACTCGCAGATCAGAAGATAATCCTGTCCCGGCGGGTTCAGTGTCGGGATGCGGATCAGCTCCTGCGTGAGCGCGATCAGGTCGTCGCGCTTGTCGGAAAGGCGAGCGGTAAGGTCTGTCATGGCAGTCAGTCTTGGCGGCGGCGCCCGGAATGGCAAGTCTCGTGACAGGTGTCCGAGGTCGGAATATGGATATTTTCAGTCCAAAGAAGCGGCAGCTTCCGGTCAGGCGGTGGCGATGTCCTTCATCGCCGCGAGCAGCACCTTGATTTCGTCAAGCGTGTTGTAGTGGCACAGCGAAACCCGAACGGCAGCCTCCAGGCCCAGCGGCGAAAGGATATTTCCCGAATAGTGATCGGCCTTGCGGATATGAGTGCGGATGCCTTGGTTGTTGAGTTGCGATACGATCTGCGCCGCCGGGATGTGTTCAAGAGCAAAACATACCAGACCTTCGCGCGCGGGGTTGTCCCGCCCCCCGAGAATGATCGCACCGGGTAAGTCGGCAAGGCCCGCCAAGTTGCCGGCGCCATTGATCAACGCGTCTGTCAGGGCATGCTCGTGACGGCGGATTGCGGCGGCGGCGGCCCTGATCCGCTCGCGGGGGTCCTCGGCGTCCCCGGTGGCACCCCCCAGCCATGAAAAATAGCTGACGACATCCGAAAACGTCGCATAGGCCCCGGTGTCTCGCGTGCCCATTTCCCAGTTCGTGACCGGTCCGTCGATGAGGTTTTCCAAGGGCAGTGCGGAAAGCCTGTCGGAGGCCCATGCCACGCCGTAACCATGGCGGGAGAAGACCTTGTACGGCGACACGACATACCCATCGATGTCGTAGTGGGCGATATCGATGTCACCATGGCTGGCGTGTTGAATACCATCGACGATAATGAAGGCCTGTGGTGCGTGGGCCCGGATTTCTGTGGCAATGGCAGCCACGTCGTTGGCGATACCGGTGACCGGGGAGGTGTGCAATATTGTGGCCACTTGCACGTCGGGTGTCATCTGCGATGCGTAGTGTCGGGCCGTGACCGCGCCGGTGGCATCGTCATGGGCAATGCTGATATAGGGTTTGCCGCAGATTTCGGCCCAGTGGCGCGCTGCAGACCGCGAGGCCGGATGCTCGACGGTGGCGCCGATCACGGACCCCGGCGGGGTTCCCGCGATCGCCGTTCGAATCAGGCGAAACAAAAGCTCGGTTCCGCTTTCTCCCACGAAGAACTGGCCCTCGTTCGGGTTGAAAAAGGTCCGCATGTCCTCCTTGGCTTGGGCAATGACCTCTCCCAACGCTTTTGCCGCTGGGTTGTCACGGCCCTGGTTGTCGGGGATCGCAGCGAAGCGCGCGGAGGTCTCGACGGCCGTTTTCAACGTCAGAGCACCGCCGGCATTTTCGAAAAAAATGCGTGGTCCCTGGAATGGACATTCATCCACATGCGCAAAGCGGTCCCGGACTTCCTGCATCACGTCGTGATTGAAAGATGTCATGCGGGGCCCTCTCACTATGCATTTCGGGAACTGATTGGGGTTGAAATGGTTTATAGTCAACCTTGCTGCGGGTTTTTGCAGTTCAAACAGGAGAACACGACACCCATGCTGATGTCATCCGACCATGAAAAGGAAGACACTGTTTCCGAAGCGTCTGCCCTGGCGCCAAAGCAGATTTACGAGGTCATCCGGCGCGAGGGCGTCGAAGAAATGGAGCGCCCGTTTCGTTCGCTTCTGTGGTCGGGGATTGCAGCAGGCGTGATGATCAGCCTGTCCGTTCTGGGCGAGGCCATCTTCCGTACTTATCTTCCGGAGAGCAGCGGAAAGTATCTTATTGAAAATATTGGATACTCTTTGGGTTTTCTTGCCGTGATCATGGGCCGGATGCAGCTCTTCACGGAAAATACGATTACCACGGTGCTACCGGTGATTAACTCGCGCAGCTTGCGCATGTCGCTGTCAATGCTGAGGCTGTGGACGGTGGTTCTGGCGGCGAACGTGGTCGGCGCATTCGCGGTGGCCAGCCTTTTTGTGTTCACTACGGCCATTCCGGCTGAGATCATGGCGTCTGTCGTGGAGCTTTCGCATCATGCCACGGGCATGGGCGCCTCGACGGGTTTTTGGCGGGCAATCCCTGCGGGAGTTATTGTCGCGCTGATCGTGTGGATGTTGCCACAGGCCGAAAGCGCCTCCTTCTTCATCATTTTGACCTTCACCTGGCTGATCGCGGCGGGTGATTTTACCCACATCGTCGCAGGTTCGGTTGAAATGGCGGTTCTTGTCCTGCGCGGCGAACTTGGTTTTGCCGGTGCTGTCGGTGGTTTTTTTCTGCCGGTCTTGGCGGGTAACATCATTGGTGGCACCATTATTTTCACCCTGATGGCCTACGGACAGGTACGCGAAGAAGTGCAAGAAGAACCGTGAGACGGGATATGTTCTGGCACGCCACAGATTCTTTTACCTGCCCGGCTTCGATTTGCGCCCGATCGCGCGATATGCGTAGTCTGAACGGATGAGCAAAGATGAAAAGGTTCTGCCGCTGTATTGGGATGCGGTCAAAGCAGCGATCGCCCAGATTCCGCGCAACAATATCGCTTTGATTTCAGCGGGAGTTGCGTTTTTTGCCATGCTGTCGGTTTTTCCCGGTCTTGCGGCGCTGGTTTCCATCCTCAGCCTGATCGCCGATCCGGCGGTGGTGATATACGAACTTGAACAGATCCGCGGGTTGATGCCGGAAGAAGTCTATCAAATCCTCAATACGCGTATTGTCGGTCTGGTCAGTACCAGTTCCAGCCGGCTGGAATGGGCGGGGGCGGTTTCCGTCGGTTTCGCGTTATGGTCGGCGCGGGCAGGTGTTGGCGCGCTGATGCAAGGGCTCAACTCGGTCTATTCGACAGAAGACCGGGCAACGTGGAGACATTATGCCCGTGCCCTGCTTCTGACGATTTGCATCGTGGGCGTTGGCATCGTGGCGTTACTTACCGTGGTGGTGGCACCTGTCGCTCTGGCATTTTTCCCGCTGGGCAGCATTGCTTCGTTGGCCTTCGAGGCACTGCGCTGGTCCATTGCCATAGTCGTGATCTTTGTGGCAATCGGTATGCTTTATCGGTATGGCCCAAACCGTCGGCCCAAGCGCACACAGTTTCTCACGCCGGGCGCGGTGCTTGCCGGGGTGTCCTGGGCTTGCATTTCAATTGCGTTTTCCTTCTATGTTTCGCGCTTTGGGAATTACAATGAGGTGTACGGGTCCATCGGGGCAGTGATAGCGATGCTCATCTGGCTATGGATCAGCAGCTTTCTAGTGCTTCTGGGTGCAGCGCTGAATGCAGAGCTGGAAAAACGACTACCCAAGTTCCGGGATGACCCGATATCTGACTACGATAGCGGCGAAGCGGACATCGAAGATCAGCAGGAACTGGATTTCGAGGCGGATGCCGACGCCGGAAGCTACAAGCCAGAAGAAGTGATTTCACGCTCTTCAACCTGACAGTGGAACAAATTTTAAAGCGCAGCGTTTGCTCATCAACAACTTCAGGAGGAAATGTCAACATGTCGAGCGCATTAAACGTTGTGCCAAAAACCGAAGAGATCGAAGCCGGCGTCAAGGATACCGAAGCCATGGGTCAGGGGCTGGAGCAGATGCTAGCCGATACATACCGTCTGATCTTCAAGACCCATGCTATTCACTGGAATGTGGAGGGTCCGCTTTTCTTTTCCGTCCACACGCTGACTGAAACACAGTACCAGAACATGTTCGATGCGGCGGATGATATCGCTGAGCGTATTCGCGCGTTGGGACATCTTGCCCCGGCGTCCCTGTCGCGGATCGTGGCCAATTCGATTGTTCAGGATGATGAGAGCCCGCTGTCGGCGGGTGCGATGTGTGACGAGTTGGCCGAGGATCATGCGCGGGTGGCGCACCGAATGCATCACCTCATCAAGATCGCCCATGATGCAGGCGACCCGGTGACCGAGGACATGGCCACCTCCCGCGCCGCCTTTCATGAAAAAGCATCGTGGATGCTGCGCTCCATCTCTAAAAACTGACGCTGCCGGACTTTACAGGTGAAGTTAAAATAGAACCCTGTATAGGTACAGCCCCCTTCGCTGTTGCGGTGGGGGTAGGGATACAAGTGTCGAAACTCAGCTTTTTAGCTTTTCAGCGTTTCCGTGGACGAAAAAAACATTGCCTGGCTGACCGCGGATATCACCTGATCCTCGGCATAGGGTTTGGAAATCAGGAACGCCGGTTCGTGTTTCTCGCCGGTCAAAAGCCTTTCCGGGAAGGCGGTGATAAAGATCACCGGGCGGTCACCCAAGGTTTTCAGTAGATCGTTGACGGCGTCGATTCCGGATGAGTTATCGGCAAGCTGGACGTCCGCGAGGATGAGGTCAGGCACGTCAGCTTTGCCAAGCTCGACGGCTTCGTCGCGCGTACGTGCAACACCGGTGACCCGGTGGCCCATGTCCGAAACGATGCTTTCAAGATCCATGGCGATAACCGCTTCGTCTTCGATGATCATGACGGCACCCGACACGGCATCGGCCATTTCGCGTCGGGCGATCTGAACGAGTTCTTCCGCCTCGGTCTCTTCAATTCCAATGATCTGCGCCACGTTCTTGTACGAGAACCCTTCCAGCGTGTGCAGCAACAAGGCCTCGCGGCTGTTGTCTGTCAAGCGGGCAAGGTGCTTTTGAGCGCGCGCCTTCAGGCCGCTTTCACCCTGTTCCACCGGCGCGCCGGCGCTCGACCAGATTCGGAAAAGCACGCGAAACAGACCAGTCTTCGTATCGACACCTTCCAGAACGGATCGATCGACCAGTATCGCTTCGAGCGCTGCCGCCGCGAAGGTGTCTCCGCTGCTTTGGCTGCCGGTCATGGCTCGCGCGAAACGGCGCAGGTAGGGCAGATGCACCCCGAGTTCCGTACTGATGTCCTGAGTATCTGTGTCGGTCGGCATGCGCCTGATCCTTTTCTTTGGGTCGTCGGGAACCATATAACAAGTAACAGCGTTTAGAGTAAGCTGTGGCGAAGAATTTCAACCTCTCTAGGGTAATTTGTTACTATGACTAAAACCGGCGCAAATCGAAAACGTGAAAGCGTGATCGATGAGAACCTCAAGCGCGTCTATCAGGAGACCATGGAAGAGGGCGTGCCTGATCGCTTCAAGGAACTGCTCAAGGCGCTGAAATCGCAGGAGAGCGAAGAAGGATCGGAAAAATGAGCGCCCCTGATCCGCGCGACGAACTCGTCGAACACCTGCCGGCGATGCGCGCCTTCGCAATAAGCCTGACCCGCAACCCTGCCACCGCAGACGACATGGTACAGGATACTCTTGTCAAAGCCTGGACGAACATCGACAAGTTCGAGCCCGGTACCAACCTGCGCGCGTGGCTCTTTACCATTTTGCGCAACACCTATTACTCGTCGCGCCGCAAGGCAAAGCGGGAAGTGGCGGATATCGATGGAATCCATACCGAAGCGATGGCCGAAAAGCCCGCACATGACGGACGTTTGCAGATGAACGATTTTCGCGCCGCCTTTGCACAGTTGAACGACGAGCAGCGCGAGGCATTGCTGCTGGTCGGCGCCTCCGGTTTCTCTTATGAAGAAGCGGCGGAAATGTGTGGCTGTGCCATCGGTACGATCAAGAGTCGCATCGGACGGGCAAGGCAACGGCTGGCCGAGCTTATGGAACTGGATGAAGACGAGAAGCTGGAACTGACAGATGAAGCGACAGTGTCGGTACTCTCGGCCTCAAAAGCCTCGTCTTTCTGACCTCCTATGACGGGCGGGCTTTTGGATGGCGATATCTTTCGGGGCCTCGCCTTTCGCATCCTTCTCTTCCTGACGCTGGCGCTGCTTCCTTTCGGACTGATCGCGGTTTTCCAGACCCGCGAGATCGCCAGGCAGGCTGACTTCAATTCAGAGCTGTCGCTGGTGGCGCTGACAAACCAGGCCGCCAATTCCGAACGTTCCATTTTGTTGGAAGGTTTCGGTGCTGCCTACACCCTCAGTGAAACCGTAAAGCTTTACCGGGATGATCCTGCCGGATGTTCAGAATTTCTCGCTTCCTTCATCGGGTCGTCCGACACATATCTTTTCGCCGGCTACGTACCTCCGAACGGAATGATGCTGTGCAGCTCCGACGGGGTCGAGGTAAATTTCGCGGATATGCCCGGGTTGAAGGATCGCATGGAGGCCCGGAACCGTCTGGTTCAGGCCATCGAAAGCCCGGTGGTCAGCAGGGAATCGGTGGTGACCCTGAGCCAGCCTTTATACTCGGATGGCGATTTTGCCGGCTACATGGTCATTTCCGTGCCGCAAAGCCTGATTAAAAGCGATCTGCCCCGTCTCCTGAATGCTTCGACAACCGTTGACCTCGTAACGTTCAACAGCATGGGCGAACTTGTCCGTGCCAGTCGTGGCCGCGAAGCAGTACAGGCGAATTTGCCGGCTAACCGCGCGCTGGCGGCACTGGTCGGACAGGACTCGCTGGTGTTTCATGCGGAGAATATGGCCGGCGAAGATCGGGTATATACCGTTGTTCCGATCGTTTCGGATGTGGCCTATTCGCTGAGTATCTGGCACCCCGAAGACATGGGAGGGAACATCGTTAAATCGGTGGGCTTCAGTATCTTCCTGCCGGTGCTTATGTGGCTTGCCAGTCTCGTAGTCGCTTTCTGGTCGTTGAATCGACTAGCAGTACGCCATATCCGCAAGCTTGGCCGGCAGATGCGCCATTTCGCTTACAATCGTCGCGTACCGCACACCAGCATGGGGCAGGGGGTCCCGCTGGAATTGCTGCAGATGCAACAAAGCTTCGTGCGAATGGCCGAGTCCATTGTCCGCGACGAGGCCGCTCTGGAAGACAGCTTGCGGGACAAGAACATCCTGCTCAAAGAAGTGCACCATCGTGTCAAAAATAATCTGCAGATGATTTCATCGATCATGAACATGCAGATTCGCCGCGCCCAGTCCGACGATGCCCGCGCGGTGCTAAAGCGTCTGCAGGACCGTATTCTCAGCCTCGCGACAGTGCACCAGAACCTTTATCAGGCCGAAGCGCTCGATCGTGTGGACGCCGGCGCACTGCTTGAGCAGATCATTGGCCAGTTGTTGCGTGTCGGATTGCCCGCCGGGCGCAGGATCGAAGTGACTCAGGAATACGATTCATTCGATCTCGACGCGGATGATGCCGCGCCGCTGACTCTTCTGGCCTCCGAGGCGGTAACCAATGCGCTGAAATACATCGGCCCGGCCAAACCCGGCGGCAAGTCCGAACTGGTAATTCTTCTCAAGCAGGAAGATGAAAACACGATCAAGCTGCAGGTTGCGAATTCGATCTCGGGGAACGTGAGCGACGAAGGCACAGGACTGGGAACCCAGCTAATCAGTGCTTTTGCTCGTCAGTTGAACGGTAGCGTCGAGGCGAATTTCGAGGGAACCCAGCACGTTCTGGAACTGGTCTTTCCGCTGCAGCAGCGGGTAAAGGCTCGCTACGATTATTGACCGGCTGTCGGCTCGGCATTACATTGGAAAGCTTGCGTGCGGGTCCGCTGTCGCGGCGTCGGTCATACTATTCTGACGATCATGTCGGAGGCAGCGACGCTGAAACAGCGAAAGTGCCCGCCACTTTAGAAACTGGGCGGCGTACAGGCGCTGATGATCTCGCATTCCTCGGTGCCGATATTGCGGAACCGGTGCGGCAGGCGGCTGTTGAACAAATAGCCTGCTCCGGGACCGAGAACGCAGACCTCATCTTCCACCGTGATCTCGATCTCTCCGCGAATCACGATACCCGCTTCCTCTGCCTCGTGGCTCAGCAACTCCGGTCCTGTGTCCGCGCCGGGTGCGTATTTCTCGTGCAGCACCTGCAGGGAGGAGGACCGAGCGTTGCCCAGTTGCCGCAAAGACAGCACCGGGCTGCCCGCCTCGGTAATCTCTGAGGGCGCGATCTCTGTGAATTCATCAGCGGTAAAGAAGTATTTGGAGGTATTCTGATCCTCTAGTGTGGCAAAAAAATCGGCCAGAGAGATGGGAATCGCATCCAGCAAACTCTTCAGTGAGGCCACTGAAGGGCTCGTCTTGTTCTGCTCAATCAGCGAAATAGTGCCGTTCGTCAGCCCTGCACGGGTTGCAAGTTCTCTTTGCGACAAGCCGCGCTGTTTTCGAATGGCGCGGAGACGATGGCCAATATCCAAGGGGCGAATTCCTTTGCTGCCACGTGAGGTCTTGGTTTTGTTGCATTATCTAGACGGACCAAACGCCGGTGTCACATCTTTTCTTGAGCGGATGCAGTCACACACCATGGCGAAGGTTGAGAACCCGCAGTATCTCTCGCTTGACAATTAAATTAAACAGCGTATCGAATTTTTAAACAAATTTTCTCGCCCTCAATACAGGATGTCTCTGATGGCCAGCACCGCAAAATCACCCGCCGCCAAGAAGGCTCGCAAGCCGCGCGCGACAAAGCAACCCAAGATCAGCGTCGTGTCAACAAGACCCGATGCGCCAACCAATGCCGCCCTTCTTGCGCGCCGCGAAGCGGCGGTGCCGCGCGGTGTCGCGTCCGCCGCACCCATTTTTGCGGACCGCGCGGAAAACGCCGAACTTTGGGACGTGGAAGGCAAGCGCTACATTGATTTCGCAGGCGGTATTGCCGTTCTGAACACCGGTCACCGTCACCCAGAGGTGATCGCGGCCGCAAAAGCGCAGGAAGACAAATATACGCACACCTCTTTCCAGGTCGTACCCTACGAGCCCTATGTCGCGCTGGCGGAAAAGCTGAATGCGCTGGCTCCGGGCGATTTCGCCAAGAAGTCACTGCTGGTGACCACGGGTGCCGAAGCTGTCGAGAACGCCGTCAAGATCGCCCGCGCCGCGACCGGCAGGCCCGGTGTCATCGCCTTTACCGGCGGATACCACGGTCGCACGCTGCTGACCCTTGGCATGACCGGCAAGATCAGCCCTTACAAGAAAGACGTTGGTCCTTTCCCGTCCGATATTTTCCGCGCGCCTTTCCCCTCTGTGCGGGACGGCATCACGGTCGAGGACGCGCTGACCGGTCTGCAAAACCTGTTCCTGACGGATGCACAGCCTGATCGGGTCGCCGCAATCATAATTGAACCTGTATTGGGCGAGGGGGGCTACACGCCCGTTCCCTTCGAGATGCTGCGCGCACTGCGCGAGATTTGCGACACTCATGGCATCCTACTGATAGCTGACGAAATCCAGGCAGGCTTTGGCCGCACCGGCACGATGTTTGCCATCGAGCACTCAGGTGTCGTGCCCGATCTCATCACTGTCGCCAAATCCATGGCAGGTGGGTATCCGATCGCCGGCGTGATCGGTCGCGCCGACGTCATGGACGCAATGGCCCCCGGCGGTCTTGGCGGCACCTACGGCGGCAACCCGGTGGCTTGTGCCGCCGCTTTGGCCGCGATCGAAGCGCTCGAGGGCGAAGGGCTGCTGGCCCGCTCGCTTGAACTCGGTGCGCATTTCCGTACCCGCTTTGCCGAGATCGGCGCGCGCACCGCACCCTTCCGCATGTGGGATATTCGCGGTCTGGGCGCGATGATCGCCGTTGAATTCGTGAGCGACTTCGACACCGCAACGCCCGATGCCGCACTGGTCAAATCGCTTTGTGCGCATGCACTTAAACGCGGCTTGATCTTGCTGGCCTGCGGCATGCATGGCAACGCGCTGCGCATCATGGTGCCACTGACGGCATCGGACGACATCATCGAAGAAGGTCTCTCGATCTTCGAGGCAGCGCTTTCGGAGGCCGTGGCTGAGCAAGCCGCCTGAACAGCCGATATACAAGTCTGAAAAGCCGCCCGCGGGACACCACGGGCGGCTTCTTTCATCCCAGTGATCCTTCGGGAGGCGCGAAACTGCGCGCATCCGCCCGCGCCCAGCGTTTTTGGTAATCGGCACCGACATTCGTGTCATTGGAAAAGAGGAAGCCTTCGGGCAGGTAAGGGTAAGCGGCGGAGCCTTCTTCCATCTCCTTGTCTCCAAGCCGCACCATCATGTGCTGTGGCATGAAGCTGCCCGGATGCGAAAGGCCAGCCGCACCGGTCATTTCCCCAAGCGCTTTCAAAGTGTTCCTGTGGAACCGCGCTACCCTTTTGGATTTGGAATTCACGTCAAGCGCCCTTGACCGCAGGGCGTCCTGAGTAGCGACGCCCACGGGACAGTGATTGGTGTGGCAGGCTTGCGCCTGAATGCAGCCAATGGCGAACATGAAACCCCGCGCGGCGTTGCACCAATCCGCACCGAGCGCAAGAGCGCGGGCAATATCGAAGGCGGAGACAATTTTGCCGGCCGCCCCAATCTTGATGTCTTCGCGAAGACCGGCCCCTCGCAACGTGTTATGCACGAAGGTCAGCCCCTCGACGAGCGGCATGCCTACATGGTTGGAGAATTCGACCGGCGCTGCACCGGTACCGCCCTCGGTGCCATCCACGACGATGAAGTCGGGTTTGATTCCTGTTTCGAGCATTGCCTTGACCATGCACATGAATTCGCGGCGATGCCCGATACAAAGCTTGAACCCGACGGGTTTGCCGCCCGATAACTCGCGCAACTGTCCGATGAAAGCCATCATCTCAAGCGGCGTGGAAAACGCGGAGTGGGCGGGAGGTGATACACAATCCTGGCCCATCGGAATACCGCGCGCTTCGGCAATTTCAGGCGTGATCTTGGAGGCTGGCAGCATGCCACCGTGTCCAGGCTTGGCCCCCTGGCTCAGCTTGATCTCAATCATCTTGATCTGATCGAGACCGGCGGTTTCGCGGAATTTTTCCGGATCGAAGGTACCATCCGCAGCGCGGCAGCCGAAATAGCCTGAAGCCACCTGAAAGATCAGGTCGCCACCTCCCGCCTTGTGGTATGTGCTGACTGAGCCTTCGCCGGTATCATGGGCAAACCCGCCTGCCTTTGCGCCGGTGTTCAAGGCCTGAATGGCATTTCCGGACAAGGACCCGAAGCTCATCGCCGAGATATTGTAGATGGACGCGCTGTAGGGCTTTGTGCAGTCGGGCCCCCCGACAGTCACGCGGAAGTCGGTATCCTCGATATGGATCGGATTGACCGAATGGGTGATCCAGGCATAGCCGGCGTCATAGACCCTCATCCGTGTGCCAAAGGGGCGCTTGTCTTCCTGGCCCTTGGCGCGCTGATAGACCAGGGACCGCGCGTCGCGTGAAAACGGCTCCTCGTCTTGGTCGGATTCGATCAGGTATTGGCGGATCTCCGGCCTGATCCCTTCGAAGAGAAAGCGCATGTGTCCAAGGATCGGGTAGTTTCGCAGGATCGAGTGGTGTGGCTGGTGCAGGTCATGAACACCCAGCCAAAAGAGGCTGGCAAGAATGACCAGCGGGATCAGCATCCAGGTTGTCCAGAAGACCGTCGCAATCGCGCAAACTGCCGTCAGGCCGGTTACTACAACCATGGTGGTAAAACGCGTCATGGTCTCAAAAAGCTGCATGAAAGGGCGTCCTCCTCATCGTTTCGTGCCAATGGCCAATGTGACCGGAGACGTTACAGCCAACAAATAGGCAACATCATACCGGCCTGATCGAAATATTAAACTTAAGACTATCGTGTGGCATGATGGGTTGCATGGCAAGGATTTGCAGGGCTCTGAAGTGACATGTCTTGTTTTGTCTATTTGCTTGAAACCCTTGGAGAAAGCTTTCTGATTTTGCAGAGTATTAGCTGCTCATACTAGTTCGGGGGTGCCTGCCTGCGAATCAAGGGGTCAGGGGCTCGAAGCCTCCTCGGCCCGCCAATATTTTCAAAGGCTTAGCGGTAAATTGCTAAGCCTTTTTTAATTTTCAGTCTCTTTTCAGTCTCTTTAAATGCTCTTTTTTGCAGTGGTTCTGGGTGTTCAACTATGTCTCCTGCAATAGGCCGACTCGTCACATGTCTGCAGACCTGCTAACCTAAGAATGCCTAGGTTTCGTCAACCTCAGGGCATCGCGATGCTCTTCATTTATGGAGATATCGTGATGCGGATACTATCGAAGCACCAACTGAAGGAGCTAGTCCTCTATTCCCCTCAGCATGTTGCACGTTTGGAAAAGGCTGGAGAGTTCCCTAAGCGGATACAACTCGGTCCTAACAGAGTGGGATGGGTGGAAGCGGAAGTGATGGAATGGCTTCAAACTCGGTTGGATGACCGATAACCCAGCGACGCTCCTTTTTGGGAGTGTAGGGTGGCCATATGTGCACTATCTGGCCACCCGACGACACTTCGCCGATTTTGTTGAAAAACTTAATTTTCGGGCGGGATCGACTAGATTTCGCATCATACAGGCCGAACCGCTAGTTGTGGCAAGGGTTCGGCAGAAATTTCTCACTGTCGCTCATTCGCAAGCTTTTATCGTGTCACGAACGATCCCATCCGTTTCACAGGGTCCAAGCGGTTTTGCTAGAAAACACATTTTTCATTTACAGCCTTTTTAAACTTAACCGGCCCAGAGCTGACCTTCGTGAGTTTTGCAACGAGCGTCCACTTCGAGCCCGGAGCATCTCTAACCCGAAAAACCAAAAACAGTATTGCAAGGCGATTGCCATGATTGCACCTGCGGTCAGACTGCCCCAAGATTTTACCATTTTCAGACTGCAACACAGTCGGCGAAGTACCGCACCTCCCCATTTTCCCCGACCTCTTGGAGTAGGCCGTGGATGTCGGTCTCGAACCCGGGGCATTCGCGCGAAAAATCGCGGTTGAACCGAAGATAATCCACGATCTCCGCGCTGAAGATCTCGCCCGGCACAAGTAGCGGGATTCCTGGCGGGTAAGGTGTCACGAGACTCGTGGTCACGCGGCCCTCGAGATCGTCGATCGCAACCCTTTCTGTCTTGCGCCGAGCGATATGAGAAAACGCCTCGGAGGGCGACATTGCCGGGCGGTGGTCGCCCAGATAGATCTCGGTTGACATGCGCGCTACGTCGTATTTGGAATAGAGTTCATGGACGTGCTGGGAGAGATCCTTGAGGCCCATGTTTTCATACCGGGGCTGTTTGGCGCAAAACTCGGGCATCACGCGCCAAAGCGGCTGGTTCCGGTCGTATTCATCCTTGCACTGCTGGAGTGACGCGAGAAGCGTATTCCATCTGCCCTTCGTAATCCCGATCGTGAACATGATGAAAAAGCTGTAAAGCCCGGTCTTCTCGATCACGACGCCATGTTCGGTCAGGTATTTCGAGATGATGGAGGCGGGGATGCCCGTTTCATCGAACCGGCCGTCGATGTTCAGCCCTGGTGTGATGATCGTCACCTTGATCGGGTCCAGCATGTTGAAGCTGCGGGCCATTTCGCCGAAACCGTGCCAAGCATCCTCGCCGGAGCTTTCCACAGCGTCGCTGTCGGTCTTCTTGAGCTCCCAGTCCTTGGCTCGGCCGATACCCTCTTCGGCAAGGCTGTCAGGGCCCCAGACCTGGAACCACCAGTCATTGCCGTATTCCTCGTCAACCTTGCGCATCGCGCGGCGGAAATCGAGCGCTTCCGTCAGGCTTTCCTCGACAAGCGCCGTCCCGCCCGGCGGCTCCATCATGGCTGCGGCCACGTCACAGCTCGCAATGATGGAATATTGCGGGCTCGTCGACGTGTGCATGAGGTAGGACTCGTTGAAAAGGTGGCGGTCGAGCTTAACCTCCTCCGCGTCCTGCACGAGGACGTGGCTGGCCTGGCTGATGCCTGCCAGAAGCTTGTGGACCGACTGTGTGGCATAGATCACCGAGTGTTTCGTGCGCCGCCGCTTGCGCCCCATGGCATGGTAGGTCCCATAGAAAGGGTGGAAAGCCGCATGGGGCAGCCAGGCTTCATCGAAATGCAGCGTCTCGACGTAGCCGTCGAGCATTTCCTTCACGACTTCCGTGTTGTAGAGGACCCCGTCGTAGGTCGATTGCGTGAGCGACAGAATGCGGGGCTTTTCGTTTTCGGCGTCGATCCCCTCCAGAAGCGGGTTTTCCCGTATCTTGGAGCGGATCGCCTCGGGCTCGAACTCGGATTTCTGGATCGGGCCGATGATCCCCCATGCGTTGCGGGTCGGCTTGAGAAAGATCGGGATCGCACCTGTCATGATGATCGAGTGCAGGACCGACTTGTGGCAGTTGCGGTCCACGACAACGACGTCGCCGGCGCTCACATTATGATGCCAGACCATCTTGTTCGAGGTCGAGGTGCCGTTCGTCACGAAAAAACAGTGATCCGCGTTGAATATCCGCGCCGCATTCTTTTCCGACTCGCCGATGGCGCCGTTGTGGTCCAGCAGCTGGCCCAATTCCTCGACGGAGTTGCAGACGTCCGCCCTGAGCATGTTCTCGCCGTAGAACTGATGATACATCTGCCCGATGGGGGATTTCAGGAAGGCGACACCGCCTGAATGTCCCGGACAATGCCATGAGTATGAACCGTCCTCTGCATAGTCCAGAAGTGCCTTGAAAAAAGGTGGCTGGATGTATTCGAGGTAACTTTTGGCTTCGCGGATGATGTGCCGCGCGACGAACTCCGGCGTATCCTCGAACATGTGGATGAAGCCGTGCAATTCGCGCAGGATGTCGTTGGGCAAGTGCCGCGAGGTCTTGGTCTCGCCATAGACGTATATCGGCACGTCGGCGTTTTTCCACCGCACCTCCTCTATGAAGCTGCGCAAGTTCAGAACCGCCGGGTCGAGATCGGGGCTGGGGCTGAACTCTTCGTCGTCGATCGACAGAATGAAAGCAGACGCGCGGCTCTGCTGTTGCGCAAATTGAGACAGATCGCCGTAGCTTGTCGCGCCCAGTATCTCGAATCCCTCATTTTCGAAGGCCTGTGCAAGCGCGCGGATTCCAAACCCCGATGTGTTTTCTGACCGGAAATCCTCGTCGATGATGACGATGGGAAAGCGAAACTTCATTTGCCTCTCCTTTGTTCAGTGCTCGAGGTTAGACCTTTCTCGAAGCCCCGGGCGATAACGTCAAGGTCAAGAACCAGGGAATGGCGGCGCGCGTCTCTTCTTCCCAAGCGGGCGGACACCAGATACCCAGCGCGCAGCATTTGCATTTTCAGAAACGTACCTGATCGATCTGCAATAAGGACTCGGAACCGAGTGACATGTAAGGAAGCATTGTCCGCACAGCTGAAATTGGTACACGCTGCAGCGAAGGTCCGCTTTCCGCCCTTCCTTCTAAATATTTACGCTTCAAACCAAGCAGAACTGGGCGGGCATATTATCGGTGTCACACTGGCGATTGCCCGACCACCAGCATCCGCGAAGACATTTTCGAGGCAGCCATGGTATCGAAGCTTCAAGGTTTGATACTGAGACGGTCAGACGAGGAACGGCTCAAAAGACAAATGCGCAAATGG